>NZ_SGWE01000001.1:0-57500 GCF_013337115.1 Deinococcus sp. JMULE3
CCGGGCGTAGGCGTCCTCGGCGTCCGGGACGCGCCAGGGGCGCGGGGCGACCCCGCCGAAGGCCACGCGGACCCGGTCGCCGTCCACGATGGCCGCCACCGACACCAGCGCGAACGCGTACGACGCGCGGTCCCGGACCTTGCGGTACAGGTGCGTGCCGCCCACCGGAGGGGGCAGGGTCACGCCGGTGATCAGCTCGCCGGGTTCCAGGGTGGTTTCGAGGTGCGGGGTGTCCTCCGGCAGGCGGTAGAACTCGTCCAGCGTCAGGGTGCGCGCCGCGCCGTCGGGTTTCAGGGTGGTCACCGTGGCGTCCAGCACGCGCAGCGCGACGGCCATGTCGGACGGATGCTGCGCGATGCAGGCGTCGCTCGTGCCGATCACGGCCAGCGTGCGGCTCAGGCCGCGCAGCGCCGCGCAGCCCGAGCCGGGATCGCGTTTGTTGCACGGCAGGTTCGTGTCGTAGAAGTACGGGCAGCGGGCGCGCTGCAGCAGGTTCCCGCCGGTCGAGGCCTTGTTGCGGATCTGCCCGGTCGCGCCCGCCATGATCGCGCGGGTCAGGACGCCGTAGTCGCTCCGCACGCGCGGGTGCGCGGCGAGATCGGTGTTCGTCACCAGAGCGCCCACGTGCAGGCCACCGTCCGGGGTGTCCGTCACGCCGCGCAGGTTCAGGCGGCTGACGTCCACCAGGCGGCTGGGCTGCTCGATGTCCAGTTTCATCAGGTCCAGCAGGTTCGTGCCGCCCGCGATGAACTTCGCGCCGATGGCCTCGGCGGCCTGCGCCGCGCCCTGCGGCGAGTCCGCGCGGGTGTACGAGAAGGCCCTCACGCGCCGTCACCGGCGGCGTGCACTTCGGTCACGGCCGCGATGATGTTCGGGTACGCGGCGCAGCGGCAGATGTTGCCACTCAGACGCTCGCGCAGTTCCTCGGCGCTGAACGTCACCGCGTTCAGGTCGGCGGTGACGTGGCTGGGCACGCCCCGCGCGATCTCGTCCAGCGTGCCCACCGAGGAGCACAGCTGCCCCGGCGTGCAGTACCCGCACTGGTAGCCGTCGTGCCGGATGAAGGCGTCCTGCAGCGGGTGCAGGTTATCGGGGGTGCCCAGGCCCTCGACGGTCGTCACGTCCTGACCGTCGTGCATGACCGCCAGGGACAGGCAGCTCAGGACCCGCTGGCCGTCCAGCAGGACCGTGCAGGCCCCGCACTGGCCGTGGTCGCAGCCCTTCTTCGTGCCGGTCAGGTGCAGGTGTTCACGCAGCGCGTCGAGCAGCGTCACGCGCGGGTCGAGGTTCAGGTCGTGCGCCTCCCCGTTCACGGTCAGCGTGACGGGCAGGCGCGGCAGATCGGCCCCGCCGGGGGCCTCGGGAGTGTGGGTCATGCGGATGAAACCTCCGGGAGAGGGGCGTCGGCCACCGCCACCGGCTGAAGGCCGGTCAGTCCACCGGACGTGGGCGGGCATGGGGCAGCGGAAGGCCTGTCCCCCTACCTTCCCTGATTTCCGCTGCGGCTGCCGCAGGACGGCGTTTACCTGGGCTTTATGCTCCGCCGGGCGCGGCCCGCCCCGCTCCCGTGCGCCGCAGGAAACGGGCCAGCAGCGTCACGCCCGCGAAGCACAGCCCGGCGGTCAGCCCGAACCACAGGCCGCGCGGTCCCAGCCCCAGCCCGAAGGCCAGCGCGGCGCCGCTGCCCAGACCCAGCGCCCAGTAGGCGATCAGCGAGATCAGCAGCGGCCAGCGGGTGTCCTGCAGGCCGCGCAGCGCGGCGTTCGCGGTGACCTGCAGGCCGTCGAAGGCCTGGAACAGCGTGGCGATCAGCAGCAGCGCCGAGGCGCCCGCCACGACCGCCGCGTTCGCCGGGTCGCGGACGTTCACGAACACGCCGATGACCCGTTCGGGCGTCAGGACGTACGTCACGCTCACGAGCAGCATCACCGCGATCGCCAGTCCCATGCCGAGCAGGCCCGCGCGGCGCGACAGCCGCAGTTGCCCCGCCCCGGCGTGCTGCGCCACCCGGATGCCCGTGGCGGTCGCCAGTCCCAGCGGCACCATGAACACCGCCGTGATGACCTGCAGGGCCACGTTGTGCGCCGCGAGCGCCTGCGGGCCGAAGCGGGCCATCAGCAGGCTGGTCACCGTGAACAGGCCCCCCTCGGCGCCCAGGGTCAGGCCGATCGGCCAGCCCAGGCGCAGCAGGGCGCGCAGTTCGCCCATCACCTCGGCGCGCGGCAGGGCCGGGCGGGGCAGGCGGCGCCGCGCCACCCACGCCAGCGTCAGCGCGCTGCCCCACGACGCCGCGACCGTCGCCAGCGCCGCGCCGCTCAGCCCCAGCGCAGGCAGCGCGCCCCACCCGTAGCTGAGGGCCGGGCTGAGCAGCCCCGCCACGCCCACGGCGCCCAGCGCGACCGCCGTGACCACGCGCGGCTGCCCGGTGCCCTCCAGCGCGCCGCGCAGCGCACTGAACGCCAGCGTGGCGGGCATGCCCAGCGCGTACAGGCGCAGGTACGTGCCCGCCAGTTCCCCGTCGATCCCGGCCGGGGCGCCGCGCGTGATCAGGTGCGCGGCGAGGAACGCGAGCGGCAGGAACAGCGCCGCGAGCAGCCCCGCGAGCCACAGGCCCCCCTGCGCCGCCCGCGCCACGCCGCGCGTGTCCCCGGCGCCGTGCGCGGCCGCCACGCGCGGCGCGACCGCGAGCATCACGCCGATCAGCACGATGAAGCCCAGGTAGTACGTGGCGCTGCCGTACGCGACGGCGGCCAGCGGCCCGGCGCCCAGGCGGCCGATCACGGCGGTGCTGATCAGCGCCAGGGCGTTCAGGCTGAACTGCGACACGATCACCGGCGCGGCGAGGCGCAGCAGCTGAGCGGTCTCGGCCCGCAGGCCCGGTGGGAAAGAGGTGGCGCTCACCGCGACACCATAGCCGCCGGGCCTGCGGGCGTGATCGGCTGCGCGGGACAGCGCCGCCCGCCAGACGGAATGAACAAACGTCCGTTAGGGAAGCGCGGTACAGTGGGCCATGACCCACAATCCAGACCGCGCGTTCCGCACGCGCGCCGTGCACGCCGGGCACGGCCTCGACCCCGCCACCGGGGCGCACGCCACGCCCATCTACGCGACCTCCACCTTCGGGTACGGCAGCGCCGAACGCGGCGCGCGTCTCTTCGCGGGCGAGGAACAGGGCTACTTCTACTCGCGCCTGACCAACCCCACCGTCCGCGCCTTCGAGCAGAAGGTCGCCAGCTTAGAAAACCTGCCCGACGCGGTCGCCTTCGCCAGCGGCATGGGCGCCGTGTCCGCCCTGTGCCTGACCCTGCTCAAGCCCGGTGACGAGGTGATCTTCGTCGCGCCGCTGTACGGCGGCACCACCGGCTTCCTGCACGAGGTCGCCGCGAAGTTCGGCGTGACCGTCCACGAGGCCCCCGACGAGGCCGGGGTGGAGACCCTGACCGGCCCCCGAACGCGCCTGATCTGGGTCGAGACGCCCACCAACCCCGCGCTCGGCATCGTGGACCTCGCGCGGATCGCCCGCGCCGCCCAGGCCTGCGGCGCCCTGAGCGTCGCGGACAACACCTTCAGCACGCCCGCCCTGACCCGCCCCGCCGAACACGGCATCGACCTCGTCATGCACAGCGCCACCAAGTACCTCGGCGGTCACGGGGACGCCATCGGCGGCGTCGTCGCAGGCCCGGCGGACCTGCTGGCCGAGCTGCGCGGCGTCGGCCTGCGGCACGTCGGCGCGTCGCTGGGCCCCTTCGAGGCGTACCTGTTCCTGCGCGGCATGAAGACCCTCCCGCTGCGCATGCACGCCCACTGCGAGGGCGCCGCTGCCCTGGCGCAGGCGCTGGACGGCCACCCCGCCCTGAAGGCCCTGCACTACCCCGGCCTGCGCAGCCACCCCGGCCACGCGGTCGCCGCGCGGCAGATGAGCGGCTTCGGCGGGCTGCTCAGCATCGACCTGGGCACCCAGGCCGCCGCCTACGCGTTCCTGAACCACCTGACGCTGTTCACGCAGGCCGTCAGCCTCGGCGACGTGGAAAGCCTCTCGTGCCACCCGGGCAGCACCACCCACCACCTCCTGGGCGAGGAAGCCCTGCGCCGCCAGGGCGTCACGCCCGGCCTCGTGCGCCTCAGCGTCGGGATCGAGGACCCCCGCGACCTCGTGGACGACGTCCTGGGCGCGCTGGAGCACGTCCGGGCCGGGCACCTCCAGCCCGGCTGAACCCAGCGAAGGAGGCGGCCCGGACGATCGCACCGGGCCGCCTCTGTGCTGGATTCAGCTCAGGTGCCGCATCGTCAGCGTCCGCAACTGCCCCAGGATGCCCTGCACCTCACCCGGACTCGGGGCTTCCACGTACAGCCGCACCACGGGTTCCGTCCCGGACGCGCGCACCATCCCGTACCCCCCGTCGAACGCCAGCTTCACGCCGTCGAGCGTGATCACGTCCTGCACCGCGTGCGCGCCCAGCCGCGCGGTGTTCGCCACGTCGTCCATCAGCGCCGCGCGGTTCACCGGGCCCGGCAGGTGCAGGTCCACGCGGTCGTAGTGATGCCGGAAGTCCAGCAGCGCCTCGATCTGCCGGAACTGCTCGTCCAGCCCCAGCCCCGTCGCCGCGACCGTCTCCTGCAGCAGCAGGCCGTTCAGCAGCCCGTCCCGCTCGGGCACGTGCCCCTGCACGCCGATCCCGCCGGACTCCTCCCCGCCGATCAGCACCTGCCGCGCCGGGTCCGCCTCGCCCTCCAGGAAATGATCGGTGATGTACTTGAAGCCCACCGGGGTCTGCACGACCTCCAGCCCGTGATGCCGCGCCAGCCGCTCGATGATGCCGCTCGTGGAGACCGTCCGCACCACCCGCCCCCGCAGGCCCCGCCGCGCGAGGTGATGGAGCAGCACCGCGAAGATCTGATGACTGTTGAAGAACGCCCCGCCCGCCAGCACCGCCCCGATACGGTCCGCGTCGCCGTCCGTGACCATCGTGAACGCCGGACCCGACACGCCCCGCATAGCCTGCGCGGTCGCCTCCAGATTCGACGGGATCGGCTCGGGGTTCACGCCGCCGAACAGCGGGTCCGGCGCCTGCCGCAGCCCGTGGAACGGCACGCCCAGGTGCTCCCGCGTGAACTGCTCGATCCAGCCGCCGGCCGCGCCGTGCATCGCGTCGTGGTACACCGGCAGGCCCGACGCGCGGATCGCGCCCGTGTCCACCAGCCCCGCCAGGGCCGACAGGTACGCCTCCCGCGCACTCCCGTCCGACAGCGCGCCCCCGGCACCCACGGTCAGCGGCGCGTCGATGCGCGACTCCACCTCCTGCACCAGCGCCGGCGTGGCGCTCCCCCCGTACGGCCCCTTGAGCTTGTACCCCTGGTACTGCCCCGGGTTGTGACTCGCGGTGATCATCACGCCCCCGGCGTGCCCACCCGCCCGCGTCGCGTGCGACAGCGCCGGGGTGGGCGTCGGCCCGCCCAGCAGCGTCACGTCCAGGCCTGCGTCCGCCAGGGTCCGCGCCGCCGCGCCCGCGAACGCCCCGCCCAGGAAGCGCGTGTCGTGCGCCACCACCGCGCTGCGCCCACCACCCGCCAGAAGTGCCGCCGCGTGCGCCTGCGCCACCCGCCGCACGTTCGCGAAGGTGAACTCGTCCGCGATCACGCCGCGCCAGCCGTCCGTGCCGAAAGAGAGCTTCATGCCGCCCAGCGTACCCTCCCGGACTGCCCATCAAGAATTCATGTGCCCTCAGGTGACTTCCCTGTCAGGTATCCGGGCGCATAAGGTAGACCATGAGCTTCTACCCTGTGATCCTGGCCGGCGGCAGCGGTGAACGGTTCTGGCCCCTGTCCCGCAAGAGCAAACCCAAACAGTTCCTGACGTTGGAAAGCAGCGGCCGCAGCCTGCTGCAGACCACCGCCGAACGCCTGACCGCCGGGCAGGGTGGCCTGGAACGCCTGATGATCGTCACCGCCAACGAGCACCGCGGGCACGTCCTGGAACACCTCCCGGACCTGCCGCTGGAGAACCTGCTCGTGGAACCCATTCCGCGCGACACCGCCGCTGCGATCCTGTACGGCGCGCTCACCGTGCACCGCGACGATCCGGACGCCGTCATGGGCGTGTTCCCCGCCGACCACCGCGTGGACGACCCGGACGCCTTCAATGCCGTCCTGAACCGCGCCGTCGAGTACGCCCGCACCCACGACGCCCTGGTCACGCTGGGCATGACCCCCTCGTACCCCGCCACCGGCTACGGCTACATCGAACAGGGCGACGAGGACGCGGGCAGCGGCGTGTACCGCGTGCAGCGCTTCACCGAGAAACCCGACGCGGACCTCGCGCGGGACTTCCTGAGCACCGGACGGTACCTGTGGAACTCCGGGATGTTCATCTGGCGGGTCGAGGTGATCCTCAGGGCCTTCGAGACCCTGGTGCCCGAACTGTACGGCCCGATGCTCGACGCGTCCAGGCAGCGCGGCGGCCTGCGGCAGGTCTACCCGACCCTCCCGAAGATCAGCGTGGACTACGCCATCCTGGAACGCGCCCGGAACGTCGCCGTGATCCCCGCCAGTTTCGGCTGGGACGACCTGGGGGACTGGAACGCCCTGGAACGCCTGCTGAAGGGCGACGGCGGGAACGTCGCCGTGGGCCGCCACGTCAGCCTGGACACCGGCGGCGCGATCATGTACACCACGGGCGGCGAGGACCTGATCGCCACCATCGGCCTGGAAGACGTGGTCGTGGTGCGCGCCGGGGACGTCACGCTGGTCGTCCGCAAGGACCGCACGCAGGACATCAAGAAGGTCGTCGCGCAGCTCAAGGACAACCCGGAACTCGCCCGCTTCGCCTGAACCGGACTCCGCAGAACCCGTACAAGAACTCGACGCTGCACCCTGCGGGCGCTACTGGACCTCCGGTGGCGCCCACACGACTGTACCGACAGTGAGGTCAGGCGCTGCCAGGAGGGGATGCCTTCAGCGGCCCAACGCCGGCCGACAGGCTGCCGGGCGTGCCCGCCGGCGTCCCGGTCCACGACGGGGACACGTCCACGCGGTTCTTGCCGCTGCGCTTGGCGCGGTACAGCGCCTGATCGGCGCGGGCGAAGGCGTCCCGGAACGGTTCCCCGGCGGCCCAGTGCGTGCCGCCCAGGCTCAGCGTGACGCGCTGCCCCGCGAGCTCCGTGGCGGCCACGGCGGCGCGCAGCGTCTCGCCCAGCGCGGCGGCGTCCTCCAGGCCGCCGGGGCTCAGGAGGACGAATTCCTCGCCGCCCCAGCGGGCCAGGACGCTGCCGGGCGGCAGGTGTTCCTGCACGGTGCGGGCCAGCTGGCGCAGCACGTCGTCGCCCACCGCGTGCCCGTGCGTGTCGTTCACGAGCTTGAAGTCGTCCGCGTCGAGCACCAGGAGGTTCTGCCCCGCGCGGGTCTGATCCTCGAACCCGCGGCGGTTGAGCAGTCCGGTCAGCGGGTCGTGCGTGGCGAGGTACTCGAGCAGGTGCGCGCGTTCCACCACCTGACCGAGCGTCTGGCGCATGACCACGCCCACCGCCAGCAGCGCGAACATGCCGAGGTTCACCCACTGCGTCAGGGCCCGCGTGCCCGGCGGGGCGCCGCTGAGCAGGTTCACCTCCAGCCGGTACGCGCCGAGCAGGACGACCGCCAGGGGCAGCGACCACGCGGGCGGCAGGACCAGCAGCAGGCCCGTCACGATGAACAGCAGCACGCTGCCGAGCAGGTCCGCGTCCAGCGGCGAGCCGGGGTTCAGGGCGTACCCGGTCAGGAAGTGCACGCCGCTGAGCAGCAGCAGCCCCGCGAAGATCCGCTCGGCGTGCGGGAGCCGCCGCGTGTCCCGCCACACCAGCACCGTCAGCGCGCCGCCGCTGAGCATCACCGCGCCGTGCGTGAGGGCCAGTCCGGTCGCGCCGGACCGGATCAGGTGCAGCAGCAGCAGCGTCAGGCCCGGCGCGGCCAGCAGCAGCGCCAGCAGGTACCCGCGCAGCTTAACCCGCGTCACCTCGGCCGGGGGGCCAGCGGTGCGGGGCGGCGGGGGCAGTGCGGGCAGCGGTCTGGTCATGAGGCGGGGCTCGTGCCCCCATGCTGGCCCGTCGCCTCTGACGGGAACCTTTCCTTCACGGTGCACCCGGGGCAGGTGATACGGATTCCGTTTGTTTCGCCAACAATCCGGAACTTCACCGGATCGCCGGCTCCACGTCCGGAACCCGTTTCTTTCCTACTCGCATCCGCTCGGATTGAATGGGCTGTAAAGCCCGTTCAATCGGAGTCCGTATGAGAGGCCTTGCCCCCACCAGGGCACCCGGTGGGGTCAGTGGGCGGCGGCGCCCCGGCGCGGGATCAGGTGCACGATCCCCGCGACGATCAGGCCCACGATCAGACCCACGACGGCGCTGACGAGCGTATCGACCAACCACGTGACCAGACCGCCCAGGGCCGGGATGGCCTCGGCCGCGCCGTGGGACAGGTCGTGCAGCAGATCCTCCGGCGCGTGCCAGCCGAAGTCCGCGAGGCCCGCGATGATGATGTGTCCGCCCACCCACAGCATGGCGGCGGTGCCGATGACGCCCAGGGCGCCCAGGATGATGGGCATGCCCTTGACGAGCCCGCGGCCGATGGCGCGGCCCGTTCCGGTGCGGGCCTGGGCGAGGCGCAGGCCGATGTCGTCCATCTTCACGATCAGGGCGACCACGCCGTACACGAGCGCGGTGATGAGCAGCGCCACGACGATCAGGATGAGCGCCCGCTCGAAGAGCGGTTCGCTGGCGACCTCGCCCAGCGAGATGGCCATGATCTCGGCCGAGAGGATGAAGTCGGTGCGGATCGCGCCGCTGATCATCTGTTTCTCGTGCTCGGCGCTGCTCAGCCGGGCCTCGGTGGCGGCCGCCTCTTCGTGTCCGCCGCGGACGGCCTCGATGAGTTTCTCGGCGCCCTCGAAGCACAGGTACGCGCCGCCGAGCATCAGGATGGGCGGCATCGCCTGCGGCAGGAACTCGCTCAGCAGCAGCGCGACCGGGAGGATGAACACGACCTTGTTGCGCAGCGAACCGCGCGCGATACGCCAGATGATCGGCAGTTCGCGGTCCGGGGTGAAGCCGGTCACGTAGCGGGGCGTGACGGCGGTGTCGTCCACGACCACCCCGACGGCCTTCACGCTGGCCTTCGCGGCGGCGGCGCCGATGTCGTCGATGGACGCGGCGGCGAGGCGGGCGATCGCGGCCACATCGTCGAGCAGCGCGACAAGGCCGCCGCTCATGGGCGGGCTCCGGCATTGGGGGTGAGGTGCAGCATTCCCGCCCAGCGTAGCAGGGGCGCGCCCCCGGACACCGCAGGATCAAGACTTCGTAGGGACGCCGCCCAGACAGGTGTGGGCTCATCCTCCCGGCGGCCCGGACGATTCTGCCCGCACGTGCCGACCTGCATGCCCGGCTGTGGCCTGCCCAGACACGTCCGCTGACAGGGGCGCGGGGCGGGGTGTATCCTGCAGGCATCGGACAATCAGGCTGTCGTTCTGCATGGATAACCGTCAGCCCGCCCCCCAGTTCGCACGTCAGGCGTCAACCATGCGCGGTGTCCTCCATCCGGAGGTGCGGCGCAATGTCTGGTGGGTTCAACGGGAGGGAAAGCGGTGATGGTGGAACTGAAGATCAACGGAACGGTGCGGCAGTTGACCAGCGCGGCGCACACGACGCTGCTGGGCGCGCTGCGCGCCGAGGGGCTGACGGGCTGCAAGGAAGGCTGCGCCGAGGGTGAGTGCGGGGCGTGCGCGGTGCTCGTGGCCCGCGCGGACGGTGCGGGCGTGCGCTGGGAGAGCGTGAACGCCTGTCTGGCGCTGCTGCCTGCGCTGGACGGCGCGGAGGTCGTGACGAGCGAGGGGCTGGGCACGCCCGGCGCGCTGCATCCCGCGCAGGAGGAACTGGCGGTGCGGGGCGGGTCACAGTGCGGGTACTGCACGCCGGGCTTCGTGGTGAGCCTCGCGGCGGAGTACCTGCGGCCCGAGCGCACGCCGGGTGAGCACGGCGAGGCGAACGGCTTCGACGTGCACTCGCTGAGCGGGAACCTGTGCCGCTGCACCGGGTACCGCCCGATCGTGGACGCGGCCCGCGCCCTGGGCACGCCGGGAGAGGGTGACCCGCTGGCGGCGCGGCGGTCACAGCCCGCTCCCCGTCCGCGGGCCACGCGGCTGGACGCCCCGGACGGGACCTTCCACCGCCCGGCCACGCTGGCCGAGGCGCTGGACCTGCTCGCGGCGCACCCGGACGCGCGCGTGCTGGCGGGCGGGACGGACTGGGGCGTGGACGTGAACCTGCGCCGCGCCCGCGCGGCCGTCACCGTCGCCGTGGACGCCCTGCCGGACCTCCGCGCCTTCGAGACCGCTGGGGACGTGATCCGCCTGGGTGCGGCCCTGACCCTCAGTGACCTGGAACGCCGCCTGGGGAACCGCGTGCCGCTGTTGCAGGCGTGGTTTCCGCAGTTCGCGTCGCGCCTGATCCGCAACTCCGCCACGCTGGGCGGGAACCTGGGGACCGCCTCGCCCATCGGGGACAGCCCGCCGGTGCTGCTGGCGCTGGACGCGGACCTGGAACTCGTCGGGCCGGGCGGCGTGCGCGTCGTGCCGCTGCGCGACTACTTCACCGGGTACCGCCAGACGGTACGCACGCCGGGCGAACTGATCCAGGCGGTGCGGATTCCCACGCCGCTGGCGCCCGTGACGGCGTTCCACAAGATCGCCAAGCGCCGCTTCGACGACATCTCCAGCGTGGCGGTCGGCTACGCGCTGCGCGTGGAGGGTGGCGTGGTCACGCAGGCCCGTATCGGGCTGGGCGGGGTGGCCGCCACGCCCCTGCGGGCGTACGAGGCCGAGGCCGCGCTGGAGGGACAGCCCTGGACGGCGGACACCGCCCGCCGCGCCGCCCGCATCCTGGGCGGCACCGGCACACCGCTGAGTGACCACCGCGCCAGCGCCGGGTACCGCGCGGCGATGCTGGAGCAGAGCCTGCTGAAAGTTCACTGGGAGACCCGGGCGGAGGTGACGGCGTGAGCGGCCACGAGGTTCCCCCTGGCGCCGCCGTGGGGCGGGCGCTGGCGCACGAGAGCGCGGCCCTGCACGTGACCGGGCAGGCGCTGTACACCGACGACCTGGGCGTGCGGCTCTCAGGGTTGCTGCACGCCTGGCCGGTCGGGTCGCCGCACGCGCACGCGCGGGTGCTGAGCGTGGACGTCTCGCCTGCGTTGAGCGTGCCGGGCGTCGCGCGGGTCCTGACGCGCGCGGACGTGCCCGGCGTGAACGACGCGGGCGTCAAGGGCGACGAGCCCCTCTTCCCGGAGGAGGTGATGTTCGTCGGGCACGCCGTGTGCTGGGTCCTGGCCGACAGCGAGGACGCCGCCCGGCAGGGCGCCGCCGCCGTGCAGGTCACGTACGAGCCGCTGCCGTCGCTGATCTCGCTGCGGGAGGCGATGGACGCGTCCTCCTTCCAGGGGGCGCAGTCCACCCTGCGGCGCGGGGACGTGACCGTGGGCTTCGCGCAGGCCGCGCACGTCTTCGAGGGCGAGTTCGAACTGGGCGGGCAGGAGCACTTCTACCTGGAGACGCACGCTTCGCTGGCGCACGTGGACGAATCGGGGCAGGTGTTCATCCAGTGCAGCACCCAGCATCCCAGCGAGACGCAGGACATCACGGCGCACGTGCTGGGCCTGGACGCGAACGAGGTGACGGTGCAGTGCCTGCGCATGGGCGGCGGCTTCGGCGGGAAGGAGATGCAGCCGCACGGCTTCGCGGCGATCGCGGCGCTGGGCGCGGTCCTCACCGGGCGGCCCGTGCGTCTGCGGCTGAACCGCACCCTAGACCTGACCATGACCGGCAAACGGCACCCCTTCCACGCCACCTGGAAGGCAGGCTTCGACGCGGACGGGCGCTTCACGGCGCTGCAGGTCCAGCTGACCAGTGACGGCGGCTGGAGCCTGGACCTGTCCGAGCCGGTCATGGCGCGGGCGCTGTGCCACGTGGACAACGCGTACTTCATCCCGCACGTCGAGGCGCGCGGGCGGATCGCGCGGACGAACAAGACCTCCCAGACGGCCTTCCGGGGATTCGGCGGACCGCAGGGCATGCTGGTCGTCGAGGACCTGCTGGGCCGCGTCGCGCCGCTGCTGGGCCTGGACCCGCACGAACTGCGGCAGCGGAACTTCTACCGCCCGGGCGAGTGCACGCCGTACGGGCAGCCCGTCCGGCACGCCGAGCGCCTGGAGACGATCTGGACCGAACTGCTCGCCAGCAGCGACTTCCACGCCCGCAGCGATCAGGTGGCGGCCTTCAACGCCGCGAATGAACACGTCAAGCGCGGCCTGGCGGTCACGCCGGTGAAGTTCGGGATTTCGTTCAACTTCACGGCGTACAACCAGGCGGGCGCCCTGGTGCACGTGTACAAGGACGGCTCGGTGCTCGTGAACCACGGCGGGACCGAGATGGGCCAGGGCCTGCACACGAAGATGCTGCAGGTGGCCGCGACCGCGCTGGGCGTGCCGCTCGCCTCGGTGCGGCTCGCGCCGACGCGGACCGACAAGGTCCCGAACACCAGCGCCACGGCGGCCAGCAGCGGCGCGGACCTGAACGGCGGCGCGGTGAAGGACGCCTGCGACCAGATCCGCGCGCGTCTCGCCGAGGTCGCCGCCGGGCGACTGTCCGTGCACCCGGACGACGTGCGCTTCGAGGACGGCCGGGTCTTCCCGCTCGGTCACCCGGAGCGCGGCTTTCCCTTCCGGGAACTCGTGCACGACGCGTACCACCGCCGCACGCAGCTGTGGGCGGCGGGCTTCTACCGCACGCCGGGCCTGCACTGGGACCGCGAGGCGATGCAGGGCGAACCCTTCAAGTACTTCAGTTACGGCGCGAGCGTCACCGAGGTGGAACTCGACGGCTTCACCGGCGCGTACCGCGTCCTGCGGGCCGACCTGCTGCACGACGTGGGGGACAGCCTCTCCCCGCTGATCGACCTGGGGCAGGTCGAGGGCGGGTACCTGCAGGGCCTGGGCTGGCTGACCCTGGAGGAACTCCGGTGGGACGAGTCCACCGGAGCGGGACGGGGACGCTTGCTCACGCAGGCGGCCAGCACGTATAAATTGCCTTCGCTCTCGGAGCTGCCCGCGGACTTCCGCGCTTCTCTCCTGCGGCAGGCCACCGAGACCGGCGTGGTGTACGGCAGCAAGGCAGTCGGGGAACCCCCGCTGATGCTGGCGATCTCCGCACGTGAGGCCATCCGCGCCGCGTGCGCCGCCTTCGGCCCGCCCGGCACCCCCACCCCCCTCGCGTCCCCGGCCACGCCGGAGGCCGCGTTCTGGGCGCTGCACGCCGCCCGCACCCCCTCAACACCCGACGCGCCCCGCGCGACCGAAGGAGACCCGACATGACCGAAGCTGCCCTGCTCATCACGGCCCCCCTGCCCGCCAGCGCCCTGAGCGCCGCCGACCTCCAGTTCCTGCACGCCGACCTGCCCGTGGACGGCCCGCGCTTCCTGGAAGACGAGCAGTGGGACGCGGACGCGCTGGCGCTGCTGGAATGGGACGCCGAACTGCCCCTGAGCCCGCAGGACCTGCTGCCGCTGGAATGGACCCGCACGCCCTGAGTCCGGGTGCGGGCGGCCCGGCGTGGCTGACGGCCCTCACGCGGCTCTCCGCGCGCGGGGAGGCGGCCGTGCTCGTGACCGTCAGCGCCGCGCGCGGGCATACGCCCCGCGAGGCGGGCGCGCGGATGGTCGTCAGCCTCGGCGGCACCTGGGGCAGTGTGGGCGGCGGGAACCTGGAGGCGACCGCCACGGAACGCGCCCGCGCCCTGATCCGCGCGCAGGCCCAGGCGCCCGAGACCCTGACGCTGCGCCTGACTGACCGCGCCGCGAACGAGCACGGGCGGCAGTGCTGCGGCGGCGAGGTCACGCTGCACCTCGATCCCGTCCTGCACGCGCGGGCGCAGGTGGCGGTGTTCGGCGCCGGGCACGTGGGCCTGGAACTCGCGCGGCTGCTCGCGCGGCACCCGGTGGGGCTGCACCTGATCGACTCGCGCGCCGCGCAGCTCACCCCCGAGCGCCTGCTGCCCCTGCAGGACGCCGAGGCGCACGTCACCGCGCACCATGCGCCCATCCCGGAACTCGTGCTGGAGGACCTCCCGCCCGGCACGCACGTCCTGATCCTCACGCACGACCACGCCGAGGACGCCGCGATCCTCGACGCCGCGCTGCGCCGCCCCGGCCCCGGCTTCCTGGGCCTGATCGGGTCGAGCGCCAAGTGGACCCGCTTCCAGGCGCAACTGCGCGACCTGGGCCACACCCCCGAGGCCCTGGCGCGCGTGACCTCCCCGATCGGCCTGCCCGAACTGAACGCCGGCCCCCACCGCAAGCACCCGGCGGTGATCGCCCTGAGCGTCGCTGCACAGCTCCTCCCTTATCTCATCCAGACGCCGGACCTGACCCCGGCCCCCGAAAGGACCCCATGACCACGCTGTACCGCGCCACCTTCCTGCACACCCCCGAAAACCCCTTCACGCACGCGGACGCGCTGCGCGCCGAATCCGACGGCGGCCTGCTCGTCGAAGGCGGCGTGCTCCGCGCCCGCGGCGCCTTCGCGGACCTGCGCGCCGCGCACCCGGACGCGCCCGTCACTGACCTGCGCGGCGGGCTGCTGCTGCCGGGTTTCATCGACACGCACGTGCACCTGCCGCAGGTGCGCGTCATCGGCGGGCTGGGTCTGCCGCTGCTGGACTGGCTGGACCAGTGCGCGCTGCCCGAGGAGGCCCGCATGGCCGACGTCGCCTACGCGCGCGGCGTCGCGCGGGACTTCACGCGCGGCCTGCTCGGCGCGGGCACGACCACCGCGCTCGTGTTCGGGTCGCACTTCGCCGGGGCGGTGGACGCCTTCTTCGAGGAGGCCGCCCAGACCGGGCTGCGCGCCGTGGCGGGCCTGGTCGTCAGCGACCGCCTGCTGCGGGACGAACTGCACACCACCCCGGAGCGCGCCTACGCCGAGGGGAAGGCCCTGATCGAACGCTGGCACGGCGTGGGCCGCGCGCACTACGCGGTGACGCCCCGCTTCAGCCTCTCGGCGTCCGAGGGCATCCTCGACGCCTGCGCCGCCCTGATGCGCGAGCACCCCGGCGTGCGCTTCACCAGCCACATCAACGAGAACACCCGCGAGATCGAGGTCGTCCGTGAGCTGTTCCCCGGCGCGCGCGACTACCTGGACACCTACGAACGCGCCGGGCTGATCGGCCGCCACAGCGTCCTGGCGCACAACGTGCACCCCAGCGACCGCGAACTGGGCGTCATGGCCGCCGCGCGCTGCACGGCCGCGCACTGCCCGTGCAGCAACTCCGCGCTCGGCAGCGGCTTCTTCCCGCTGCGCCGCCACCTCGACGCGGGCGTCCACGTGGCCCTGGGCAGTGACGTGGGCGGCGGCACCGGCTTCAGCCTCCTCAAGGAGGGCCTGCAGGCGCACTTCATGCAGAACCTCATGCCGGGCGGCGTGCCCCTGAGCCCCGCGCACCTGCTGTACCTCGCCACGAAGGCGGGCGCCGAGGCGCTGGACCTGCCCGAGGTCGGCGCGTTCGAGCCGGGCCAGCAGTTCGACGCCGTGCACCTCGCGCCGGCGCCCGGCACGCCGCTGGACGCCGTGTTCCGCCACGCCGCCAGCCCCGAGCGGGCCCTGGCCGCCGCGTTCGCCACCGGCACGCCCGGCGACGTCGCGCAGGTCTGGATCGGCGGGGACGTGGCGCACACCCGCGCCTGATACGGGATTCAAGTGATTCCAGATCATTCGGAGTCGCCCGGTGGCCCCCTCACCCTTCCGTCGCTTCGCTCCTCCCTCCCTCTCCCACAGGGGGAGAGGGGACAACGGAAGGCAATCACGTTGGAAGCAAGTCAATTTCATCCCGTATGACCCGCAGCGACCGGCGGCCCGGAGGGAACGCCCCCGGGCCGCCGTGACGTGAGCCTTGCCCTGCGGTTCAGGCAGGCGTGCCCGCTGCGGGAAGGACCGTGAGGTCACGCAGCTCGAACCCGGCCGTGACGCGCAGCAGCGCGGCGTCCAGGGGCCGCAGCGTGAGGGTGCCGCGCGCCTCTGCGCTCACGGCGTCGGTCGCGTGCGCGACCTGCACGGTCACGTCCTGCGCCCCGAAGTGGATCAGGTGCAGCAGACGCCCGTCCGCGGTGTCGCTGAGGGTCACGTCCAGCCCGTCCGGCAGGTCGGCGGTCGCCACACCAGCGCCGTACAGGGCGCCGCGCAGCAGGTCCGTCAGGGCCGCCGCGTCGGGCCGGGTGGAGAGGTAGTACGCGTGGCCCTGCCCGAAGGCGTGGCGGGTCACGGCGGGCTGCCCGGCGATGAAGTCCGCCTCGTAGGTGGCGAGGACCTCGGCGCCGTCGGCGTGCAGCACCTCGGTCCACTCGGTGACCGGGGTGACGCGGCCGTCGGCCCAGCGGACCTCACGCGTTTCAGCGGTCTGGAGGGGTGCCCATTCCTCCACCCAGGCGCCCAGCACGTCCTGCAGCAGCCCAGGGTACCCGCCGGGCACGACGTGATCGTCGCCGTCCACGACGCCGCTGTACGGCCCCATGACCAGCGTCCCGCCGCCCTGCACGAACGCGCGGATGCCCTGCGCCGCGACCGGCGTCAGGAGGTACTGCTGCGGGAGGGTCACGGCGCGGTAGCCGCTCAGGTCGGCTTCCGGGTGCACGAAGTCCACGTTCACGCCCAGGGACCGCAGCGCCGCGTACCACGCGCCCACCACGGGCAGCAGCGGCGTCACGGCGGGCTGGCTGGCCTGCGACAGCGCCCACCAGGAGTGCCAGTCGAACATCACCGCCACGTCGGCCTTCACGCGCGCGCCGCGCAGGACGTCCAGTCCTTTCAGCTCCTGCCCGAGGTCACGCGCCTCGCGCCACACCCGCGAGCGTTCGGGCGGGACGTGGCCGACCAGGGCGCTGTGGTACTTCTCGGCGCCTGCCACGGACTGCCGCCACTGGAAGAACTGGATGCCGTCCGCGCCGCGCGCCAGGGCCTGCAGGCTCAGGGCGCGCATCAGGCCCGGTCGTTTGGGCGCGTTGCGGTCGCGCCAGTTCACGGCGCTCGTCGCCTGCTCCATCAGCAGCCAGCGCTGCCCGCCGCGCAGCGAGCGCGTCAGGTCGAACACCATGCCCGCCTCCAGGTGCGGGGCGGCGCCCGCCGGGTCGGGGTAGACGTCCACGGCGGCGACGTCCTCCTCCTGCGCCCAGCGGAAGTAGTCCAGGCCCGGCAGGAAGCCCAGGAAGTTCGTGGTCACGGGAATGTCCGGGGTCAGGGCGCGCAGCACCTCGACCTCCGCGCGGTGCAACTCCAGGATGTTGTCGCTGGAGAAGCGCCGCCAGTCGAGGCCCTGGCTGGGGTTCGGGAAGCTGGGCGCGCGGCGGGGCGGCTGCACCTCGGCCCAGTCGCCGTAGCGCTGCGACCAGAAGGCGGTGCCCCAGGCGCGGTTGAGCTCATCCAGCGAGCCGTAGCGGGCGCGGAGCCAGAACCGGAATCGCTCGGCACACTGAGCGCAGTAGCACTGGTCGATGTGGCAGCCGTACTCGTTGTTCACGTGCCACAGCCGCAGCGCCGGGTGCGTGCCGTAGCGCTCGGCGACCGCGCGGGCCAGCCGGACGCTCAGCGCGCGGTAGTGCGGGTCGCTCGGGCAGTACAGCTGCCGCGCGCCGACCTCCAGCCGCACGCCGTCCACGGTGACCGGGCGCGAGTCCGGGTACGCCAGGGACAGCCACGGTGGGGGAGAGGCGGTCGCCGTGGCGAGGTTCACCCGCACGCCCCCCTCGTGCAGCAGGTCCATGATCTCGTCCAGCCAGCCGAACTCGAACTCCCCCTCGCGCGGTTCGAGCTGCGCCCAGGAGAAGATGCCCAGCGACACGAGGTTCACCCCGGCCTCCCCCATCAGGCGGACGTCGTCACGCCAGACCTCGCGCGGCCACTGCTCGGGGTTGTAATCGGCGCCGTACGCGAGCGCGCCCAGATCGAAGTGGGGCATCTCAGTCCTTGACCGCGCCGCCCGCGATGCCCGCCACGAAGTGCCGCTGCAACGCGAGGAAGACCATCAGGAACGGCACGGTGGCGATCGCGGTCCCGACCATGATCCCGCCCCACGACACGCGCGTCAGGCCCACCAGAGTGCCCAGCGCGACCGGCATGGTGTAACTGTCCTTCTGCGTCAGCACGATCAGCGGCCACAGGTAGTCGTTCCAGCTCGCCAGGAACAGCAGGATCGCCAGCGCGGCCAGTGCGGGCCGCACGACCGGCAGGGCGATCTGCCAGAAGATGCGCGGTTCGCTCGCGCCGTCGATGCGCGCAGCGGCCAGCAGGTCGTCCGGGACCGTCTGGAACGCCTGACGCATGTAGAAGATCCCGATGGTGTTCGCCAGGGTCGGCAGGATCACCGCCCAGTAGGTGTTGCTCATCTTCAGGTCACGGGCGACCAGGATGAACTGCGGGATGATCGTCACGAACGTCGGGATGGTCAGCGTCGCCAGGATCAACCCGAACAGGAGGTTGCGGCCCGGGAAGGTGTACTTCGCGAACGCGAAGCCCGCCAGACTGGTCAGCAGCATGCTCAGCAGCGTGTACGCCACCGAGATCACGGTGCTGTTCCCCAGCGCCCGCAGGAAGTTCGTGTCGGCCTGCAGCCCGTCGAAGTTCTCCTTGAACGCCCCGCCGAACCACAGGGGCGGGTTGGGGCTGAAGATCGCGGTTTCCGGGTGGGTGGAGAACACCAGCATGATCCACAGCGGCGCGAGGAACAGCAGCGCCAGCGGAATCAGCGCGAGGTGCAGCCACGCGGCGCTCACGCGGTCACGGGCGGCCTTGCCGCGCATGGGACGCGCGGCGGCGGGTTTGACGGCGGTCATGAGTCCCTCCCGAACAGGCGCAGCTGCGCGAAGCTGAACACGGCGGCCAGCGCGGCCACGGCGTACGCGATGGCGCTGGCGTACCCGAAGTTGAACGACCGGAAGCCCTGCTGGTACAGGTACGTGCCCAGCGTCATGGTGGCGTTGCCGGGGCCGCTGTTGGTGATCAGCGCGGGTTCGGTGAACAGTTGCAGCGTGCCGATCACGCTGAGCACCACGCAGAACAGCAGCGTGGGCCGCAGCAGCGGCAGGGTCATCTTCCAGAACTGCTGCCAGGGGGTCGCGCCGTCGATGGCGGCCGCCTCGTACACGTCCTCGGGAATGCCCTGCAGGCCCGCGAGCAGGATGATCGCGTTGTACCCGGTCCAGCGCCACGTCATCGCCAGGATGATCACGGCCATGGCCGGTCCCGGCTGGTTCAGCCAGTCCACCTCGGGCAGCCCGACGCCGGCCAGGGCGCGGTTCACGATGCCGAACTCGCCGTTGAACAGCAGGCGGAACACCGCCGAGTACGCCACGGTCCCCACGACCAGCGGCGCGAAGAACGCGAAGCGGAACAGCCCACGCGCGCGCAGCAGGCGACTGTTCAGCGCGACGGCCAGCATGGTCGCCAGGGACAGCATCAGCGGCACCTGGATCACCAGGATGATCACGGTGTTCTTCAGGGCGGTGCGGAAGAACTCGTCGGTCAGCAGGCGCTGCCAGTTGCTCAGGCCGTACCCGGCCGCCGCGCCCAGGCGGGAATCCTTGAAGCTCATCAGGAAGGAACTCACGATCGGCCACGCCCAGAACGTCGCGAAGATCAGCAGGTACGGCAGGATGAACAGGTACGGGGCCAGCGGTACGCGGGCTCGGCGTCTGGGTGGTGCAGGGGGGGGCACGGTCGTCATGTGGTCCTCATATGGACTCCGATCGATTGGCTGACATAGCCGTTCAATCCGAGCAGAGCGAGAAGGAGAGAAACGGGTTCCGGACGTGGAGTGGACGGATCGGTGGTGTTCCGATCTGTCAACGAAACAAACGGAATCCGGATCACTGAACAGGTGATGGGCCGGAACCCGCGCCATGAATGGCTGCGCGCGTCCGGCCCTGGAAGCTGCAAGTTGAGTGGTGCGGGCGGCGCGTTACCGGGCCGCCGCCCGCACGGGGCTTACTTCGCGACCGGCAGGCCGGTGGCGGCGCTGATCTTCTTCGCGGCGTCGTTCAGGGCTTCCTGGGCGGTCTTGTACTTGCCCTTGATGTAGTCGGCCTGCACGACGATCATGACCTGACGGGCGTCCTGGAAGTACTGGGTGCCGCGCGCGGCGGGCACGTCGCCCAGCGTGTCGAGGATGGTCTTCCAGACGGCCTGGTTGCCCCAGTACGGCTGCTTCTGGCTGACGTAGGCGTCCTTGCTGGCGGTCAGGAGGCTGGGGACCAGACCCTGGCTCTTGAGCATGGTGACCTGACCGTTGGTGGTGGCCAGGGCGTTTTCCATGAAGGCGTACGCGGCGGCCTGGTTCTTGCTGCTGCTGGGGATGGCCAGGGCCGAGCCGCCCAGGTTGCTGGCGCGCACGCCGCCGGGCTTGCTGGCGGGCATGGGGTACACGCCCCACTTGCCCTTCTGGTCCGCGGCGTTCGTGCGGATGGTGCCCTCGTACCACGCGCCGAACATGGCGCTCGCGAGGCGGTTGGCCTTGAAGGCCGTGATCTGGCCGCCCCAGTCGCTGGTCATGACGACGTCGTTGGCGAACAGCTTCTTGACGGTGTCCAGCGCCTGCACGCAGCCGCTCTTGGCGATGGTGATCTGCGTGGCGTTGTTGTCGAAGTAGAAGCAGCCGTTCTGGTTGGCGAGCATGCGGAACCACTCGTCGTCCTGGCCGTTGCCGATGGCGCCCATCTTGACCTTGCCGCCGAACTTGGCGTTGACCTTCTTGCCCGCGGCGATGAAGTCATCCCAGGTCTTGATGCTGTTGGCGTTCACGCCCGCCTGCTGGTACAGGTCGCGGCGGTAGAAGATCACGACGGGGCCGGAATCCCAGGGCATCGCGTAGCGTTTGTTGCCGACCATCAGTTCGGTCCACTTGAAGGCGGGGAAGCTCTTGGCGTACTTGTTCGCGCCCAGGGTGTTCAGGTCGGTGAAGCAGTCGGGGAAGCGCGCCCAGAACACTTCGGCCTCGTTGTTCTCGATGGAGTACACGTCGGGCATGTCGGCGCCGCCCGCCGCGCAGCCGGCCAGACCGCGGTCGTAGACGTTCTGGTTGCCCAGGTCCACGACGTTGACCTTCACGTTGGGGTACTTCTTGTTGAAGCTGGGGATGGTGCTTTCCAGCGCCTTGGCGGCGGCGTCCCAGGACCAGACGGTCACGGTGCCCGAGAGGCTCTGGGCGGAGGTGGTGCCCGCGAGGGCGAGGGCGGTCAGCAGTGCGAGTTTCTTCATGGCGTCTCCTGTGTGGGACGGGGAGTGAGGAACCGTGGGGTTCACGCGAAGGCCGAAAGGGCAGTAACCGGTTTCTGAATGATGGTGGTGGACAGCGTGCAGGTCGTGAAGAAATTGATCAGGTGCGTCGGTCTGCACCGGTGTCCGTCAGGACGGGTTTACTTGAGGTACATCCGGAGCATACATTTGGGTAACCGGTTTCGCAAGGGGGGAACACCATCCGCAAGAAAGCCCCGACCATCTACGACATCGCCCAGCGGGCCCAGGTGTCCGTCGCCACCGTCTCCCGCGTTCTCAACGGCCACAACACCGTCAACGAGACCCTGCGCGAACGCGTCGAACAGGCCATGCGCGAACTGCGCTTCCGCCCCAACCGCATCGCCCAGACCCTCTACCACCACCGCTCCCGCACCATCGGGTGCATCCTCCCCGACATCGGCAACCCCTTCTTCAGCCAGCTCTTCCTGCAGCTCGAGATCGGCGCCTTCGAACGCGGCTACACCATGATCCTCGGCAACACCGTCAGCACCCGCGACATGGAACGCACCTACCTGCACGCCCTCACCGAACGGCAGGTCGACGGGCTGCTGTACCTCGGCGGACTCGCCAACGACCCCGACCCCGACCCCGACGACCTGCGCACCCTGCACGACATCGCCGAACGCCTCCCCATCGTCGCGGTCAACGGCGACGTGCCCGGCGCCCCCCTGGCCTCCAGCGTCCGCTCCGACGAGATCGGCGGCACCCGCACCCTCCTGGAACTGCTTCACCGCCACGGGCACACCCGCGTCGCGTTCCTCGGCGGCCAGATGGACGTCACCACCAGCGTCGAGAAACTCGACCTGTACCGCCAGCACCACCCGGACGCACCCAACCACTGGATCCAGCTGACCGGACTGACCATCGACGCCGGACGCACCGCCATGAACGCCCTGCTCGCCGCCGGACCCCCACCTACCGCCTGCCTGTGCGTGAACGACCTCGTCGCCGCCGGCGCCCTGGCCGCCGCGCACGAACGCGGCCTGACCGTCCCCGGCGACCTCTCCATCGTCGGCTTCGACGACATCTTCGTCGCGCAGGTCGTCACCCCACCCCTGACCAGCGTCAACCACAACTACCCCGAAGTCGCCCGCCAGGCCCTCGACGCCCTGCTCGACGCCATCGAAGGGCAGAAACCCGAACGGCACATCAGCGTCGCCACCCAGCTCATCGAACGCGACTCCGTGGGCGACCTGCTCGTCAGCCTCTGACCCTGGTGTCCGGGGAGGCGGCGCAAACCCTCCGTCTCCCTGGACTGCGTGCGGAGCGTCGGTCCTCCGCGCTCTGGAAGGGGGCTCAGCCGGGCAGCAGGAACAGGCCCAGCGCGCCGGTCTGCGTGTCGCCGTCGTGGAAGGGGCGAAAGTACCGGCGCGTCAGGGTGTCCAGTTCGGCTCGCAACTGCGTGGTTTCGTCCGGCGTGAGTTTCAGCGGCACCCAGCGCGTCACGGTCTGTGCGGCGGCGAACACCTCCGCGTAGGTGTCCGCCACGCTCAGGCCCGGCAGGACCGGATCGACCTGCAACACCCCGTGATCGAAGAAGAAGCGCAGGTGCAGGTCGTGTTCCGGCAGGTCCAGCCGCGTGAAGCTGTGGTTCAGGTTCGCGCGCATCGTCCGGTCCAGCCGCTCGTGCAGGTACGCCGCGAAGGACGGGTACGGCGAGTCCCGGAACGGCACGTCGACCGTCGTGTGGGCCGGGGCGTAGCGGCGGACGCTGCGGCCCGCGCGGCGCTGGGCACCCGCGACGATCAGCAGGTCCGCCGCCAGCAGGCGCTGCACGCGGCGGTACGTGGTGTTGGGTTTCGTTCCGGTCAGGTCCGCCAGTTCGGTCACGCTGCGCGGGCGCTCGTGACAGCGGGCCAGCAGAGCGCAGTGCTGGGGATCGAACAGCAGTTCGGCGCGGTTCACGCCAGCATGATCTCAGGTCTTGCCGATCACGTTGGAACGCGGGAGCGTCGAGGCGTGACCCACTCCCTGAACCTGGACCCGCTGATCGATCAGGCCCGCCGCACCCACTCCAGCGCCCTGTGCGTCCTGCAGGGTGGGCACACGCTCGTGGACGACACCTGCGGGTCGCGCGACCCGGTCGAGACCATGAGCGTCACGAAGGCCGTCCTCAGTCTCCTCGTGGGCCGCGCCGTGACGCTCGGGCACCTGCCGGGCCCGGACGTATCTGTCGCGGAGTTCTACCCCGAGTGGCGGCAGGGCCGCCGGGCGCAGGTCACGCTGCGTCACTTCATGACCCACACCAGCGGCCTGCAGAACGTGCCCGCCGCGCCCGAGGAGATCTACCCCAGCCCGGACTTCGTGCAGCTGGCCCTCTGCGCGGAATTCCAGCACGCGCCGGGAACGGCGTTCAGCTACAACAACAAGGCGGTGAACCTGATCTGCGGCGTGCTGCGCCGCGCGACCGGACAGCACGCCGACGACTTCGCTCGCGCGGAACTGTTCGGCCCGCTGGGCATCCACGACGTCACCTGGGCGCGTGACGCGGCGGGTACGCCGCACGGCATGAGCGGCCTGAGCCTGCACGCGCGGGACCTCGCCCGGCTGGGGCACCTGACGCTGCGCGGCGGTGAGGACCTGATCACCCCGGACTGGATTCACGCCAGTACCCGCCCCGCCACGCCGCTGACCGCACGCATGGGCCTGCTGTGGTGGACGTGGCACCCGCAGGCGACGTACACCGTCACGGACGCGCACGTGCACAACATGCGGGACGCGCAGGCCAGCCCGGCACAGATCGCCGCCCTGACCGCCCTGCGCGGCACGTACCCGCGCCACGCCTTCCACGCACTGCTGGCCGAGGTGGGCTTCGATCCCACCCAGGTCCCCGCCGGGACCCGCTGGCTGCACGAGAACCCTGGCCCGCGCCGGGGCTGGTGTCACGACGGCTGGCTGGGCCAGTCTCTCGTGGTGGACGCGGAGGCCGATCTGGTCGCCGTGCGGCTGATCGCCGCCGACCAGCCCGGCGCGGGCAGCGCCGGGAGTGACTGGCCGGACTTCATGGAAGACGTGTTCGCACTGACCCGCTGAGCGCTCACAGCGGTTTCCAGTTCCAGTCAAGAGCCAACAGCACGCCCCTCAACTCTGCTTCCACATCCCTCAGTCTCCCTGAACACCGCTGTCAGAACCAGTTGGCCTGCATGTCGGTGGTGGTGCGGTCGGCGCTGGCGAGGAGGTCGGCGTGCGCGCGGACTTTCGGGAGTTCGTGCGTGGCGTAGAAGCGCGCGGCGTGGAGTTTCCCGTGGTAGAAGTCCGCGTCGGCGCGGGCGGTGGGCAGGGCGCGGGCGGCGGCGGTCGCCTGACGCAGCCACATCCAGCCGACGACCGTGTGCCCGAGCATCTCCAGGGCGCTGTTGGCGCCAGCGAGGAACAGGTCCGGGCCGAGTTCGGCGGCGCGCGGCAGCAGCGCCCCGAGGGCCTGGGTGTTCCACGTGATGGCCTGCCGCAGGGCGGCGCGGATCTCGTCCAGGCCGTCCAGGCCCTCGCTGGCGTTCAGGTCAGCCTGCATGCGCCCCAGCAGCACGCTCAGCCCGCGCCCACCCGCCTGGGTCAGCTTGCGGCCCAGCAGGTCGTTGCCCTGGATGCCCTCGGTGCCCTCGTGGATGGGGTTCAGGCGGTTGTCGCGGTAGTACATCTCGACGTTGAAGTCCCGCGTGTACCCGGCGCCGCCCATGACCTGAATGGCGTCGCTCAGGGCCTCCTGGCTGTACTTGCTGGGCCAGCTCTTCACGATGGGCGTCAGCAGGTCCAGCAGCAGTCCGGCGTCGGCGCGCCCTTCCTCGGGGCCGGTCTGGGTGTCGTCCACGAGCAGGCTGGCGTACAGGCCCAGCGCGAGGCCCCCTTCCACGAACACCTTCTGCCGCAGCAGCAGGCGCCTCACGTCGGCGTGTTCGATGATCGGCACGGGGGGCGCGGCGGGGTCCTTCTGGCTGGCGTGGCGGCCCTGGCGGCGCTCGCGGGCGTACGCGAGGCTCTCCAGGTACCCGGCGGTGCCGAGCATCACGGCGCCCATGCCGACGCCGATGCGGGCCTCGTTCATCATGTGGAACATCTGCGCCAGGCCGCGCCCCGGTTCGCCGACCAGTTCCCCGATCGTCTCGCCGCCCTCGCCGAAGTTCAGGAGGGTGTTCGTGGTGCCCCGGTAGCCCATCTTGTGGTTCAGGCCCGCCAGGACGACGTGATTGTCCTCTCCGGGGGTGCCGTCCCCCTGTACGCGGTAGCGCGGCACCAGGAAGAGGCTGATGCCCCTGACGCCCGCCGGGCCGCCCGCGATGCGCGCCAGCACGAGATGCACGATGTTCTCGCTCAGTTCGTGCTCGCCGCCGCTGATCCACATCTTCGTGCCGGTGAGGGCGTACGTGCCGTCTCCGCGCGGCGTGGCGGTCGTGGTGATGTCCGCCAGACCCGAGCCCGCGTGCGGTTCACTGAGGGCCATCGTGCCGAACCAGCGGCCCTCCAGCAGCGGGAGCATGTAGCGCCGCTGCTGCTCGGGGGACGCGAACACCCGCTGCAGGTTGGCGTTCCCGATGGTCAGGAACGGGTAGCCGCTCGTGGCGACGTTCGCGGCCTGGAAGTGCGCCTGCACGGCCTGCATGACCACCCACGGCAGTTGCAGCCCGCCCAGGTCCTCGTCGTGGTGGGCGCTGAAGAACCCCGCGTCCCGGAAGGCGCGCATGGCGTCACGCATGGCGGCGGGCAGCACCACCTTGCCGCCTTCGACATGCGGCTCATGCAGGTCGGCCTCGCGGGCGTGGTTCGCGAAGTAGCGTTCGGCCACGCTGTAGGCGAGGTTCAGGACGTCCTCGTACACCTCGCGGCTGTGCTCGGCGAAGCGGGGGCGATTCGGCAGGTCGGCGGTGGGGAGCACCTCGAACAGCTGGAAACTCAGGTCGCGGCGGTTCAGGACTGGGGCCATGCGCGGGCCTCCTTCTGGGAATGGGGGAGAGGTGGGGGGCGGGAACCTCCCGAGCGTACGGGGAGTGAACGTGAACGTCAACTTTGAACGCCCGCGTATAAGATGGGGGCATTCCACCACAGGAGGACCCACCATGCGCGCCCTGACCTGCACCGCCTTCGACGAACCCGAAACCCTGACCGTCACCGAGCAGCCCACCCCGACCCCCGGCCCCGGCGAGGTCCTGATCCGCGTGCAGGCTGCCAGCGTGAACTACCCCGACGCCCTGATGGTGCAGGGCAAGTACCAGGTGCGCCCACCCCTTCCCTTCACGCCCGGCGCGGAGGCCGCCGGGACCGTCGAGGCCGTCGGCGAGGGCGTCACGCACCTGACGGTGGGCCAGCGCGTCGCCGCGTTCACCGGCACCGGTGCGTTCGCCACGCACCTGATCGCGCCCGCCGCCGCCACGCTGCCCCTCCCGGACGACCTCGACCTGAACGTCGCCGCGACCCTGCCGCTCGCCTACGGGACCGCCATGCACGCCCTGATCGACCGCGGACAGCTGAAAGCCGGGGAGACCCTGCTGGTCCTGGGCGCCGCCGGGGGCGTGGGCCTCGCCGCCGTCATGATCGGCAAGGCCCTCGGCGCGCGCGTGATCGCCGCCGCCAGCACCGGGGAGAAACTCGACCTCGCGCGGGCGCACGGCGCGGACGAGGTCATCAACTACGCCGACACCGACCTGAAGGCGGCCCTGAACGACCTGACCGGGAAGAAGGGCGTGGACGTCATCCTCGACCCCGTCGGGGACCGCTGGGCCGAGAGTGCCTTCCGCGCCGTCGCCTGGGGCGGACGGTACCTCGTGATCGGCTTCGCGGGCGGCGAGATCCCCAGGCTGCCCCTGAACCTCCCGCTGCTCAAGGGTGCGTCCATCGTGGGCGTCTTCTGGGGCGAGTACGCCCGCCGCGATCCGCGCGGCAACGCCCGCCACCTCACCCAGCTGGCCGGGTGGGTCCAGAGCGGCACCCTGAAGCCCGAGATCAGCCGCGCCTACACCCTGCAGGAGGCGCCGCAGGCCATGCGCGACCTGCTGGAGCGGCGCGTGACCGGTAAAGTGATCGTCACGCCGTGACGCCCACCTACTACACCACCGCCGAACTCGCCCGCGCCGCGCAGGTCACCCGCCGCACCGTCATGCACTACGCCGAACTGGGCCTGCTGACCCCCGATCAGGTCACCGCGTCGGGCCGCGCGCTGTACGGCCCCTACGCCCTGCGGCTGCTGCGCGACCTGATCGACCTGCGCGCCCTGGGCTTCACGCTGGAGGAAGCCCGCGACGCCGTCACGCTGCGCCGCGCCACACACGACGTGAGCGGGGTGTACCGCCGCGACTGGACCCGCGCGGACATCCCCCTGGGCGACGAGCGCCTCCAGGCCCTGCAGGTCAAACTCCGCACCGTGCACGACGCCTACGAGCGGCAGGCGGACAACCTCGCCCGCTTCGACCGCTGGCTCACCAAGCGCTTCACCGGCGGGCAACTGCCCCCCCACCCCAGGACGACGGCGACCCCTGAAGCGGGCTGCGGGGATCAGCGGCCCATCACCTGCAGGCGCCCGAGCAGTTCCTCCAGGGGTTCGGGCCGCGCGATGTGGTAGCCCTGCGCGGCGCCGCAGCCGAAGTCCTGCAGCAGGCGCAGCATCGATTCGTCCTCGACGCCCTCGGCGACGGTGTGCAGGCCCAGGTCGCCCGCCAGCCGGATGGCGCTGCCGAGCAGGGCGCCGCGCGTGCCGCCCAGCGCGTTGTCGCGCAGGAACGATCGGTCGAGTTTCACGGTGTCGAGCGGCAGGTCGGCCAGCAGCGCCAGACTGGAGTGCCCGCTGCCGAAATCGTCGAGCGCCACGTGAATCCCGGCGTCGCGCAGCGCCTGCAGGTGACGGCAGGCGAGGTCCACGTTCTGCATGACGCTCGATTCGGTGACCTCCACGGTCAGCAGGTCCGCCGGGGCGTTCAGGTCGCGCAGCAGCTTCAGGACCCGCGCGGCGAAGTCCGGGCTGAGCAGCTGGATGGGGCTGACGTTCACGTTCACGCGGATCGGCGCGATCCGCTGGGCGCTCAGGGCGTCGGTCAGGGCGCGCTGCATCGCCCATTCGCCCAGCGGGGCGATCAGCCCGGCGCGCTCGGCGATGGGAATGAACGTGCCGGGCGGGACGCTGCCCAGCGTGGGGTGCTTCCAGCGCATGAGCGCCTCGACCGACTCCCAGCGTCCGGTGCTGAGGTTCCGGATCGGCTGGTACAGCAGCGTCAGTTCGTCGCGTGTCTCGGCGCCCTGCAGGGCCGCTTCCAGCAGGTGCCCGTACTGGCTGCGGCTGAGCATCTCCTCGTTGAACAGCGCGATCTGTTCGCGTTCGTCGATGGCGTGCTGCAGCGCGATGTTCGCGTGCCGCAGCAGGGTGGGGACCGGCACCGCGTAGGGGGATTCCACGTACCCGGCGGTGAATTTCAGCGGGACGTCGTTGTCGTTCAGGGTGAAGGGCCGTTCCAGGTCATGCAGGACCGCGCGCGGGTCGGGCGTGTCGGGGCCGGTGGTGATCAGCGCCAGTCCGCTGGACGACAGCCGCGCCACGACGAACTGCGGCCCGAGTTCGTTCAGGCGGCCCGTGACCTCGCGCAGCAGCGTGTCGACCATGGCGTTGCCGTACAGGCCGCTGAGTTCCTGCAGGCGCGGCACCTCCAGCAGCAGCGCGCTGCGGACCGGGGTGTGGTCGAGGCGTTCGATCAGGCCGCTGCGGGTGAACGCGCCGGTCAGTTCGTCGCGCTGCGAGCGGTCGCGCAGCTGCTCCTCGCGTTCCCTGAGGTGGTCGAGCAGGTCGTTGATGGTGCGGGCCAGCAGGCCCAGTTCGGTGGGGTCGCGCCCGTCGAGGCGGTGGGTGGGGTCGCGGGCGATGCGCTGCGTGTCGCGTTTGTAGCCGTCCAGGACACTCAGGACCCGGCGGTTCAGGAACAGCATGAAGGCGGACACGCCGATCAATGTGGTGATCAGCATGGTCAGGCGCAGTTGCTGCGCGCCGATCAGTCCGGCGGCGTGCACGGCGCGCGGGATGCTGAGTTCCAGCGACAGTTGCGGCGGGCCGCTGGGGGCGCTCAGGGGTGAGGTGGCCCGCACGCGGTCACTCAGGAACTGCACCTGGGTGTCCGGGACGGGGTCCAGGCGCAGCGCGGCGCTGAAGATCTGCCCCTGGTAGGTGATCTCCTGCAGGACCTGCGGGGTGAGGGTGCGGGCGAGCAGCATGGTCCCGCCGCGTCCCTGGCCGTCGTCGCGCGTGATGGGGCGCGCCGCGACGATGTAGGCGCGCCCGCCGCGCTGGATCACCCCGGCCGCGCCGTCCTGCGGGAGCGGGTCGGGCAGGGCGCGCAGGAAGTCCTGCACGGTATCGGTGGCGTCGACGACGCGGTTCTGGTCCAGGGTCGCGGCGGACAGCAGGCGCCCGCCGGGCGCGGTGATGCCCCAGTAGTCGACCTTGCCGCCGATGAACGTGCCGGGCACGAGGTTCGCCTCGAGGTAGCGGGCGTTGCGTCCGGCGGCGTACTCGAAGGTCTCGGTCCACAGGCTGAAGTTCAGGACGAACAGCCCGACGCGGTCCTCCTCGGTGTTCAGGTTCGCGCGGGCGATATCGCTGAACTGCTGCACCTGGGTCCGCTCGATGGCGTTGAACTTCTCGTTCATGAAGGCGGGCAGCAGCAGGAGCAGGATCACCCCGAGCGGTACGAGCAGCGCCGTCAGCAGGGCCAGCAGTTGCAGGCGCAGCGACACGCTCAGGCCGTTCCAGCGGGCCAGGGCGCGCGTCATATGAGAGGCCGGGCTGGGCAGGTCATGGCGGACAGCGGAGCTCCTTGGGTGCGCGTGGGATCGGGGAGGGATGGAACTATTCTCAGGATAGAGCTGCAACGTTACATGTGAATGCGGTTATCCCGACCTCAAGGTCCGCCTGTCGGGGGGGGGAGGGGGGGGTGGGGACGCAAGTCCCCGCCCCCGTTCCTGAGTATGAACTCAGTTATGGCCAGACCCCGTCAGATCAGTGACGAAGCGATCGTCGCCGCCGCGCAGGAGGTGTTTCTCGAGCAGGGCTTCAGCGCCACCACCGCCGCCATCGCCCGCCGCGCCGGGGTGTCCGAGGGCACCCTGTTCAACCGCTTCGCCAGCAAGGAGGACCTCTTCGTGGCGGCCATCGGCCTGCACGTCCAGGCCCGCTGGCAGGCCGAACTGCTCGGCGCCGCCGGGCAGGGCGACGTGCGCCGCAACCTCGAACGCGCCCTGCTGAGCATGCTGCGCGAGGCCGAGCAGCTCGTGCCGAAACTCATGGTGATGTTCTCCCGCGGGCACGATCCCTCACACAACCCGATCCTGATGCGCCTCGGGGACCCCATGCAGCTCGCCGCCCGTAACATCGCCGCGTACCTCGAAGCCGAGGTCCGCCTGGGCCGCCTGCGCCCCCTCGACGCCGAGGTCACGGCCCTGACGGTCGTAGGCAGCCTGTCGCATTACGTCCACCGCGAAATGGTGCCCGGCCAGGGCAGCGGCCTGGAGTCCGGGCGCTTCGTGCGCGGCCTGATGGACCTGCTGTGGCCCGGCATGGCCCCCTGAGCCCGCCTTCCTGAGACCGGAGTGAACGAGGCATGACAGTCATATCTAAGTATTCACTCGTTAATGAGGGAAGTCGGGCGCCCCCCTCCGCCTTCCGGCGGACGACCAGAGGCCCTGCGCCCCACATGCTGGCCGGACGCCCCCCCGCTGCCCCGCACCCCCCCACCCCGAGGACCGACATGACCCACCCATCACCCCGCCTGCTGCGCGCCGCGCTGAGCATCGCCCTGCTGCTCGGCCCGGCCGCCGCCCAGAACGCGGCCCCGGCGACCGCTACACCCGTGACAGGTACACCGACCGGCACGCCCGCCACCGCAGCTTCCGCCGTCACGGCCCCCGCCGCGGCTGGCCCCGCGACCCCCCTGGACACGTTGCTGCTCGCGCTGCGCGCCGCCCCCGGCTGGCGCTCGGCCGACCTGAGCTACCGCGCGGCGCAGCTGCAACTCGACAGCGCCCGCCTGCGCGCCGGACTGACCCTGACTGCCGGCGGCAGCGGCAGCCTCTCGAAGGTCCCCTGGGACACGGGTGACTGGACCGGCAACGGGACCCTGACTGTGACTGCCAGCCTGCCCGTGCTGCCCTGGTCCCCGCTGCTGGAGGGCGTGCGCAGCGCCGAACGCGGCCTGCAGACGGCCGCGCTGGACCTGCGCGCCGCGCGCGGCAGCCTGACCACGCAGCTGTGGCAGGCCTACGCCGGACTGCGCGCCGCCAGCGACGCCCTGACCCTGGCCGACGCGCAGCTCACCCTGAGTACCCAGGTGCTGGACATCGCCCGCGCCCAGCGCGCCCAGGGTCTGCTCACGGAGAGCGCCCTGCTCGACCGTCAGGCGAACCTGGAGGCCGCCCAGGCGGGCCGCGACCGCGCCGCCGGGGCACTCCGGCAGGCCCGGCTGGGCCTCACGCGCCTGCTGGGCAGTGACCCGCTGCCCGCCGCGCCGGACCTGAGCCGCCCGCTGCCCGACCTGACCCCCGCCGGGGACGAGGCGGCGCTGATCGCACACGCCCTGGCGCAGCGGCCCGAGGTGCGCCGCGCGCAGGCCACCCTGGCCGACGCGCAGGCCGCCCGCGACGCCGCCGCCCTGGCGGCCCGCCTGCCGGACCTGACCGCCAGCGTCAGTGCCGGACAGCTCGCCAGCGCCACCGGCGCGGCCGGACGCACCGTCAGCGGCAGCCTGAACCTCACGACCGGCGTGCTCGGCGCGCAGCTCAGCGTGCCGCTGCGCGAGGCGAAAAGCCCCGTCAGCGGCGTGAGTCTCGCCCTGAGCGCCTCCATTCCGATTCTGGGCAGCACCGAGAGCGCCGCGCTGCGGCAGGCGGAACTCGGCGTGCAGCAGGCCACCCTGGCCCTCGACGCCGCCCGCCAGAGCGCCGAACTCGACGTCCGCACCCGAGTGCAGGCCGCGCAGGACGAACGCGGCGCGCTGGACGCCGCCCGCACCCGCGTCCAGGCCGCCGAACTGGCCGCGCAGGCCGCGCAGGCCCGCCTGGACGCCGGGCTCGCCACGCGCCTGGACGTCGCGCAGGCCAACCTGAACCTCACGCAGGCCGAGCAGGCCCTGCGCGCCCAGCTCGACCGCGTCGCGGTGGCGGGCGCCGCGCTCGCGCAGGCCACGACCGACCTCGACCCGCTGCTCCTGACCCTTCCCACCCTGCCCACCGGAGGCCGCCCATGACGCGCACCCTGACCCTGATCCTCGCCCTGAGCGCCGCCAGCCCCCTGGCCCACGCCCAGAGCACCACTGCCCAGAGCACCACTGCCCAGTCCACCACTGCCCCCACCGCCCTGACCCTCGGCAGCGCCGTCACCCGCGCCGTCACGCAGGGCGTGGACGTCACCACCGCCCGCGCGAACCTGCAGAAGGCCCAGGCGAACCTGCGCGCCGTGCGCGCCGATCCGACCAGCCTCATCACCACGCTGACGCAGGCCGAGCAGGACGTCGCCGCGCAGACGGCGTCGCTGAACGCCGCGAAGCTCGGCGCGGCGCAGGCCGCCGTGAGCGGCTACGTGCAGGCCTTCGAGGCCGCGCAGCGGACCGCGCTGGCCCAGGCGCAGGTCAGCCTGTCCGAGCGGCAGCTGAAGATCGCGCAGGCGCGCCTCGCGGCGCGCGTCGCCACGACCCTCGACGTCAGCCGCGCGCAGAACGCCCTGAGCAGCGACCGCCAGGACCTCGCCAGCGCCCAGGCCAGCCTGCCCGTGCTGGAGGCCAGCCTGACCCGCACCCTGAACCTGCCCGCCGGGACCGACCTGAAACTGGCCGCGCCCGGCGACGCCCCGAAACTCAGCGTGACGCTCGCCGCGCTGCAGGCCGGACTGGAGAAACGCCTGCCGTCCCTGGTGCAGGCCGCTGGCGGCGTGAACTTCGCCGCGCTGCAGGTGAAGCTCGCGGACAACGACTACACCCCGGCCCGCACCCTGGAAGACGCCCGCACCGCGCTGGACAACGCCTCGCGCGCCCTGGAGGACGGCGCCCGCGCCGCGCAGACCGGCGTGCGCGACGCCTGGCGCAGCGCGCAGGACGCCCAGGCCCGCGTCGCCGTCGCGCAGGACGCCGCCGCGAACGCCCAGACCGCGCTGCGTAACGCCCAGGCCCGCCTGAAGGCCGGAACGGCCGCCGCCATCGAGGTTCAGCAGGCCCAGGTGCAGGCCCAGCAGGCCGAGCTGAGCGTGCAGCAGGCCAGAGGCGGCGTGTGGCGCGCCCTGGCCGCCCTGGGCTCGGCCGCCGGACAGGACGTGACGGGACTGGTGAACTGATGCGCGCCGCCCCCCTCCTCCTGCTGACCCTGACGCTGACCCTGAGCGCCTGCGCCGGCACCCAGAAGGCGGCCGTGAACAACGACCTGGACGCCGCGCCCGCCAAGACCACCACCCTGCAGGTCGCCACCACCCCCGCCCGCAGCGGCACCCTGGACGCCCAGCGCAGCGTCAGCGGCACCATCGAGGCGCAGCGCGACAGTCAGGTCGCCGCGCAGACCGGCGGGACCGTGCAGCGCCTCCTGGTGCAGGAAGGCGATCAGGTCAGCCAGGGCCAGGTCCTGGCGCAGCTGGACGACACCGCCCAGCTGCAGGCCCTGCAGAACGCCCGCCTGCAGGTGCAGCAGGCCGAGATCAGCCTCGCGCAGACGCGGCGCAGCACCCAGAACAACACAGGCACCCTGAACGCCGCTGTCACGGCCGCGCAGGCCAGCCTCGCGCAGGCGCAGGCCGGCGCGCAGAGCGCCGAGAACCTCTACCGCCTGGGCGGCATCAGCCTGTCCGACGTGCAGGCGGCCCGCGCGCAGCTGGCCCAGGCGCAGAGCGCCCTGGCGCAGGCCCGCGCGAACCTCGCGCAGAACGGCCAGAGCGCCCAGGGCAGCGTGCCGCTGCAGGAAGCGCAGCTCGCGCAGGCGCGCGCCAGCGTGCAGCAGGCCGAACAGAACCTCGCCCGCACCGCGGTGCGCGCCCCCTTCGCGGGCACCGTCGCCACGCTGAACGTCGAGGTCGGCGAGTTCGCCGGGCAGGGCAGCGCCGTCGCCCGCCTCGTGGACCCCGGCAGCCTGCGCGTGACGTTCAACGTGCCCGCCGCCGACGCCGCCACCCTGGTAGGCGGGGCGCGCCTGAACGTCGGGTACGGCGGCGTGAACTACGTCGGCGTGGTGACCGGCGCGCCCGGCGTCGCCGGAACGAACCGCCTGGTGCCCGTCACGGCCCGCGTGCAGGGCGGCGCGGACCTCCCGGTGGGCGGGGCGGCGCAGGTCCGCTACCGCGTGCAGCTGGGCCAGGGCCTGCTCGTCCCCAGCGGCGCCGTGCAGGCCGACGCGGGCGAGAACGTCGTGTACACCGTCAGCGGCGGCGTCGCCCGCCGCACCCCGGTCAGCGTGGTCGCCGAGAGCGGCGCGCTCGTCGCCGTGCGCGGCCTCGACGCGGGCGCCGCAGTCGTCAGTCCCGTGCCCGCCAGCCTGCAGGACGGCTCGCGCGTGCAGACCGGCGCCCAGACCGCCCCGCAGACCGGAGCGACCCCGTGAGCACCCACGAACCCCCGGACTTCAACCTCCCGCAGGGCACGCTGCCCGACGGCACGCCCGAACCGAAGGTTCACCCGCTGGTGCGCTTCAGCGTCAAGAATTACGTGTTCTCGGTGGGCATCTTCGTGCTGCTGGTCCTGGCGGGCCTCGCCGCGACCTTCCGGCTGGGCGTGGAACTCCTGCCGAACTTCGAGGTGCCGGTCCTCGCGGTCAGTACCGCGTACCCCGGCGCGAACCCCGACCAGGTGGACCGCGAGGTCAGCCGCCGCGTCGAGGACGCCGTCAGCACCCTGGCCGGCGTGCAGGACATCAACACCACCTCGGTCAGCAACCAGTCGGCGGTCGTGATCACCTTCAGTGACGACACCGACGTGGACAGTGCGGCCAACAGCGTGTCGCAGGCCGTCGCCGCGATCCGCGGCACGCTGCCCGACGGCGCCCGCGCCCCGGTCGTGCAGAAGTTCGACCCGAACGCCACCCCGATTCTGACCCTGGCGCTGCTGGGCGGCAGCAACCCCCCCGCGCAGGTCACCACCTACGCCGAGGACGTCCTCGTGCCGCGCCTGGAACGCGTGGAGGGCGTCGCCGACGTGAACGTCACCGGCGGTCCCGCCCGGCAGGTGCAGGTGCTGCTCGACCCGGCCCGGCTGCAGTCCTACAACCTGAGTCCCGCGCGGGTCACGCAGGCGATCGGCGCCAGCGCCCTGGACCTCCCGGCCGGGACCGTCTCGCAGGGCGGCACGCAGACGCAGTACGCCACCCGCAACACCCCCCGCAGCGCTGCCGACGTCGCCGCCATCACCCTGGACAGCGCCAGCGGCGTGCAGGTCGGGGACGTCGCCCGCGTGCGCGACGCCGCCGAGGACGCCAGCAGCCTCGCGCGCTTCAACGGGCAGCCCGCCGTGCTGCTGAGTGTCCGCAAGGGCAGCGGCACGAACTCGGTCGCGGTGGCCGACGCCGTCCGCGCCGCCATGCAGGCCCAGCCACTCCCCAGGGGCTACGAGCTGAAGATCGCCAGCGACACCACCCGCGCCACGCTGGGCAGCGTCAAGGACACCTTCAAGGAATTCCTGCTCGCCATCGGCGCGGTCGGCATCATCTGCCTGCTGTTCCTGGGCCGCCTGAACACCGTGCTGTCGGTCGTGCTGGCCATTCCCATCTCGATCAGCGCCGCGCCGCTGCTGTACGCCACGCTGGGCTTCACGTTCAACATCATCTCGCTGCTGGCGATCATCGTCGCGATCGGCATCGTCGTGGACGACTCGATCGTCGTCGCGGAGAACGTGCAGCGCTACCGCGACCTGGGCTACAGCCGCCTGCGCAGCGTCCTGCTGGGCGGCAGCGAGGTCTTCAGCGCCGTGACCGCCGCGAGTTTCGCGCTGCTCGCCGTGCTGATTCCCCTGAGCCTGATGCCCGGCATCCTGGGGCAGTTCTTCAGCCAGTTCGGGCTGGGCATCGCCGCGGCCATCGTGCTGTCGTGGCTGGAGAGCCTGCTGTTCCTCACGGTGCGCATGGCGTACACCAACGACCCGCAGCCCATCGGCTGGGCGCAGCTGCCCGGCGTGCTGGCCCGCTTCCCGGCGCTGCTGCAGTCCAGCCTGCGGGCCGTGCGGTCCTTCGGCGGCTGGCTGGGGCTGCTGCTGGCGGGCGCCGCCGGGTCGGTCCTGCTCAGGGCGGCCGGACTGCCCCTCCCGGTCGCGATCGGCGTGGCGTCCCTGCTGGCCCCGCTGACGCTGGCCGTGACGCGCTACGTGCTGGGTCTGCTCTTCGCCCTGCTGGAAGCCGTCACCGGCACCCTGCACGGCCTGACGAACGGCGGCGTGCAGCGCACCGCCCGCGCCTACGCCCGCAGCCTCGACAGCGCGCTGCGCCGCCCCTGGCTGGTCATGCTGATCGCCGGACTGTTCCTGCTCAGCGCGCCCCTGGCCATGCGAGGCGTCGGCTTCGCGTTCACACCCAAATCCGACAGCGGCATCGTCGCGGTCGACCTCAGCCTCCCGGTCGGCACCGACCTGAACACCACCAACCGCGTCACCGGGCAGCTCGAGGACGCCCTGCTGAAACGGCCCGAGGTGAAACTCGTCGAGACCAGCGTCGGCGCCGGAAACGGCGTCAGCGGCGCCAGCGCCAACGAGGCCACCCTGACCGTCACCCTGATCGACAAGGCCGAACGGCCCGGCATCGACACGCTCGTCGAGCAGTACACCCGAGTGCTGACCCCCATCGGCACCCGCACGCCCGGCAGTGAACTGCGCGTCGGCACGCAGCAGACCGGCCCCGGCGGCAGCGCCGACATCTCCCTGGCCCTCACCGCGCCCAACCAGGCGCTCCTCGAACAGCGCAACCGCGAGGTCGTGCGGCTCCTCGCGCAGGACCCCAACCTCCGCAGCGTCGAGAGCAGCCTCAGCGCCACCCGCCAGGAACGCACCTTCACGCCCGACGCCACCCGCCTGACCGGCACCGGCCTGAGCGCCACCGACGTCGCGCAGGCCCTGCGCACCTACAACGACGGCACGACCGCCGGCACGGTGCGCGACGGGGACCGCAGCGTCGACATCGTCGTGCGGCTCGACCCCGCGCTGATCAGCAGCGAACAGAGCCTGCTGACGCAGACCGTGTACGCCCCCGCCCTGAGCGCCAACGTGCCCCTCTCGCAGCTGGGCGCGTTCCAGCTGGCGCAGGCCCCCGCCACGCTGCTGCGCCTGAACAAGGCCTACACCGCCACCCTGAACATCAACGTCGTCAAGGGCGGCCCGAACCCCTTCGCGTACCAGCGTGAACTCGTCACCCGCGTCGAGAAGGCCGGACTGCTCGCGGGCGGCGTGACGCTCGGGAACGCCAGCGCCTTCGGCAGCGCGGGCCTCACCGGGGACCTCGTGTTCTACGGCCCGATCCTGATGCTCCTGGCGATCATCCTCACGTACCTCGTGCTGGGCAGCCAGTTCAACTCCTTCCGCTACCCCATCTACCTGCAACTGCCCATTCCCATCGCGGTCGTCGGCGCGATCTGGACACTGAACTTCTTCGGCGTGAACCTCGACGTGATCACGGTCCTCGGCATGGTCATCCTGCTGGGCCTGAGCACCAAGAACTCCATCCTGTACCTCGAATTCGTCACGGAACGCGCCCGGTCCCTCCCACTGCGCGAGGCGCTGCTGGAAGCCGCCGAACTGCGCTTCCGCCCGATCATCATGACCACCCTGACCGTCCTCGTGATCAGCATCCCCCTGGTCCTCGGCCAGGGCGAAGGCGCCGAGTTCCGCCGCGGCCTGGGCATCGTGATCCTCGGCGGGGTCATCACCTCCACGCTGCTGACCTTTTACGTCGTGCCCAGCGTGTTCTGGGTGTTCGAACGCCGCCGCCTCCAGCCGGACGTCCAGTCTGCGCCCAGCGGCCCACAGACCCCACTGGGCGCCGGAGACTGACCCGCGACGGACCAGCAGAGGGGGGGGAGGACGCCTCCCCCCCTCTGTCTGCCCCTCCACGGCCTGACGTGTGCGGACGGGTGGTCAATCTGGCGTGCAGGGCTGGCGTGGGCGGCGCATGCTGACGGCTGACGCCCCCGGCCCCCGTTCTCGCCTGTTGCCCTGGAGTGCCATGACCCTCACCGTGCCCGTGCCGGAGTCCCGACCCCGCCTGAGTCCGTCCTTTCCGTTCACGCCCGCGCAGTTGCTGCCCGGCCGGGCCGCCACGTACCGCCTGCCGTACGGCAATCCACTGTTCGGCCGCAGCGACCTGGACACCGACGTGGGCCTGGGCGGCACCAACGGCCTGTTCGGTGGACTGGAGCTGGCCGCGCACCCGGCCAGCTGGACGCCGCAGGTCGCGGCGCTGCTCGCCCGCGCGGGCTTCGAACTGCCGCGCGTGACGCTGTACACCTCGCGAGGTGAGTACCGCGCCGTGCTGGCGGACCTCGCGCGGCGCTGCGGCCCACTGGTGACGATGTTCCCGCAGCATCCGGACGACCTGCCGCCCGAGGGGGCGGCCCTGGACCCGGCGCTGCTGACCCGGCTGGCGGACAAGGGGCAGCTGGACGCCCTGACCGGTCGCCTCGCGCCGCGCCGCACGCTGCGCAACGAGCCGTCGGCGCTGCAGGCCGCGACCCGCGCGCTGCGGAATGCCCCGCACGGCTGGGTGCTCAAGGCCAGTCACGCGCCCACCGGGGGCGGCGCGGACGTGCACTTCTGCCCGGACCGCGCGGCGCTGGCGGACGCGGCGGCGCGCTACCCGGCGGGCACGCCGCTGCTGCTCGAACCGCGCCTGAGCGTCGACCTGAGCCCCAGCGCGCAGCTGGCGGTCCTGCCGTCGGGCGAGGTGTGCCTGCTGGGCCTGACCACGCAGCGCCTCGCGGGGCCGCGCTTCGCGGGCGTCGACCTGCGGCCCCTGGCCCGCGCGGAGCGGTACGCGCCGGTCGCGCTGGAGGTCGCGCAGGCGTGCGCGGCGCGCGGCTACCGGGGCGTGCTCGGCGTGGACCTGATGGACACCGGCGTGGAGGTGCTCGTCGCCGAGGTCAATCCGCGCCTGACCGGCGGCAGCCTCGCGGGGCTGCTCGCCCCGCAGCTGGGCCTGCTGGGCCTGCAGGCGCGGCTGGTGCTGCACCCGTCCGACCGCACCCTGGACGACCTGTGCGCCCGCGTGGGCGAGGGCTGGGAGGAGGGCCGCCTGCTGCCGGTGATGGTCTGGGACGGCGCGCGGTGGGGCGGCGCGAACCGGGTGGCGGCGCTGCTGCTGGGCCGCACGGACGCCGAACTGGACGGTCAGGACGCCTGGCTGTGCGCCCGGCTGGACGGCAGGTCGTGACCGCCCGCGCGCCCGCACGGGTGGCGGCGCAACTGGGGCAGGCGGGCGCGCTGGGCGCGGCGGGGCAGCAGCTGGGCGCGCTGAGCCTGCCGGTGATCGCCTCGGGCCTGCCGGGCAGCACGCCGCTGACGCTGGGGCTGATCACGGCGGCGGCTTTCCTGCCGCACCTGCTGCTGGGCCTGTTCCTGGGGGCGCTGGCGGACCGGCTCGCGCCGCGCGGCGTGATGCTGTTCATGCACGCCGCGCGGGCGGGGACGCTGCTGCTCGCGGCGGGCCTGGCGCACGCCGGGCTGCTGGGCGCCGGCGTGCTCGCGGCGGTCGCGCTGACGCTGGGAGCACTCGGGGCGCTGCACGACGCGGCGCTGCAGCGCTGGCTGGCCGGGCTGGAAGACCGCGCGGACGCGAACCGCGCGGTGCAGACCGGGGAGCAGGTGGCGCTGACGGTCGCACCCGGCCTGAGCGGCCTGCTGATCGGGTCGCTGGGGGTGGGGGTCGCGCTGCTGGCCGAGTCGCTGAGTTTCCTGGCGGCGGGGGCGCGCCTGGCGCGGGTGCCTGCCCCGGCGGTGCAGGCGCGGTCAACGGGGACGCTGCTGCGGGCTGCGGCGGACGGGCTGCGGTTCGTGTGGGGGCACGGGACGCTGCGGCGGCTGGCGCTGACGGCGGCGTTCGTGAACCTGTCGCGCGCCATGACGTTCACGCTGCTGTCGTACTACCTGCTGCGGGTGGTGGGGGTGTCGCCGGTCGTGATGGGGATCGTCCTGACCGTCAGCGGGCTGGGGGGCTGGCTGGCGCGTGGCTGAGTCGCCGCACGGCGCAGGTGCCCGACGAGACGTTGCTGCGCCGCGCGCTGCTGGCACTGGCCGCGTCGGGCCTGCTGGTGCCGCTGGGCGGCGCGGGCTGGGGGCTGAGCCTGATCCTGCTGGGGCGGGCGCTGGGCACGGCCTGCACGGTCACGTACAACATCCGGCAGGACACGCTGCGGCAGGCGCTGTCCCCGGTGGGGATGGAGGCGCGGGTGGCGACCGCGTCGCGCACGCTGCTGTGGGGCAGCCTGCCGCTGGGTGCGGCGCTGGGCGGCGCGCTGGGTGCGGCGGTCGGGGCGCGCGGGGGGTTGCTGGCGGCGGCGCTGCTGGTGTTCGCCGCGCCGCTGCTGCTGGGACGGATCCGGGATTCCGGCGGGCGCGCCGTGCCGGTCGTGTGAAGGTCCGCTTCAGGTGCGGTGAGGACAGCATGTGAAGTTCAGGACGTGCGCCCCTCGCTTCTGCGCGGACCGGAGGCGCAGGCTGGACGCATGGTGTCCATCACGCCCCGGATGACCCGCCCGCGCCCCCCGGACCCGGTCCGGCGCGCCCTGAACGCCCCGCCCGGACTGAAGCCTCCCCTCGCGCTGGGCGCCGCGCTGAGCCTGCTGGGCGCGCTGGGCACCGCGCTGGCCTTCGTGCTCGCCGCGCGGAGCATCGCCGGGGTGCTGACCCCACCCGCCCGGCTGCCGGTCATCGGCGAACTGTTGGGGGCTGCGCTGGGTCTGGGCGTGCGGGCCCTGACCGGCGCGGCGCGCGAGGCGCTGTCGGCGCAGCTGGCCGCGCACGCGACCGCGTGGCAGCGCGGGCAGCTCACGGCGCGGCTGCTGGCGCTGGGCCCGGTGGCGCTTTCCGGGCGGCGCGCGGCGGACCTCGTGACGCTGAGCAGCGACCTGGGGCCGCGCCTCGCGCCGTATTACGCGCGCTTCCTGCCGGGCCGGGCGCACGCGGCGATCTGCGCGATCGTCGCGCTGGGCGTGACCGCGTGGCTGGACCCGGCGACCGCCGCGCTGCTGCTCGTGACCGGACCGCTGACCGTGGTGTTCCTGTACCTCGTGGGGCTCGCCACGCACGCCGCCACGCAGGCGCAGTGGGCGCGGCACACCCGGCTCGCGGTGCGGCTGCTGACCCTGACGCGGCACCTGCCGACCCTGCACGCCTTCGGGGCGGTGCCCACCTACCGGGACGTGCTCGTCCGCTCGGCCGGCGCGCACCGCGAGGCGACCCTGCGGGTGCTGCGCGTGGCGTTCCTGTCGGGCTTCGTGATGGAGTTCGCCGCGACCCTCGCCACCGCGCTGGTGGCCGTGTGGATCGGCGTGAGGCTCTTCGGGGGTGAGGCGACCCTGGCGCCCACGCTGGCCGCGCTGATGCTCGTCCCGGAGTTCTTCGGGCCGCTGCGGCAGCTCGGCGCGGACCGCCACGCGGCGCTGGACGCCGAACCTCTGGCGCGCGATCTGGCGGCGCTGGACGCCGTGCCCGGCGCGCCCGAGGGAACGCGGGACGCGCCGCCCGGCGCCCCTGAACTGACCTTCCACGGCGCGCGGGCCGACCTGCCGGGCGTGACCGCCACCCTGACCGGCACGGTCGCCAGTGGCGAGCACGTCGCCCTGCGCGGTCCGAGCGGCGTCGGCAAGAGCGCGCTGCTGCACGCGCTGGGGAAGTACGTGGCGCACACCGGGCAGGTGACCGTGGGCGGCGTCCCGCTGGATGACCTGAACGCGGACCGCTGGGCGCGCCGGGTGGCCCTCGTCCCCCAGGCCCCACGCCTGCTGGCGGCCAGCGTGCGCGACAACCTGCGCCTCGCCGCGCCCGACGCGGACGACGGGGCGCTGTGGACCGCGCTGCGCGAGGTGGGACTGGACGGCGTGATCGCCGCGCTGCCCGGCACGCTGGACGCCCCACTGGGCGAGGGCGGCACGCGCCTGTCCGGCGGGGAGACGGCCCGGCTGGCCCTGGCCCGCGCGCTGCTCTCCGGCGCGGACCTGCTCCTCCTCGACGAGGTCACCGCCCACCTGGACGGGGACACCGCGCGGGACCTGCACGCGCTGATCGGCCGGGCCGCGCGGGGGCGGACCGCGCTGCTCGTCACGCACCGCGACCCACCGCCCGGCTGGCGCACCCTGACCCTGGAGGCCCCATGACCGGCCCCGTCAGGCGCGCCGGAGGCTGGCGGCCCTTCGTCCTCCCGGCGCTGCTGGGCGTCGCGGCCACCCTGGCGGGTGTGGCGCTGGCGGGCGCGTCGGGTCGCCTGATCGCCCGCGCGGCGCTGCGGCCCGAGGTGTTCCTGAGCCTGACGCTGCTCGTGACCCTGGTGCGCGGGCTGGGCGTGGGCCGCGCGGGCCTACGCTACGCCGAACGCCTGACCGGGCACGCCGCCGCCCTGCGGGCCGGGGAGGCGGGGCGGGCGGCGCTGTTCGACCGCGTCTCACGGTTCGGGCGGGACCTGCTGGCCCGCGAACGCAGCGGTGACCTGCTCGCGCGCAGCGGCGCGGACCTCGACGCGCGGCAGTTCGCGGCGCTGCGCGTGACCCTGCCGCTGCTGGGTTTCGCGGGCGCCGCGCTGCTGGCGGGTGGCTGGCTGCTGAGCCTGGACGCCCGCCTGGGCCTGAGCGTGCTGGGACCGCTGCTGCTGGCGGCGGCGCTGCCCTGGCTGGCCCGCACGAGGGCGGCGGAACTGGCCCGTGAGGAGGCGAGGGTGGCCCGCGAGCACGGCGCGGCGCTGCTCGACGCGCTGAGTGCCAGCGCGGACGGCGCGGCGCGGCTGTGGGCGCCCCGCCTGGACGCCCTGAACGGGCAGCTGCGCCGCGTGACCGGGGCGCAGGGTCGCCTCCAGACCCGCCTGACGCTGGGCCGCGAGACGCTGTTCACCCTGAGTTTCACGCTGGTCCTCACGCGCGGCCTGACGCTGGTCGAGACGGGCGCGCTGGGCGGCGCGTGGCTGGCGGCGGTCGTGCTGCTGGCCGCTGCGAGTTTCGACGCGCTGAGCCCGCTCGCGCTGGTGCCCGGCGCGCACGCGGCGGCCCGGGCAGCGCAGGAACGGGACGAGGAACTCTCGGCGGTGCAGCCCGCCGTGACCAATCCTGACCATCCGTCAGCCCTGCCGCCCGGGCCACTGCCCCTGACCCTGGACGGCGTGGGACTCACGCGCGGCAGGCGCGACCTGTTGCGCGGCGTGACCCTGCACCTCCCGCCCGGCGCGCGGGTGGCCGTCACCGGCCCCAGCGGCGCGGGCAAGAGCACCCTGCTGGGCCTGATCAGCCGCGACCTCGACCCCACCGCCGGTCGGGTGACGCTGGGCGGGACGGACCTGCGCACCCTGGCCCTGGCGGACCTGCGCGCCCGCCTGAGCCTGCACGAGCAGGACGCGCCGCTGCTGGATGGCACGATCGAGGAGAACCTGCGCCTCGGCGACCCGCACGCGCCCCCCGAGCGGCTGCGGGCCCTGCTGGACGACCTGGGCCTGGAGGACCTGCCGCTGGACACCTGGGTCGGCGAGGGCGGTACCCGCCTGTCCGGCGGGCAGCGCGCCCGCGTGAGTCTGGCCCGCGCGCTGCTGAAACGCTCGGACGTGCTGCTGCTGGACGAACCCACCGCGCACCTCGACCCGGACACCGAGGCCCGCGTCCTGAGCGTCCTGGGCCGCGAGTGCGCCGGTCGGACCCTGCTGCTCGTCACGCACCGGCCCGCGCCACTGACCCTCGCCGATCGGGTCTACCGGCTCGCAGACGGCGGGTGGCATCCCCTCTCCACCTCCATCCAGAAGAAGGTCATATGAACGAGATCCTGGGCTTCTCCACGCTGGACCTGTCGCGCTTCCAGTTCGCCACGACCAGCATCTTCCACTACTTCTTCGTGCCGTTCACCGTCGGCTTCGCCCTGATCATCGCCATCCTGCAGACGCTGGCGTACCGCAGCGGCGACCCGAAACTGGAGAACCTCACGCGCTTCTTCGGGCACCTCTTCTTCATCAACTTCGCGGTGGGCGTCGTGACCGGCATCGTGCAGGAATTCCAGTTCGGCATGAACTGGCAGGGCTTCTCGAACTTCGTCGGGAACATCTTCGGCATCCCGCTGGCGCTGGAGGTCCTGATGGCCTTCTTCCTGGAAAGCACCTTCCTGGGCCTGTGGTGGTTCGGCAAGGACCGCCTCCCCGCCTGGGCGAGCCTCGCGAGCATCTGGATCGTCGCCGCCGGGACGACCATCAGCGCCTTCTGGATCATCATCGCCAACGCCTGGATGCAGCACCCCGTCGGCTTCGAGATCAAGGACGGCCGGGCCGTGATGACCGACGCGTGGGCGATCGTCACGAACCCCAAGGGCCTGGAGTGGTTCGCGCACATCTGGGCGGGTAGCCTGACCGTCGCGGCGTTCTTCGTGCTGGCCGTCAGCGCGTACCACCTGCGCCGCCGCGCGAACGTCGAGGCGTTCCGCGTCAGCTTCCGCGTGGCGCTGATCACCGCGCTGATCGGGTCGGGCGGCGTGATCCTCGCCGGGCACGAGCAGGGCCAGAGCGCCGTGCGCGACCAGCCCATGAAGTACGCGGCGTTCAGCGCCCTGTGGGACACGCCGGAAGGCAACCAGATGCCCGAGAGCCTCATCGCGCTGCCCAGCAACGCCGCGCGGGAGAACCGCTTCGAACTCAGCGTGCCGTACGTCGGATCGTTCCTGGCGTTCAACAACTTCACCGAGAAAGCCAAGGGGATCAACGATCTCCAGCGGGAGTATGAAGCCAAGTACGGCCCGGGCAACTACACGCCGTGGGTGTGGCCGGTGTACTGGTCGTTCCGCGTGATGGTCGGCCTGGGCTTCCTGATGCTGCTCGTGACCCTGGTGTACGTGTGGCGCTGGCGGCAGGGCAAGCTCGACGATCCGGGGCGGCTGTACCCGCTGCTGCTGGCCATGCCCCTGGCCCCGCATCTGGCGAACTTCAGCGGATGGATCGCCACCGAGATGGGCCGCCAGCCGTGGATCGTGCAGGGCCTGCTGCGCACCGGGGACGCCGTCAGTCAGCTCAACCCGCTGTGGGTGCTGCTGTCGCTCGCGGCGTTCTGGGTGGTGTACCTCACGCTGATCGGCCTCGACGTGTTCCTGCTGACCCGCACCGCCCGCGCCGGGATGCATGAACCGGACGTCGAGACGCCCTCGGTCCCCGCCCCGGACTACGTCCCCGAAGGAGCGCGCGCATGACCGACCTCCCCACCCTCTGGTTCATCCTGACCGCCGCCATCTTCGCGATCTACTTCTTCCTGGACGGCTTCGACTTCGGCGTCGGCGCCCTGCAGCCCTTCCTGGCCCGCACCGAGGCCGAGCGGCGCGCCATGATCCGCACCGTCGGCCCGTTCTGGGCCGCGAACGAGGTCTGGGTGATCCTGGCCGCCGGGGTGATCTTCGCCGCGTTCCCCCACTGGTACGGCACGCTGATGACCGCCCTGTACCCCGAATTCACGCTGATCCTGCTCGCCCTGATCGGGCGCGGCGTGGCCTTCGAGTACCGCGCGGAGATCAACCACCGCCGCTGGCGCACCTTCTGGGACGTGACCAGCTTCGTCACGAACCTCCTGCCCGCCTTCCTGTGGGGCGCGATCATGGCGAACATGGTGCGCGGCCTGCCCATCGACGCCAGCGGCCGCTTCGACGGGAGCCTGCTGTACTCCGTGAACACCTTCAGCGTCCTGGGGGGCCTCGCCACCCTGAGCCTGTTCGTCCTGCACGGCGCGACGTATCTGCTGCTGCGCCTCGACGACAACGACGTGCTGCACGGCCGCGCCCGCCGCGCCGCGCTGATCTGGGGCGCCGTCGCCTCCGCGCTGGTCCTGGCCTTCGTGTACCAGGGCTTCATCCGCACCGGGCTGTTCGGCACCTACGGCCTCCAGGAATGGCTGTTCCCCCTGGCGGCCGCCGTGAACCTCGGCCTGATCTGGCTGGCCCTCACCCTAGGGCGCGACGCACTGGCGTTCGCCGCCACCGGCCTCACCATCGTCTTCTCCACCGCCACCATCTTCGGCAGCCTCTACCCGAACGTGCTGCCCAGCACCCTGGGCGACGCGTACAACCTCACCGTGCAGAACACCGCGTCCGAACCGTACACCCTGCGGCTCCTGACCTGGGTGGGCGCCGCCTTCCTGCCGCTGATCATCGGGTACCAGGCCTGGAACTTCTACGTGTTCCGCCAGCGCATCCGCGCGCACGACGAGAAGATCCCCGGCGGCCACGACTGATAGCCTCAGCCCCGGCAGGACGCGGCTTCAGTCCGGGGTCCCGCCGGGTTTCCGGGCGTCCAGAATCAGGGAGACGAAGCCCAGGTGTCCGCCGCGGTTGCGGTGGTCGAGCAGCAGCGAGCGGTACACCGGGCCGGTCGAGACGTCCCAGCCGTGGTAGTGGAAGCGGCCCGTGTCGTCGCAGTATTCGAGCAGGTCCACCTCGAAGCCCGCAGCCTCGAACACCGCGCGGAAGGTGGGGGCGTCGTACACGACGTGATGGTCGGCGGCCGGGTGGTCGGCCGGGCCGGGCCCCCCGACCTGCACGGTGCGCTGGTACGCCTCATCGGGGAAGTTGGCGTCAGGGACGGCGCAGCGCAGCCAGCCGCCGGGCTTCAGGTAGTCCAGGCACAGGCGCGCGGCCTCGCGTCCCTGCTCGGGGGTGAGGTGCTCCCAGACGTGCTCGCATAGCAGCGCGTCGGCGCGGCGATCCCCGAAGTACCGCTCGAAGCTGGCGCGGTCGGTCAGGTCGAGCTGGTCACGCTGGGTGGGAATCCAGCCGGGCCACGCCTGGGCGCCGGCGCCGATGATGACCCTGAGGGGTTCGGACATGCACGCAGTCTGGCATGGGACGCGGCGGGTTCCGTGCCTGGCGGGCTCAGCGCTGAACGGGGTACCCGGCTGACGTCCAGGCGTTCATGCCGCCGTCCACGTTGAACACGCGGGTGTACCCGGCCTTCACGAGTTGCGCGCTGGCCTGGGCGCTGCGGTTGCCGCTGCGGCAGATGACGTACACCGGGCGGTCCTTCGGGACCTCGTTCATGCGGGCGCCCAGATCCGCCAGCGGCAGCAGCGCCGCGCCGGGGACGTGCCCTTCCTTGTATTCGGCGTCGGTGCGGACGTCCAGGACGTACTCGCCCTTCGCCTGAGCGGCGCGCAGGTCCTGGACGGGGATGGTGGTGTACGTGGCGGCGCGGGGCGCGCAGGCGCTCAGGGTGAGCAGGCCGATCAGCAGGGTGGGTCGCATGGGGGGGCACTCCTGGGGGCGAGGGGCGGGGAAACCGGTCACCGCGAGTATACCAGCCCAGGGTATGCCCTCACCGGGTCAGGGGAGGCGCAGGGGCCGCCCGCTGACGATCAGCCAAGCCTCGTCCGACGCGGCGGCGGCGCGCTGATTCACCCAGCCCAGCAGATCCCGGAAGCGGCGCGCCAGCGCGTTGTCCGGCACGATGCCGAAGCCCACCTCGTTCGTGACCATGACGGTCACGCCGCCCCGGTCCCGCGCGGCGCGCAGCAGGTCGTCCGCGGCGGCCAGCACGGCAGCGTCCGTCCAGTCCGCCAGCATCAGGTTGCTGACCCACAGGCTCAGGCAGTCGAGCAGCACCGTCCCCTGCACCTCGCCCACGACCGCCGGGACGTGCAGGGGTTCCTCGCGCGTCACCCACCCGGCTGGCCGGTCGGCGCGGTGCCGTCCGATGCGGCCCCGCATCTCGTCGTCGAAGGCCTGCGCGGTCGCGACGTACGTGACGGGGGCGCCCACCTGCGCCGCGCGGGCCTCCGCAAAACTACTCTTGCCGCTACGCGCCCCGCCGGTCACAAACACCAGGGTCACAGGAGTTCCTCCAGCACGCGCGGGTCGAGGGCCGCGCCGACCCGCGCGGCGATGGCGTCCAGGCGGGCGTCCAGCGAGTCCAGGCCCGCCGGGGGGCGCAGGCCCGACCAGCCCAGGAAGCGCTCGAGGTACGCGGGGTTCTCCAGCAGGCCGTGCAGGTACGTGCCGCGCACGTTGCCCTGCCGCCACAGCCGCCCCGGCGCGAGGGTCTGCACGCCCGGCCCCGCTCCGGTCTGCCCGTGGTGGATCTCGTAACCCTGCACGGTCAGGCCCGTCTCGGCGTCCGTGAAGGATGTGAGGGTGGTGGTCTTGTCCGGCGCGAAGGTCGTGTCCAGATCCAGCAGACCCAGGCCCGGCACCTCCGGCGCACCCTCCACGCCGTGCGGGTCGCGGATCACCCGGCCGAGCATCTGCAGGCCCCCGCACACGCCGAGCATGGGAACGCCCGCGTGGGCGGCGCGGGTCACGGCGCCCGCCAGTCCGGTGGCGCGCAGCCACGCGAGGTCGGCGGCGGTGCTCTTGCTGCCGGGGAGGATCACCGCCCGCGCGCCTGCGAGGTCCGCCGGGGTCGCCACCCAGCGGGCCAGCGGCCCGAGGGGCGCAAACTCGTCGAGGTTCGACACGCGCGGCAGGCGCGCGATCGCCACGAAGCCGTCGTCCTGATCCCCGCCGCGCGCCGCTCCCGTTTCGGCCCACACGCCGTCCTCCTCGGGCAGCGGGATGTCCAGCATCGGCACGACGCCCACGGTGGGCACGCCGGTCTGCTCCTGCAGCCACTCGGGCGCGGGCGACAGCAGCCGCGCGTCGCCCCGGAAGCGGTTCAGGATGAAGCCGCGCAGCAGCGCGCGTTCCTCCGGGGTCAGGCAGTGCCAGGTGCCGAGCAGGTGCGCGAACGACCCGCCCCGGTCGATGTCGCTGGCGAGCAGCACCGCGGCCCGGGCCTCCAGCGCCACGCGCATGTTCACGATGTCCGACGCGCGCAGGTTCACCTCGGCGGGACTGCCCGCGCCCTCGATGACGACCACGTCGAACTCGTCCATCAGGCTGTGCAGCGCGCCCTGCACGTGCGGCCACAGGTGCGCCTTGCGCTCCCGCCAGGGCAGCTCGGTGATTTCACGGTTGACCTGCCCCAGCAGCACGACCTGAGAGCGGGTGTCGGCTTCCGGTTTCAGCAGCACCGGGTTCATGCGGACGTCCGGCGTGACGCGTGCGGCGGCGGCCTGCACGAGCTGCGCGCGGCCCATCTCCAGGCCCGCCGGGGTGACGCCCGCGTTGTTGCTCATGTTCTGCGCCTTGAACGGCGCGACCCGCGCGCCCGCGTTCGACAGCGCGCGACACAGCGCCGCCGTGAGGTAACTCTTGCCCGCGCTGCTCGTGCAGCCCTGCACCATGATCGCCTTACCCATGTCGTCCTCCCACTGCCAGCCGTGAGTGCAGCTCGCGCACGAGCACGCGGTTCTCGCCCGGCAGGCGCGTGCTCACGCGGATGAGGTGCGGCAGTCCGTAACTCGCGCAGTCCCGCACCCGTACGCCTGCCGCGAGCAGGTCCGCACTCAGGGCGCGGGCGTCCCCGACCCGCAGCGTCAGGAACGGCGTGCCGTGGTGCTCCACGCGGCCCAGCGGGCGCAGGTCGTCCGCCAGCGCGGCGGCGTGCGCGGCGACCCTGGGCAGCGTCTCGGCCAGGAAGCGCGCGGCGTGCGGCAGGGCCGCGAGCACCCCGGCGGTCCCGGCGGGCACGTGCCACGCCGGGGCGAGGTTGTCGAGCGCGGCGATCACGTCCGGCGCGGCCAGCGCGTACGCGGGTCGCGCGCCGACCAGCCCGTGCGCCTTGCCCGGCGAGAGCAGGCGCAGCAGCGCGGGGTGGCGCGGCGGGGCGGGCAGCGCCACGAAGGGCGCGTACGCCTCGTCCACGATCAGCAGCGCGCCGACCTCGTGGCAGCGTCCCGCCAGGGTCAGCAGGTTCTCGGGGCTGGGGGCGAGGCCGGTCGGGTTGTGCGGGTACCCCACGTACACGAGGCGCGTCCCGGCCGGGAGGGCGTCCGGCACCCCCTGCACGGTCGTGACGGGCGCGCCGAGCAGCGCGGCGGCGCGGGCGAGTTCCCCGAAGGGCGCGTGCAGGCTCAGCAGCGAGCCGCCGCCGCTCAGGCACAGCCGGGCGAGGCGGTGCAGGAGTTCGGACGCACCCACTGCCGGGGTGACCTCGGCGGGGCTCAGGCCGTGCCACGCGGCCAGCTGCTCCCGCACCCAGCCGTAGCTCGGGTCGGGGTAGTGGGCGTGGTCGGCGTCCCGCACCGCCTGGATCAGGCGCGGGCTGGGACCGTACGGGTTGGCGTTCACGCTGAAATCCAGTCCAGTGAACGGCTGCGCGCCGGGTCCACCGTGCGGCACGCGGGGAATCAGGGGAATCACGCCCGCGCCCCCGTCAGCCGCCGGGGCAGGGGGAGCAGGCAGACCAGCGCTGCCAGCAGGGCCGCGCGGTTCACCAGAGTCAGGGCGGCGCGCAGGTCCCCCGCGTTGGGGTCGCGCCCGGCGGCGTTCAGGGTGTACACGCCGCGCTTGTGCAGCCGCACGCCGAGGGCCCCGGCGGCGGCGCTCATGGGGTGCCCGCCGTTCGGGCTGGGCGTGCGCCGGGCGTCCGCGCGCCACACCCGCCAGCCTCGCCCCCCGGCGGTGAGCAGCAGGCACGCGGCGCTCAGGCGGGCCGGGGCGAGGTTCAGCAGGTCGTCCGCGCGGGCCGCGACCTTGCCCGGCCATTCCAGCTGCGGGGTGCGGTAGCCCCAGCTGGCGTCGGCGGTGTTCGTGAAGCGGTACGCGGCGGCCCAGCCCAGGCCGCCCAGCCGCGCGTGCAGCAGCGGCGCGACGACACTGTCACTCAGGTTCTCCGCGAGGCTGGCGATGGCCGCGCCCGCCACCTCGGACGCGTTCAGGTGGGCGGTGTCGCGGCTCACGAGGTGCCAGGACAGCAGTCGCCGCGCCTCGGGCAGGTTCCCGGCCTCCAGCGCCGAGGCGACCTCCGCGCCCGCGCGCAGCAGCGCCGTGCGGGCCAGCAGCGGTTTGAGGGCCACGCCCTGCGCCCACCACGGCAGCCGCCCGGCCGCCCCGCCCAGGGCCGCACTGAGGGTGACCCCGGCGGCCCAGCCCAGGCCCCCCTCGATCAGCTGCGCGGGCGGCGTCTGTCCCCGCCACGCGGCGCGCGCGCGGCGCAGCAGATGCCCCATCCACACGACCGGGTGCGCGGGGGCCGGCGGTTCGCCCAGCGTGTCCAGCGCGAGGGCCAGCAGCAGCGCCCGGCGCGGGGTGCCCCTCAAGCGGTCACCGCGCGGCAGGCGTCCAGGAAGCGGGCGGCGAGGGCCGGGTCGGCGCCCAGGTGCAGGTGCAGGTAGCTGGCCAGGACGTTCCCGTGCGCGTAGCCTTCCTCGGTGACGGTGCCGTCGTGCGCGGTCCAGGTCCAGGCGGGCCGGGTGGGGGCGTGCGTGAGGACCGAGTGGTGGAACTCGTGCCCGCGTACGACTGTGCCTGCCGGGGCGACCAGGGTGTCCTGCAATGCGGTCGCGTCGCGGTACCCGAGGGTCAGGCGGGGTGTCATGCGGGTGCGGTAGGGGATCACGCCGCACATCGGCACCTCCTGTCCGTCCACGTCCAGTGATTCCCCGAGGTACATCAGGCCGCCGCACTCGGCCAGGACCGCGCCGCCCGACGCGGCAAACGCGCGGATGGACTCGCGCATGGACACGTTGCGGCTCAGCTCGTGCGCGTGCGCCTCCGGGTACCCGCCGGGCAGCAGCACGCCCCCCACCCCCGCCGGGAGGGCCGCGTCCCGCAGCGGACTGAAGCGGATCAGTTCGGCGCCCTGCGCGCGCAGTTCGTCCAGCGCGTCCGGGTACGAGAAGTGGAACGCCTCGTCGTGCGCGAGCGCCACCCGCACCGGCGCGCCCGTCGGCGCGGGGGCGGGCGCGTCCGGCAGGGCCGGGGCGTGGATGGCGTCCAGCAGCGCGTCCAGCCGCAGGCCCTCAGCGGCGCGGTCGGCGGCGGCCTCGTCCCAGGCGGCCTGCTCGGCGCTCAGGAGGCCCAGGTGCCGTTCGGGCAGGTGCAGCCCCGCGTCGCGCGCCACCCAGCCCAGCACCGGCAGGCCGACCTGATCCAGGGCCGCCTCGCACAGCGCCGCGTGCCCCGCGCCTGCCACGCGGTTCAGGATCACGCCTGCCACCCGCACCTCCCGCCGGAAGTCCCGCAGGCCGCACGCGACCGCCGCGACCGTCCGCGCAGACCCCCCGGCGTCCAGCACGAGTACCACCGGGGCGTCCAGCAGCAGCGCCAGGTCCGCCGTGGAATGCTCGTCGGTGGTCGGGTCGCGCCCGTCGAACAGGCCCATCACGCCCTCCAGGACGCTCACGTCCGCCTGCGCCGCGGCCCGCGCGAACAGCTCACGCAGCCTTTGGCGCCCCAGCAGGAACGAGTCGAGGTTCCGCGCCTCACGGCCCGCCGCGCGGGTCAGGTGCGTCGGATCCAGGTAATCCGGGCCGAGCTTGAACGGCTGCACGCGCAGCCCCCGTGAGCGCAGCGCGCGGCACAGCAGGGCCGCCACGGTCGTCTTGCCGCTGCCGGAGGACGCCGCCGCCAGCACCACGCGGCGCGGCCCGGCAGGAACGGAAGGGGAGGTCTGGTCGAAGCTCGCCATGAACCGCCCCACCTTACCCGAAGGTCGCACCGGCGCGCGGCGCGGCCCCAGGGCGCTGTATCAACCCTGTCCCCGCTCAGCCCAGGGCGCTGTGACCGGTCAGGTGCCGCCCGATGATCAGCGTGTGAATGTCGTGCGTGCCCTCGTAGGTGTCCACGGTTTCCAGGTTCAGCATGTGGCGGATCACCGGGTACTCGGTCGTGATGCCGTTCCCGCCGTGCAGTTCCCGCGCCAGCCGGGCGCCCTGCAGCGCCGCGCGGACGTTGTGGCGTTTGGCGTAACTGACCTGCGCGTAGTTCATGCGCCCGGCGTCCTTGAGGTTCCCGAGTCGCCACGCGAGCAGCAGGCCCAGGCTGTGGTCGGTCGCCATGCGGGCCAGTTTGTCCTGCACGAGCTGCCGCGCCGCGATGGGCTGCCCGAAGGTCACGCGACTCCCCGCGTAGTCCAGCGTGGCCTGCAGCACGGCCTCCAGCGCGCCCATCGCGCCCCACGCGATGCCGAACCGCGCCGACGTCAGGCACGACAGCGGACTTTTCAGGCCCGCGCTGCCGGGCAGCAGGTTCGCGGCGGGGATGCGGCAGTCGTCCAGCACGATCTCCCCGGTGACGCTGGCGCGCAGGCTCTGCTTGCGGTGGATCTGCGGGGCGCTGAAGCCCGGCGTGTCGGTCGGCACGATGAAGCCCCGCACGACGCCGTCGTCGTCCTTGGCCCACACGACCGCCACGTCCGCCTCGGGGCTGTTCGTGATCCACATCTTGTTGCCACTCAGCACGAAGTCGCTCCCGTCGCGGCGGGCGCGGGTGCGCATCGCGCCGGGATCACTTCCGCCGTCGGGTTCGGTCAGGCCGAAGCAGCCGATCAGTTCACCGCTCGCCAGGCCCGGCAGCCAGCGCGTGCGTTGCTCCTCGTTGCCGAACGCGTGAATGGGATGCATCACGAGGCTGCCCTGCACGCTCGCGGCGCTGCGCAGCCCGCTGTCCACCCGTTCCAGTTCGTACATCATCGCGCCGTACGCACTGTAGGACGCGCCGGACCCGCCGTAGGCCTCGGGCGTGGTGGGACCGAGCAGGCCCATCCCCCCGAAGCGGCGCATGACGTCCCGCACCGGCAGGTCGCCCGCGTCCCACCATCCGGCCACCTGCGGCAGCAGTTCGGCGTCGCAGAACGCGCGGACACTCTCGCGGATCAGGCGTTCCTCGGGGGTCAGGAGGTCATGCACGGCGAATTCATCGAACATGGCTGGTGATACCACACCGGACCGCCCGGCCGCGCCTGGATCCTGCACCTGGACCGGGTGCCCGGAGAGGATGGTCGTGCGTCAGCCGGGCGTTTCGCCGGACGCGGCCACCGCCTCGCCGCGCGCCTTGGCGGCGTACATGGCGGCGTCGGCGTCCTGCAGCAGCGTCTCCCCGGTGCCGCCGGGCCGCAGGGACGCCACGCCGACGGTGGCGCGCAGCGGCAGCCCGCCGATGCTCAGGGTCTGCATGGCGCGTGTGATGCGCCGCGCCACGTTCAGGCCCTGCTCCAGTGTGCTGCCGGGCAGCAGCGCCGCGAACTCGTCGCCACCCCAGCGGAACAGCGCGTCGCTGCCGCGCACCTCCTCGCGCAGCAGCGACGCGACGCGCTGCAGGCCCTCGTCTCCGCGCGCGTGGCCCAGCTGGTCGTTGACGCCCTTGAAGCCCCGCAGGTCCAGGACGAGCAGGGTCAGGGCGGGACAGTCGCTGTGGGCGGCCGTCACGGCCTGTTCAAGCGCCTCGTTGAACGCCCGGCGGTTGCCCAGGCCGGTCAGGGCGTCGGTGCGGGCCGCCGCGCGGATCTGGTCGTGCCGCTGCGCCTCATGGATCAGCAGGGACGCCATGCTGCCGAACGCCTGCGTGACCCGCACGGCGTCGGCATCGAACGCATCGGGGTCACTGAACGAGTCCAGGTTGATCAGGGCGTACACCTCGTCGCCGAACAGCACCGGGACGGCCACCACGCTCTGCAGGTGCTGCACTTCGGGCAGCAGATCGTCGACCCGTTCACCGTCACGGTCGTAGCCGACGCCGTGCCGGGCGATGCTCTGCCGGGTCAGGACCCGCGGCTCGCCGCGTTGCCAGGCGTCCACGCCCAGCCCGTACCAGACGTCGCGGGTCCGCTGCCACGGGAAGGTCACGTCCTGAAGGGGTCCGGCGTCGTACCCGCAGACCGCGCCGAACTGGAAGACGTCCCCGCGCCGCACGAGCAGGCTGCCGCCCTGCGCGCCGGGTACCAGTTGCACGGCCGCGTCCAGCAGCGGCTGGTACAGCTGCTCGGCGGGCACGCTGTCCAGTTGCCGCTGCAACTGTAACAGGGTCTCCAGGCGCCGCTCGGCCGAGAGGCGTTCGGTGACCAGGGCCAGTTGCCGGGTGGCGGCGGTGGCGGCGCGCTGCTCCTCGACCGTCCAGGTGGGTGTGGGGGTGACCTGCAGCGCCTGCCGCGCCCGGTAACGTCCGGTCAGCGGCAGGGTCAGGCCCGGCAGCGGTGCGGGCGCCGGGTGCGGTACGAGGTCGACCTGCGTGGCGCCCAGGCTGCGCAGGAACTCGCGGACGCGGCCCAGCGCGGCGTCCGGGTCGTCCTGGCGGGCCACCCAGCCGTTCACGAGGCCCAGTTCGACCGCCAGGGCCCGGATGCCCAGCGCCTCGAGCAGCGCCGTGAGGGTCAGCGCGAGGTCCTCAAGCGCGTCCTGCGTGGCGGGATCGGGGTCGGGCAGGCACAGGCGCGCGACCGGCGCGCCGCGCACGAGCACCGGCGTTCCGCCCGGTCCGTCCGGGCGGCCCAGGTGACCGCCGAGGCGGTCCAGGCGGGCGCGGAGCTCGTCGAGCAGACCCTGCGGCCCGGCGTACTGTAGCGCCACCTGCGTCAGGTGCCGCCTCAGGTTCTGGACGGCCTGCGCGCCGGGTGCGGGGTGGGGTCCGCTCATGCCTTTCAGCGTATGCCGCGTCGGGGTCCGGTGTGGCGGCATGGTTCACATGGGCGGGCCCTGCTGTTCAGGGCCGCTCGACGGGCAGTCCGGCGGCCTGCCAGCGCCCGATGCCGCCGCGCAGGTTGCGGGCATCGAGTCCCTGGGCGCGCAGCAGGCGGGTGGCGGCGGCGCTGCGCTGCCCGCTGGCGCACTGGCAGATGATCACGCGACCGGGCGGAAGTGTGGCGGCGCGGCTGCCGAGGTCGCCGAGCGGGATGTGACGGGAGCCGGGAATCAGGGCGGCGCGGCGTTCGGCGGCGCTGCGGACATCGAGCAGCAGGGCGCCCTGGCCGATCAGGGCGCGTGCTTCCTCGGGGCTGAGGCTGGTGTCGGGTGTGGGGCGCAGCAGGCTGCGGAGCCAGTTCAGCATGGCAGGTCCTGTGGGATGGGCATGCCCAAGAGTAAACCCCCTGGGGGTATGTTGCATGAGGGGGAAGGCTGGCGTCCCCCTCATCCTGCCCCGCAGCTCATACGGACTCCGTTTGTTTCGTTCACAACCCGGGACAGCACTGGGTTGCCAACTCCACGTCTGGAGGGGCGTTTCTCTCCTTCTCTAGCTCCGCAGCTCTGCGAGTCGCATCCGCTCCGATTGAACGGCTTGATAAGCCATTCAATCGGAGTCCGTATCAGATGTTCCGGACGGCCCCGCGCGCGGCGCTGGTGGTCATGCTGGCGTAGGCGCGCAGCGCGCCCGTGATCTTGCGGGGGCGGGCCTCGGCCGGGTGCCAGCCGGCCTCCTGCTGGTGGGCGCGCCGGGCGGCGAGTTCGGCGTCGTCCACGGCGAGGTGAATGCGCCGCTCTGGGATGTCGATCTCGATGACGTCGCCGGTCTGCACCAGTCCGATGGTGCCGCCCTCGGCCGCCTCGGGGGACACGTGCCCGATGGACAGGCCTGAGGAGCCGCCCGAGAAGCGTCCGTCGGTGACGAGCGCGCAGTCCTTGCCCAGGCCCTTGGATTTCAGGTAGCTGGTGGGGTACAGCATCTCCTGCATGCCGGGGCCGCCCTTGGGGCCCTCGTAGCGGATCAGGACGACCTCGCCAGCCGTCACGGTGCCGTCGAGGATAGCGTCCACGGCGGCGTCCTGCGATTCGAACACGCGGGCGGTCCCGGTGAATTTCAGGATGCTCTCGTCCACCCCGGCGGTTTTGACGATGCAGCCGTCCTCGGCGAGGTTGCCGTACAGCACGGCCAGACCTCCGTCCTGAGAGAAGGCGTGCTCGGCGCTGCGGATGACGCCCTTCTCGCGGTCGAGGTCCAGCGCGGTGTACCGGCGCGCCTGCGAGAAGGCCAGCTGGGTGGGCACCCCGCCGGGCGCGGCGCGGTAGAAGGTGTGGGTCGCCTCGTCATCCGTGCGCTTGACGTCCCAGCGGTTCAGGGCGTCCGTCAGGCTGGGCGCGTGGACGCTGTGCACGTCGCGGTTCAGCAGGCCCGCGTCGTCCAGCTGGCCCAGGATGCCCATGATGCCCCCGGCGCGGTGCACGTCCTCCATGTGCACGTCGTTCTTGGCGGGCGCGACCTTGCACAGCACCGGCACGC
>NZ_SGWE01000001.1:65000-337157 GCF_013337115.1 Deinococcus sp. JMULE3
AGGGGCCGTCGCGGCCGGTCACGGTGATCGCCTCGGCGGGCGTGACCGGATTGCCCAGTTCGTCGCGGATGTCGCGGTACAGGTCCCCGTCGCGCCGCAGCTGCCGGGCCGGGCCGGGCAGGAGGTCCACCTCCCCGACCTCCCCGGCGGCGCTTCCAGTGGTCGCCACGACCCGCATGAGGCCTGTGACGCGCCCCGGTGGCAGGAAGGACCACGCGGTCAGGTGCGTGACGGGCACGCGGCGGCGCAGGTTCACGCCGTCCGGGCGGCGGATCAGGATGTCCACCGGGAGGTCCGTGACGTTGCCCTGGTCGTCCAGTGGGTGCAGGACCAGCGCGGGTGGGCGGCCCTGCGTGACGCGCACGCCGCGCGCCCCGACCTTCAGCGTCAGGGGCGTGATGGGTGCTCCCGGCTGCAGCCGCAGTTCGCCGCCGAGGCGCTGCCCACCGAACTGCACGCTGAAAGGCGTCAGGCCCGCGCGGGCGTAGGGGGCGTTCAGGCTCAGTTGCCCGCCCTGCGTGGCGCGTCCCTCGGTGTGGACGGCGCCCGCCGGTGTGAAGAGCGTCAGGGTGGCCCGGTCGCCCCGGCGGATGCCGGCGCCGGAGAGGAGGACGGTCACGTCCCGCGCGCTGACGCGGGTGCTCAGCGTGGGAGGCTCGCGGCCCGGCGCGGCGCACGCCGTCAGGCACAGCAGCGCCCCGAGACTCATGGCCGCCCGCAGGTTCCGGATGGCTGCCCTCTTCACGGGCGCTCCGGGGCGGGGAGGGTCACGAAGGTCAGGCGGTACTGCCCGCCGCCCGGCAGCGGGAACGTGCCGGGCGGAACGGCGCGGGGCTGCACGGTCGCCAGGTCGGTCAGGGCGGGGGCCGCGACGTCCAGGAGGTCCTCGTGCGGCGGGGGCGTGGCGGGCAGCGTGAACGTCCAGGTCGCGCCGGGCGGCAGTTCCGGTCCGGCGGCGGCGTACACCCAGCTCACGCCGCGCGCGTCGAACAAGGTCAGCAGCGCCACGGGCGTGGCGACCGCGCGGCTGGACGCGTTGCGGGCCTGGACCTCCACCCGTCCGGCGCGGACGCGGCTGCGACTGACCAGCGGCCGCTCAAGGTGGCGTCCGGTGACGACCGCGCGGGCACTGACCTCCACGCTCAGGGCTGCCCTGGCGCGCGGATCGTCGAGGTTCACGGTGTCCGGCAGGGGCAGCCGGACGCGCAGGGGGCTGCGTTCCCCGCTGCGGAGCTTGTGCTGCGCGAGCAGTCCGGCGTTCTCCTCGGCGACGCGTTCACCGTTCACGCGCAGGATGACCGTGACGGTCAGGTCGGCGGGGCGCGCGTCGGCGCACAGGACCTCGGTGAGGTACCACACGTGGCCCCGCGCGTCCCTCGTCAGGCGGCCCGGCAGCACCTTCAGCACTGGGCGGTCGAGGACGTCGGCGGGCGCGGTGACGTTCGTGGTGATGCGGCGCGGCGCGCGGTAGAAGGTCACGTCCGGCTGCGGACTGAGGACCGGGGGGCGCAGTGTCAGGGCGCTCCCGCCGGCCTCGCTGACCTGCCAGCCACCGCGCCAGAGGGTCAGGTCGAGGCGGCGCGTGGCGAGGCGAACGCCGAGCGGAGTCCACCAGTGTTCGTTCACCTGGGCGACCGCCTGGCCCGGCCCGGTGCGGGTGATCCTCACCTGCGCCCGGTCGAGGCGGCTGTACGCGCCGCGCAGTCCGCCGGACGTCGCCAGGGGCAGCGTCGCGAGGTGCCGCTGCGCCGCCCACGCGGGCCGGTACGCCTGTGCGAGCAGCAGCAGTAGACCCGCGCCGAGCAGCAGCAGCGGCACGCGGATCAGGTCCGCGCTGCGGACCACCGCGCCCGGCAGGTGCGGGTCGGTCCGCCACGCCTGGGCGCCCAGCGGCAGCAGCAGCAGACTGCCGGCCAGGGCCAGCAGCGGCAGCGTGCCCCACAGCGCGCCGAGAGGAATCGGCAGCGCGGGGCGTGCCAGGCGGGCCGGGACGGGCGGGATGTCCTCGCGTTCCCAGACGTTCACGCCGTTCTCCAGGGTGCCGATGTTGTGCCAGCCGTGCGCGTACAGCAGCGGGTCCATGACGTCACTGCGGGCGTACACGAACTTCAGGTAGCTGCGTTCCGGGTGCGTGAGCAGTTCCGCCAGTCGCCCCTGACCGGGCACGTCCAGGCGTTCCGGGAGGGCGCCGGCCGCGCCGGGCGGCGCGAACGGCTGCGGCAGGTCCGGCGGGACGTGCCACAGGCCCGCCGGGGTCGCCGCGCGCGTCTGGGCGCTGAGCAGGCCCAGCTGCGTGCCGAACCCCACCGTGAGGTACCGGTAACGCCAGTGTTCGTCCTTCTCGATGAAGTTCAGCAGCGGCGTCAGGTTCAGCGGTGGCCCTTCGAGGACCCGCGTGGCGTTCAGGGCGCTCATGCTGACCGTCCCGAGAATCACCAGGGTGGCGCTGATCAGCAGCGGCAGCGGTGGGCGGGGCGTGCGCCGCGCGGCGTCCCAGCCGCTCAGGGCGACCAGCGCCGCCAGGGGCGTGAGCAGCAGCGTGCCCAGCAGGGTCAGGGTCTCGGGCGCGGCGCGCCACGGCACCGGCAGCAGCAGCGAGGTCAGGGCCGCGAGCAGCAGTACCGTTCCGGTCAGCGCGGCGCGGACGCTGTCCGGCGCGGCCGCCCACCGCACCGCCGCGCGCCGCAGAGGCGGGCCGGGCGCGTCGTCCCAGGCGGTGCGGGCGGCGCGCAGCAGCGTGGGCATCACCCACGCGACCGACAGCAGCGGCAGGCCCCACGTGAGCCAGATGCTGCGGCCCTCGCGCAGATCCGGGATGGGCACGCGGGTGGTCGGCCCGACCCACGCGTGGTCCGGTACGGCCAGCAGGATCAGGGCAGCCGGAACGGCGAGGGCCGCCTGCAGCGCTCGTCGCCGGGGCTGACGCGGCGCCGGGAGGGTCAGCGCCAGGGTGCCCAGCAGCAGCAGCGGCGCGGCGCTGTGCGCGGCGGCCGCCGCGACGAGCGGAACGGTCCAGCCGAGCAGGTCACGGGTCCGCGCGCGGCTCACCCAGGCGTGCAGGGTCGGCGCGGCGTTCAGCGCGAGTCCCGCGCCGAGCACGGCGCCCAGCTGACCGAACACGCTGACGCTGAGCGTCAGGGCGCTGCCCAGCAGCGTCAGGAGCGCCGCGACGCCCGCCCCGCGCGGCCCGGCGCCGACGAGCAGCGCGAAGCGGTACGTGCCGTACAGCAGCGTGACGACCGCGAGGAACTGCGCGGCGGCGTACCCGCCGTCCAGGCCCAGCTGCCCGCTCAGCGCGGCGATGAGTTGCGGGAGCAGGGGGGACTCGCCGGTCAGGGGCACGCCGCCGTACCAGCGGTCGTCGAAGGGGTCCAGTGGCGCGCGGGCGTACGCGCTGGCCAGGAACAGCCACTCGGCGGCCTGCGCGGATTTCAGTCCGGCGCGCGTCAGGACGAGCACGCCGTGGTACGCGCCGGTCAGCAGCAGCGCCAGCAGCAGCAGTCGGGAAGGGCGGCGGGTCACGGTCCCCGTCCGGCGCGCCGGGCCAGGTGGGGGCGGCGGGATGGGGGAGACCAGGTCAGGGCACGGGACCGGAGAGGGGTGGTCATGCCAGACGCGGCCGCGCGGGGGTTCACGGGTTTAGCCTACCGTCCGGGGCGCGCCGGGCGGTGTGGGATACGCCCCCGTCGGGGGCGCGTCCACGCAGGTCGAGGTGAGGCAGCGTTCCGGCGCGGGGTGTGCCAGAGTGAACGGGCGTCGCCTCGTTGGACCCGGTTCAGGTGGTGTGTTGAAACTGAGTTTCCGTTCCGGGTGAACCGTTCTTCCGGTGAGTGATGGCAGGGTGCGGATCGTTGCCTCCGGTGGGCTGGCGTGGCGTCTGACAGGAGTTCCCCTTGATCTCTGCGGTGTTCCCTGATCTCTTCGTGAACCTGTGCGTCCTGGTGACGCTGTCGTTCGTGCTGAGCCTCACGTACCGGGACTGGCCGCCCCCGCCGGGGCGCGCCCTGCGCTGGGGGCGCCTGCTGTTCACGGCGGGCATGTCGGCGGCGCTGTTCCTGCTCGCCACGCCGCATGCGGGTGGGCGGGTCAGTCTGACGCTGGTGCCGGTGGTGTTGATGACCCTGCGGCACGGCTGGCGTGGACTGTACGTGGGTGTCCCCGCGACGCTGCTGGCCGGACTGGACGGTGCGTGGGCGTTCGCCAGTGCGGCGCTGTCCCTGCTGTGCGTGACGGCGTGCACGGTCCGGGCGCGGCACCTGCTGGATCTCAGTGACGTGAGCGGTTCCCTGCAGCGGCACGGGTGGGTGGCGCTGGTGCTGTTCCTGCCTGCGAGCCTGCCGCAACCGGGCGGGCTGGAGGACTGGGCGCGGGTGTATCCGCTGGCGGTCCTGATGAACGCCGTGGGGTTCCTGAGTACCGCGACGATGCTCACGTCGCGTGTCGCGTTGATTCAGAGTACGACCCGTTACCGGACTGAGGCGCATCACGACGCGCTGACGGGACTGGCGAACCGGCGGCAGTTCGAACTGGACTTGCCGTTTACGCAGGTGGGGGACGCGCTGCTGCTGTTCGACCTGGATCACTTCAAGCGGGTGAACGACGAGTTCGGGCACCCGGTCGGGGATGAGGTGCTGCGGGTGGTGGCTCAGGCGCTGGCGGCGGAGTTGCGTGGTCGGGACCGGGCGTACCGGTACGGGGGGGAGGAGTTCGCGGTGATTCTGCGCCGCGTGCCGCCTGCGGAGCTGGAGCGGGTGGCGCGGCGTATGGCGCGGGTGGTGTCGTCGCTGGAGCCGGTGGAGGTGGCGGGCGTGAGGGGCCCGCGGGTGACGGTGTCGGTGGGTGGGGCGCCGTTCGGGTTGTGGTCGCGCACGCGGACGCTGTGGGACGCGGATGAGGCGCTGTATCAGGTGAAGAGTGCCGGGCGGGATGGTGTGCGGATCGCGGGTGGGGGGGCGCGGCGGGAGGTGGAGTATCAGGTGTGAGGGTGCCTGGAGTCTGGAGGTGTGGGTATGCTCACCTCATGCGTATCCGATTGCAGATATGAAAGACAATCGGATCTCGCCGTCGCCAGTCTGCATCTGTCCCTGTTGACGTTTCTGCATGACCAGCCTGGGGAGCCGGGCCGTGGAGCTCCCGCTCGCGCCCCACCTGCCTGGGCTGTCGCCGAAGCGGAGCGTTGCCTGTCGTGGCGTGTGTGCTGGTTGATCTGGCTGCTACAGGAACCTTCATCTGACGGCATTGCTGCAGGACTGGTATCTGAACCTGAGCTTTGGCATGAGCCGCGGCGGACTGGGGTTGTCAGGGAGTGGTCGGGTTCCGGAAAGTCGTGGAATACAGCGAGTACAGGGTATGAATCTGTTTCATATCTGCACACAGGATATAAATGAGGATGCGGCTGGCTGTCCCGACCTCTCACCCCCACCGGCCGAACGCCAGCGCCGACGCCACGTCCTCGAAAAAACGGGGGCGCAGAATCGCCAGGAAGGGGTCTCCGATCAGTTCCGAGGGGGACAGGAGGGGGGCACGCACCGCGGGCCTCTCATGACCGCTCCAGGCGCAATCACTCTCGATTGCCTCTCCGTTTCACACTAATTCCAGTTAGTGTGAAACACAGTCACGGTTGACCACCTGTTCACCGCAGCCGAGGTCCCGTCAGTTCGCATCGATCCAGGCCGCCAGCGTCGCCTTCGGCACGGCGCCCACCTGCCGCCCTGCCAGCTTCCCGCCCCTGAACAGCAGCAGGGTGGGAATGCCCTGCACGGCGTGATCGCCCGGCGCGCGCGGATGCTCGTCCACATTCACCTTCACGACCTTCAGCTTCCCGGCGCGTTCACGGGCGAGGTCCTCCAGGATGGGGCCGATCACGCGGCACGGACCGCACCAGGGCGCCCAGAAATCCACGAGGACCGGCACGGCCGCCTGCACGTCCCCCGCGAAGGTGGCGTCGGTGCCGCTGATCAGCCAGGGCAGCGCGGCGCCGCAGCGGGCGCACATGGGCACCTGTCCGGCGGGAACGGTCGCCACGCGGTTCTTCGCGCCGCACGCGGCGCAGGTCAGCACGTCACTCATGCTCCGAGTATGCGCGCCGCCCGGCCCAGGCGCGCTTTACGCAAACTGAACACAGGACCGCTAGGGTGCGCCGCATGAAACGGATGACCCTCCTGCTGGCCGCCGCCCTGTCCATCTCTCCTGCGCTGGCGCAGACTGGTCACTCCGGTCACGCCATGCCCGGCATGACCGCCCCACAGGGCCCGGACCTGAACGCACTGAGCGGCCAGGCGTTCGACCGGGCGTACCTGAGCATGATGATCGCGCACCACCAGGGGGCGCTGGACATGGCCCGCGCCGCGCAGCCGCGCCTGAAGGACAGGCAGGTGAAGGCCTGGGCGGCGGCGGTCGTGAAGGATCAGACGCGCGAGATCACCCTGATGACCGGCTGGCTGAAGGGCCTGGGCAGCGTGGACCCTGCGGCGCGCTCGCACATGCAGGGCATGATGGCGGGCATGGTCGCCCCGTTGAAGTCGGCGGCAGACGCCGACCGGGCGTTCGTGCAGGGCATGCTGCCGCACCACCAGGGGGCGCTGGAGATGGCGGGTGTGGCGCTGGCGCGCAGCGGCGACGCGCGGGTGCTGAAGCTCTCGCGGGACATCGTGCGGGCCCAGGCGGACGAGATGTACGCGTTCCGGCTGTGGCTGCGGCGCTGAGCTACCCTGGGGCGGTATGGCGCGCGTCCTGATCGTGGATGACGACCCGGCGATCCTGGAGATCCTGGGCGCGTACCTGCGGGCCGACGGGCACGACGTGCGCGAGGCCACGACCGGCGTTCAGGCGCGGGCGCTGCTGCCGGAGGTGGACCTCGCGGTGCTGGACTGGATGCTGCCGGGCGTGAGCGGGCTGGACGTGGCGCGCGAGCAGCGCCGCGCGCACCCGGACTTCCCGCTGATCCTGCTCAGCGCGCGCGGCGAGGAGGAGGACCGCCTGCGGGGCCTGGACGTCGGCGCGGACGATTACGTCACCAAGCCGTTCTCGCCGCGTGAGGTCGCCGCGCGCGTGCGGGCGCTGCTGCGGCGCAGTGGCGTGCGGGACGTGGTGGGCGGCGCGGGCCTGAGCGTGAACGCCCGCACGCGGGAGGTGACGCTCGACGGCGCGCCCCTGACCCTGACGCGACTGGAATTCGAGCTGCTGCTGACCCTGGCCGGTCACCCCGGCATGGTCTGGACGCGGGAGCGGTTGCTGGACCGGGTGTGGGGCGCGGACGACCCGGTCGTGGAGCGGGTGGTGGACGTTCACCTGGCGGGCCTGCGGCGCAAGCTGGGTGAGGACGCCGCCCGCCCGCGCTTCATCGAGACGGTGCGCGGCGTCGGGTACCGGTTCCGGGACGGCGCGTGAAGCTGTTCCCCCGGCTGCTGCTGGCGCACCTGCTCGCCGTGCTGGTGGCGCTGGGCGCGCTGCTGCTCGTGGCGGAACTCACGCTGCCGGGCGTGTACCAGCATCACGTGGATCAGATGGTGCGGGCCATGGGCGAGCCGGGCCGGGCGCTGCGGCCGGATCTGGAGGCCGGGATGCGCGGGGCGCTGACGGGCGCGCTGCTGCTGGCCCTGCCGTTCGCGGCGCTCGCGGCGGCGCTGTCGGCGCTGCTCACGTCCCGGCGGGTGGTGCGGTCCGTGGCGCTGCTGGGCCAGGGCAGCCGCGACCTGACGGGCGGGGCGTACGCGCGGCGGCTGCCGGAGGGCGGGCGGGATGAACTGGCGGATCTGGCGCGGAACTTCAACCGGCTGGCGGCGGCCCTGGAGCGGGTCGAGCAGGACCGCGTGACGCTCATCGGCGAGGTCGGGCACGAACTGCGCACGCCGCTGGCGGCCCTGCGCGGGTACAGCGAGGCGCTCAGTGACGGGGTGCTGCCCCCGGCGCAGGTGGCCCCGGCGATCGCGCGTGAGGTGCGCGTGCTCGAGCGGCTGGCGCAGGACCTGAGTCTGGTGTCGCGCGCCGAGGCGGGCCACGTGGACCTGCGCCCCGAGGCGGTGCCCGTGCAGGCGCTGCTGGACGCGGCGCGCGAGCGCTTCGCGGACGTGTACGCCGCGCGCGGGGTGACGCTGCGGGTGGGTGGGTCCGGCGCGTGGGTGCAGGCCGATCCGGAGCGGGCCGGGCAGGTGCTGGCGAACCTGCTGCACAACGCCGCGCGGCACACCCCGCCGGGCGGGACGGTCACACTGGAGGCGGCCCCGGCGGGCGGGGCGGTGGCCCTGACGGTCCGCGACACGGGCGGCGGGATCGCCCCGGCGCACCTGGAACGGATCTTCGAGCGCTTCTACCGCGTGGACGAGGCCCGCACGCGAGGCGAGGCAGGCGGCGTGGGCAGCGGCGTGGGCCTGACGGTCGCGCGGGCGCTGGCGCGGCGCATGGACGGCGACCTGCGGGCCGAGTCCGGCGCGGGCGGCAGCATGTTCACATTCACGCTCCCGGTCGCCCCGGTGGGCGGGGCAAGACCAGACACGCTAGATTGACGGCCATGCGCCCGCTGCCCGACCCGAACCTCCCCGCCCTGCTGAGGGTGCGGCTGGGACGCGGGCGGGCGGCGGCGAACGAGATCGCCCCGAACCTGCACGGGTGGTGGTGCGCGAACCTGGGACGCCCCCTGCGCCTCCTCCGGACGGACTGATTCCCGGCCGCGCCCCTGACGGCGCGACCAGCCTCTTTCCCCTGTCCCGGAGGACACCCCATGACCCTGACCATTCCCGACCACCTGCTCGCCCTCGATGCCCGTGATCCCCTGGCGCACAAGCGCGGGGAGTTCCACCTGCCGCGCGGGGTGGTGTACCTCGACGGCAACAGCCTGGGCGCGCTGCCCCGCCGCGTGCCCGCGCGGCTCGCGCAGGCCGCGCAGACCGAGTGGGGCGATCAGCTCATCCGCTCGTGGACCGCCGGGGCCGACGCCGGGCAGGACTGGATGGCGCTGCCCGACCGCGTGGCGGCCAAGATCGCCCGGCTGATCGGCGCAGCGGCGCACGAGGTCGCGGTGGGCGATTCCACCAGCGTGAACACCTTCAAGGTGCTCGCCGCGGCGCTGGGCGTGGCCGGGCCGGGCCGCCGCGTGATCCTGACCGACGCGGACAACTTCCCCACCGACCTGTACGTCGCGCAGGGCCTGAACGCGCTGCTGGGCGACACGCTGGAACTGCGCCGCGTGCCCGCCGACGACATCGAAGCGCACCTGACCGAGGACGTCGCGGCGCTGCTGCTCACGCAGGTGGACTACCGCACCGGCCGGAAGCTGGACCTGGAGGCGATCACCGCGCAGGCCCGCGCGCAGGGCATCGTGACCGTGTGGGACCTCGCGCACTCCGCCGGGGCGTTCCCAGTCGATCTGAATGGCGCGGGGGCTGACTTCGCGGTGGGCTGCGGGTACAAGTTCCTGAACGGCGGCCCCGGCGCGCCCGCGTTCCTGTACGCCGCCGAACGGCACCACGCCGCGGCCCCGGTGGCGATCAGCGGCTGGATGGGACACGCCGACCCCTTCGAGATGGCCCGCGACTTCACCCCGGCCCCCGGCGCGCGCCGCTTCGTGGCGGGCACGCCGATGGTGCTGAGCCTCAGCGCGCTCGACGAGGCGCTCGACGTGTTCGCCGACGTGGACCTGGACGCGCTGCGCGCCAAGAGCCTGTCCCTGACCGACACGTTCATCGACCTGATGGAGCCGCTGGCCGCCCGCTTCCCGCTGACGCTGGTCACGCCCCGCGACCACGCGCGGCGCGGCTCGCAGGTCAGTTACCGCCACCCGCAGGCGCGTGAGGTCATGGCCGACCTGACCCAGGCGGGCATCGTCGGCGACTACCGCACGCCGGACATCCTGCGGTTCGGGTTCACGCCGCTGTACCACTCGCACGCGGACGTGTGGCAGGCCGCGCGGGGCGTGCAGGCGGTGCTGGAGGCCCGCGCGTGACCGCGCCGCTGCCAGACCGCCCCGGCGCCCCGGACCGCGACGCGCCCGAGCAGGCGTACACCGACTTCACCCGCAGCCTCAGCTACGGCGACTACCTGCAACTCGACGTGCTGAAAAGCGCGCACCGCCCGGTCACGGCCGCGCACGACGAGCACCTGTTCATCGCCGTGCATCACGTCTCGGAGGTCTGGCTGGACCTGATCATCCGCGAATTGCGCGCCGCGATGGACCAGCTCGCGCGCGGCATCACCGACGCGCCGCAGAAGGGCCTGTCGCGCGTCGTGCGTGCCCAGGAGCAGCTCACGAACGCCTGGGAGGTCCTCAAGACCATGACCCCCGCCGACTACCTGCAGTTCCGCGACGCGTTCGGGCAGGCGTCGGGCTTCCAGAGCGCGTCGTACCGCATGGTGGAGTTCCTGCTCGGGAACCGGCACGCGGTGCTGCTGCGCCCGCACGAGCACCGCCCGGACCTGATCGGGCCGCTGCGGGAGGCCATCGAGGCGCCCAGCGTGTACGACCTGACGCTGCGCCTGATGCACGCGCGCGGCCTGATCGTGCCGGACGAGGTGCTGAACCGCGACCTCACGCTGCCGCCCGTGCTGAACGAGACGGTGCTGGAACACTGGCTGACCGTCTACCGCCACCCCGAGACGTACTGGGACCTGTACGAACTCGCCGAGAAGCTGCTGGACGTCGAGGACAACTTCCGCCGCTGGCGCTTCAACCACCTGACGACCGTGGAACGCACCATCGGCTTCAAGCGCGGCTCGGGCGGCACGAGTGGCGCCGGGTATCTGCGCCGCGCGCTGGAGACCGTGCTGTTCCCGGAACTGTGGGAAGTCCGCACCCGCCTGTGAGACGGCCTCCGGTTGAAAGGTTTGCAAAAACGTTCAACCCGAGCAGGAGCGAAACGGGTTCCGGGCGTGGAGTTGGCACCCCGGTGTGGTTCCGGGGTGTGAACGCAACAGACGGAATCCGTATGACGCGAATCCCGGTGAGGGCCTAGCGTGCCGCTGCTGGCCGCGCTGGCCTTTCTGGGCCTGAGCCTGCTGCTGGGCACCACGCTCGCCCGCGCCGCGCTGGACGTCCCGGTGCGGCTGCGCCTCCCGGCGCTGGGGCTGGCGCTGCTGGCGCTGGGCTGGGCGGGACAGGTGGCCGTGACGCTGGGTGCGCTGGGCCTGGGCTGGGCGGACGCTCCCGCGTTCCTGACCGACACGCTCACGGGTCGCGCGGTGCTGACCGGGCTGCTGGGGGGAACGCTGCTGCTCGCGGCGCGGGTGGCGGGCGCGCCTGCCGCGCTGCTGCTGCCGGGCGCGCTGCTGCTCGTGTGGGGCGCGTCCGGTGTCGGGCACGGCGCGGGGCACGCCCTGTGGGTGCGGGGGCTGCACGCCGCGCACCTGACCGCCATGAGCACCTGGGTGGGGGGCGTGCTGGCCCTGACGGTCGCGCAGCCCCTCGCGGCGCGGGCCGCGGCGCGCTTCACGCCACTGGCGACCGCGAGCGTGGCGGTCCTGGCCGTGACGGGCCTGCTGCTGGGTGCGGAGCACCTGCCCACCCTGGCCGAGTGGACCGGCACCCGCTACGGGCAGACGCTGCTGCTCAAGCTCGTACTGGTCGCGCTGGCACTGGGCGCGGCGGCACTGGTCCGGCGGGCGTTCGCCGGACGGGACCGCCGGGTGCGGACGCTGCTGGCGCGCGAGGCGCTGCTGCTGCTGGCCGTGCTGGGCGTCACGGGCGTGCTGAGCACCACCGACCCGCACGAACACCCGCCGCAGGCGACGCTCAGGGTTGCGCCTGACCGTAGTTCAGGCTGAGGTCCAGCGTCTGCCGGGCGTTCAACGTCACGGTCTGTGGGGTGGGGGCGCGCCAGGGCAGGGCGTCCACGCCGGTCACGGTGTACGTGCCGGGTTCCAGCGTGACGCTGCGGCCCGCGGACGTGACGCCCGTCAGCGTCTGATCGAAGCCTGCGCCCTGCACGCGCACGTCCGCGCTGGCCGGTCCAGTCACGAACACGGTCAGGACCGCGCGGGTCGCCTGCCCGGCCGGCTGGTACGTGAAGGTCACCTCACCGCCCCCGGTCACGCCCAGCTGACGCGCGCCGGGCGTGTCCCAGCCGTCCACTGGTTGCGGCGTGAGGGTGTACGTGCCGGGATCGACCGTGAGCGTCTCGCTGCCGCGCACGCTCACGGTGCGGACCGTGCCGCCGTTCTCGACGCGGACGCTGGCCTGCGCGGGACCCTCGACACGCAGGGTGAGGGGCACGCCCTTCAGACCGGCGCAGGCACTCAGGGCGAAGGACAGGGACAGGGCCGCGAGGAGCAGGGGGCGCATGCCCGCAGCGTACCCCACGCCCGCCCCGCGCGGAACGGTGTCCAGAGAGGTGCTCGGGACTCGGCGATCAGGGGGTGGCGATCAGGGCGCGTCCGTCACCGCTCAGGGTCACCTGCCCGGCGTGTGCCGGGACGAGCACCGTCCCGAAGGCCGGGACCTCCAGCCTCTCCCCCGCCGCCGCCAGCGTCAGGGTGCCCTCGACCACCGTCACGAGCCCGAAGGACGTCAGGGGAACCGCATCGCCGCCGCGCGCGCCCACCAGCGTGAATTCCGGGCAGCGCACCAGTTCGCCCACGCCGCCCGTCTCGGCGGCGGCCTTCCAGTCGCCACGCAGGTCGGCGCGGGTGACCGCCACGGACTCCTCGAGGTGCAGCGCGCGCCCCGCACTGGCGGGCCGGTCCCAGTCGAACACGCGGTAAGTGGTGTCGCTGGCCTGCTGCACCTCGTACAGCAGCAGCCCCGGCCCGAGCGCGTGCAGCGTCCCGGCCGGAATGAACAGCGTGTCGCCCACCTCGGGCGCCGCGCGTTCACTCACATCGAGAATGCCGCCGTGCCGGATGGCGTCCGCCAGCGCGTCGGGGGTGGTGCCGGGCGTGACGCCCGCCAGGAGTTCCGCGCCGGGTTCGACGTTCAGGAAGTGCCACGCCTCGGTCTTGCCCCGCTCTCCGGGGCCGACCATGACCTGCGCCTGCGCGTCGTTCGGGTGCACCTGCACGCTGAGCCAGTCGCGGCAGTCGAGGAGTTTGATCAGCAGCGGGAACCCCGCCCGGGGGTCAAGGTCCGGGCCGAGCAGGTCGCGGGGGTGGGCGCGCATGAGCTCATCCACCGTCTGCCCGGCCAGCGGTCCCGCCGCGACGACGCTGTGCCCGTCGGCGATCCAGGCCTCCCCGACCGGGGTGCCGCCGATCGGCGGGGCGAGGCGGTCCCCACCCCACACGCGGGCGTGAAAGCGGGGCGTCAGGAGCAACAGCGCGGGCAGTGGGGCGGGCAGATTCACGGTCATGGGATCTCCTCGGTGGACAGGTCCGGCTGAGCCGGCAGGGCAGGCGGCGTCCAGGCGCGCCACCAGCCGGGCAGGGCGTCGGGCGGCAGGGGCCGCGCGAACAGGTACCCCTGCATGTGCGCGCAGCCTAATTCCTGCAGGCGCGCGGCCTGCAGCGGCGTCTCGACGCCCTCGGCGATCACGGCGAGGTTCAGCGCGCCGCTGAGCGTCAGGATGGCCCGCACGATCGACGGGTCGGGTTCCGGGCCGTCCAGGTCACGCACGAACGACTGGTCGATCTTCAGGCCCGACACCGGCAGCCGCTTGAGGTAACTGAGGCTCGCGAAACCCGTCCCGAAATCGTCGATGCTGGCCGTGACGCCCAGGTCGCCCAGGACGTTCAGGACCCGCTGGGCGAGCGGGACGTCCTGCAGCAGCATGCCCTCGGTGAGTTCCAGTTCCAGCCGCAGCGGGTTCAGGCCGGTCTCCCGCAGCGTCCAGGCGACGACCTGCGTGAAGTTCGGGTCGCTGAACTGCGCCGGGGAGACGTTCACGGATACGTTCAGCGGCCCGAGGTCCGCCGTCCAGGCCTGCACCTGCGCGCAGGCCTCGCGCAGCGCCCACGCGCCGATCGGGACGATCAGGCCGGTCTCCTCGGCCAGCGGAATGAAACTCAGCGGGGGGCGCATCGACCCGTCCGGCTGCGGCCAGCGCAGCAGCGCCTCCACGCCGGTGACGCGGCCCGAGGACAGGTCCACCTTCGGCTGGTAGTGCAGCCGGAACTGCGCGTGGTCCAGCGCGGCGCGCAGGTCACTGACGAGCTGCTGGCGGGCCAGCAGGCCCGCGCGGACCTCGCCGGAGAAGAAGTGGTAGCGGTTACGCCCGTCGCGTTTGGCGCGGTACATGGCGGCGTCCGCGTGGCGCATCAGGTCCTCGACGGTCGTGCCGTCCTCCGGGTACAGGGCCAGTCCGGCACTGAAGGTCACGTTCAGGACCTGTCCCTCGACCGTGAAGGGTCCCTGCATCCCCGCGAGAATCTTCGCCGCGACCTGCTGCGCGTCCTGCGCCGAACGCAGGTCTGTGAGCAGCAGCACGAACTCGTCCCCGCCCAGGCGACTGACGGTGTCCGCCGCGCGCAGCAGGCCGCGCAGCCGCCCCGCCACCTGCCGCAGCAGTTCGTCCCCGGTGGAATGCCCCAGCGTGTCGTTGATGTCCTTGAAGTGATCGAGGTCCAGGAACATCAGCGCGAACCCCGACTCCTGCCGCTGGTAGTACGCCGTCGCCTGCCGCACCCGGTCGAGCAGCAGCACCCGGTTGGGCAGGTCCGTCAGCGCGTCATGCTGCGCGAGGTGACTCATCTGACGGGTCAGGGCGCGGCTCTCGGTGACGTCCCGCACGACCATCACCGCGCCCGTCACGCGGCCGTCCGCGCCGCGCAGCGGCGAGACGGTCACCGCCACCTCCCGCGGGCCGCCGGGCAGGTCCAGCAGGGCCGCGCGGTCCGCCGGGGTGCGCTGCACCTCACCGGACTGCAGCGCCCGCGTCACGAGGCGCTGACCGTCCGCGTCCGGCAGGTCCAGCAGTCCCAGCGCGCCGCCCAGCAGGTCCCCGAAGGTGTCCAGGGCGGCCGTGTTCTGGAAGGTCACGCGCCCCGCCGGGTCCACGCGCAGCACCGCGTCGGTGATGCCGTCCAGCGTCACCCGGTAGGCTTCCTGCGCGTCCAGCAGCGCCAGTTCCGCTGCGCGGCGCGCGGTGATGTCGGTGCCCAGCGCGTAGAAGCCCTGCACCTGCCCCTCGCGGACGTCCGGAATGTACGTGGCCTGCATGTACCGCGCGCCGTCGGGCGTGAGGATGTCCCGCTCGAACACGCTGCCGCGCCCGGCGAGCGCCGCCTGGATCGCGTCGGCGTTCTGCGCGTACAGCTCCTCGCCCAGCAGGTCACGCATGGTCATGCGGCCGATCTGCTCGGGCGTGCGCCCGAACACCTTCCGGTACGCGGCGTTGCTGAAGCGGTTGCGTTCCTCCCGGTCCCAGTACCCGATGGTGGCCGGCAGGTTGTCCAGGATCGCCTGCAGGTCCGCGCGGGTCTGTTGCAGCTCCAGGCGGGCCTGCACGCGCTCGGTGACGTCCAGTTGCGTGCCGGTCACGCGGGTGGGCTGACCGGCCCCGTCCCGCTCGGCGACGCTGCCGCGCAGCTGAATCCAGCGCCAGCTGCCGTCCGGCACGCGGATGCGGTACTCGGTCTCGTAGTAGGGCGTGCGCTGCTCGGCGTGCTGCAGGTACGCGCCGACCAGGCCGGGCAGGTCGTCCGGGTGGATCAGGGCGACCCAGGCGTCCTGATCGCCGTTCACCTGCGCCGGATCGAAACCCAGTCGGGACAGCCACGCGTCCGACAGGTTCACGCGCCCCTCGGACACCCGCCAGTCCCAGATGCTCTCGTGACTGCCGTCCAGGGCCAGCTGCAACTGACCCTGCAGCGCCAGCAGCTGCTCGCGCTGCTCCCGCTGCACGCTGCGGTCCTGCACCTGCGCCGCGAACAGCAGCGGCTCGCCCCCCTCGTCCCGGATGAGTGCCACGTTCAGCTGCGCCCAGATGACGTGACCGTCCCGATGAACGTAACGCTTGCTCAGCTCGAACGACGTGATCTCCCCGGTCAGCAGTTGCCGCTGCAGGTCCACGTTTGGCTGCAGGTCGTCCGGGTGCGTGACCATCTGGAATCCCGCCCCCAGGAGTTCCTCGGGCCGGTAGCCGAGCAGGTCGCACAGGCTGCGGTTCACGCGCACGAACCGCCCGTCGGTGGACGTCAGCGCCATGCCGATCGCGGCGTGCTCGAACGTCGCCTCGAACAGTTGCGTGTCGGTCGTCACGAAGGCCCCGACTCGACGATCTGGCCGCTCGGTCCGGGCCTCAGGGGCAACGCCCGGTGTTCACCGTGCATCACAGAAACAGACGGAATCCAGCTCACACCCGCTTCACCTCCCCGGTCGGTCACGCGGCCCGGAGCGTCCCCCCGGTCACCGCATCTTACGGTGCCAGCGAGCCGCACGGCACGCCAAAATCGGCACGCCGGGGGGGATACCCCTCCACGTGCCCCGCCGGGGTTCATACGGGCTGCGTTTCGCTCCTGCTCGCGCTGCGAAGCAGCTCTGCGAGTCTGCTCGGATTGAGCGGCTGTGTCCGCCATTCAGGCGGAGTCCGGATCAGAGGCCGAACACGGCGCGCTGCTGCGGGTGGATCAGGTCGTTGTACTCCGGGTGGCGGCGGATGTACGCCGCGATGAACGGGCACATCGGCAGCACCAGTTTTCCCTGCTCACGGATATCGTCCAGCGCGGCGCGGGCGAGCTGACTGCCGAGCCCCTCGCCCTCGTGGCCTTCCTCGACCTCGGTGTGGGGGAGCATCACGGCGTTCCCGACCGGGCGGAACTCCGCGAAGCCCAGCACGCGGTCCCCGTCAGTCAGTTCGTAGCGTTGCGTGTCGTCGTTGCGGCGCACCTGTGTCATGCCCGTCATGGTGCACGTCCGCGCGGGCCGGGCGCCTTGACCGGACCTTCACGCGCGCCGGGGCTGGGCAGGCGACGCAGGGCAGGACCGGGCTCATCAGGGCATACGCCGGGGCGGTATGCTGGGCGCACGAGATGAGCGACGTCCCCCCTGCCCTGACCGACACCGACACCCGCGTCCTGCTGCGCCTGCGCCGCATCGAGGGTCAGGTGCGCGGCCTGCAGCGCATGATCGAGGAGGGCCGCGACTGCCACGACATCCTGACGCAACTGTCCGGCGTGCGCAGCGCCCTCGACGCCGCCGGGGAGCAGATCCTCGAGCAGTACGCCTCCGGCTGCCGCGCCCGCCCCGGCGAGGAGATCACCCCGCAGGACGTCGTGCGGGCCGTGAAACTCCTGCGCCGCTGACCACACACCCACCCGCGCCACTCAGCGCGCGGTGTCCGAGGGACTGAGCAGTTCGTTGCGCCGCTCGAAGGCCCGCATGAAGCGGCCCAGCACCTCCGTCTGCGTGCGGTAGGCCGCCACGGCGCGCGTCTTGACCGCCAGATCCTCCGCATCCAGCGGCACCCGCTGCCACGGCAGGTGACGCGCCAGCGGCGGCGGCACCAGCGGCAGATTCGGGTGTGCGCCCTTGGGCAGCGGCCACTCCAGCCCGCCGTGCACCACCCAGTAGCGCAGGCGACCTTGCAGGCCCAGCCGCGCCGTGACCCGCTGCGCGAACAGCGTCAGGGTGTGATGATCCAGGTGGAAGTCCTCGTGGGCGGGAATCAGGATCACGTCGGGCTGCACGCGGCGCAGGACGCGCTCCAGGTCCGCCTCCAGCGCCTCGCCGGTGAAGGGCGCGCCGGGCGTCTGCGCCTCCCGCAGGTACGTGGCCGACGTCCCGGTCCGCGGGGACGTGTACGGCCGGTCGAAGTTCACGCCGTTCAGGAAGCGCAGGCCACCGTCCGGGTACCCCAGGACCACCTGATGGTCCAAGGGGATGCCCAGCACGACGGCGGCCGCGCGGGCCTCCCCGACACGGCGTTCACCCAGCGCCCGCAGCGCCAGGCCCTGCGGGTGCAGGGTCCGTTCGGTCAGGGCCGCGTCGAACTCGAAGCCGTCCCCGGCGGTGATCCAGGTGACGAACACCTCGGCGCCCGCCGCGCGCGCCCGGTTCAGCATGCCCGCGCAGCACAGCGTCTCGTCGTCCGGATGCGGTGAGAGCAGCAGCACCCGCTGCCCCGCCCGGAACGCCGGGGCGACCGGCAGGGCCGCCACCGCGCGCGCCTCGCGGCCCGTCACGCCAGGAATCGGCTCGTTGATCCACGCGGCCAGCCCCAGCAGGACCAGCAGCGTCGCGGGCAGGGTCCAGCGGGGCAGGGGTCGGGGCAGCGCGCGGCGCGGGCGGGTCATCACCGCGGAGTGTAGCGGTCAGCGGGCCGCCTGCTCAGGCCTTCAGTGTCCGTCGTGGCTGGCGTCCGTATGACCATCCGTGTGACCGTCCGTGTGGGTATCGCCGTGGGCCTCGTCGTGGGCGGGCGCCGTCACGGGCGTGGCGACCGGCTGGGCGGCACCTGGGGAGGTCTCGGCTTCCGGAACCGTGGTGCGGACGGGCGCGGCCGTGATCTTCTCCGGCGTGGCGGCGGAGGTGTCGGCTGGCGCGGCTGAGTGGTCGGAGGCACCGTGAACCCACCGGTTGTTCCCCAGGCGGAGACAACACCGGCTGGTCAGGCTCAGTGCTTTTCCGTAAAATGAAATTCAAGTTCATCCAGTGAAAAACCCCGAGCTGTCTGTCCCCCCAAGGAGTGCCCGCATGACCCAGACCCTGCCCGCCGGCCTGACCATCACCGCCCCCATCACGGACGCGCAGCGTGAGATCCTCATGCCCGAGGCGCTGGCCTTCGTCGCCGACCTGCACCGCCGCTTCGAGGAGCGCCGCCGCGACCTGATGGCCGCCCGCGAGACCCGTCAGGCCGCGCTGGACGCCGGGGCGCTGCCGGACTTCCTGCCCGAAACCCGCTCAGTGCGCGAGGGCGACTGGCGCATCAATCCGCTGCCCGACGACCTGAAGGACCGCCGGGTGGAGATCACCGGCCCCGTGGACCGCAAGATGATCATCAACGCGCTGAACAGCGGCGCGCGGGTGTTCATGGCCGACTTCGAGGACGCGAGCAGCCCCACCTGGGAGAACTGCGTGGACGGGCAGATCAACCTCCGCGACGCGGTGCGCCGCACCATCCGCCTGGACACGAACGGGAAGACGTACCAGCTGAACGAGAAGACGGCCGTGCTGCTCGTGCGCCCACGTGGCTGGCACCTCCCGGAAAAGCACGTGCAGGTGGACGGCGAGACCGTGTACGGGGCGCTGTTCGACTTCGGGCTGTACGTGTGGCACAACGCGCAGGAACTCCTGGCGCGCGGCTCGGGGCCGTACTTCTACCTGCCGAAGATGGAATCGCACCTCGAAGCGAGACTGTGGAACGACGTGTTCAACCTCGCCGAGGAGACGCTGGGCCTGACGCGCGGCACGATCAAGGGCACGGTGCTGATCGAGACGATCCTCGCCGCGTTCGAGATGGACGAGATCCTCTATGAGCTGCGCGAGCACTCGGCGGGCCTGAACTGCGGCCGCTGGGACTACATCTTCAGCTACATCAAGAAACTTCGCACGCACAAAGGCCGGATCCTGCCCGACCGCGCGAAGGTCAGCATGGCCGTCCCGATGATGCAGGCGTACAGCAAACTCGCCATCCAGACCTGCCACAGGCGCGGCGCGCCCGCCATCGGCGGCATGAGCGCCTTCATTCCCGTCAAGGGCGACGAGGCGAAGAACGCCGCCGCGTTCGAACAGGTGCGCCTCGACAAGGAACGCGAGGCGACGAACGGGCACGACGGCACCTGGGTCGCGCACCCCGGCATGGTGGCCCTCGCCACCGAGGTCTTCGACCGGCTGATGCCCGAACCCAACCAGATCGGCAGCGGCAAGCAGGCCGACCTGACCGTCACCGCCGCCGACCTCCTCACCCCGCCCGACGGCACCGTCACCGAGGCGGGCGTGCGGATGAACGTGAACGTCGGCATCCAGTACCTCGCGGCGTGGCTGCGCGGCTCGGGCGCCGTGCCCATCCACAACCTGATGGAGGACGCCGCGACCGCCGAGATCAGCCGCGCGCAGCTGTGGCAGTGGCGGCACCACGGCGTGACCCTGGAGGACGGCCGCGTCCTGACCCCGGAGCTGTGGGACGAACTGTTCGACGACGAGGCCGCCAAACTGGGTGAGGGGTACGCGGACGCCGCGCGGCTGTTCCGCACCACCGCGACCGGCACGCCCCTGATGGACTTCCTGACCCTGCCCGGCTACGAGGCGCTGGCCTGAGCGTGACCGAGAACGCCTCTCGCGGGGGACGCCCGCGCGGCGCGGACGCACCGGGCGGCGTCCGCACCCTGGAACGCGGCCTGAGCGTCCTGTGGGCGCTCGCCACGCTGCGCGAGGCCCCGCTGTCGCAGGTGGCGCGCGCCGCCGGACTGTCGGCCAGCACCGCGTACCGCCTGCTGGAGACGCTGCGGCAGCAGGGCTTCGTGGAATGGGAGGAAGCCTCGGGACTCTTCCGGGTGGGTCTGCGGGCCTATCAGGTGGGGGCGGCGTTCGACGCGGCGCACGCCCTGACCGCCGCTGCCGCGCCGGAGATGCGCGCCCTGGTTGCCGAGCTGGGCGAGAGCGCGAACCTCGCGGTGCTGCGCCCGCACGGGGCAGGGCTGGAGGCCGCGTACGTGCATCAGGTCGAGGGGCCGCAACTCGTGCGGATGTTCACGCAGACCGGCGCGAGCGCGCCCCTGCACGCGTCCGGGGTGGGCAAGGTGCTGCTGGCCGCGCGGCCCGAGGCGGAGGCGCGACGGGCGCTGGAGGCCACCACCCTGACCGCGTACACGCCGCACACCCTGACCACCGTGGACGCGGTACTGGCCGCCGTGCACCGCGTGCGCGAGGACGGCTACGCGCTGGACGACCAGGAACGTGAGCTGGGCGTGCGCTGCGTGGCCGTCCCGGTGCCCGGCGCGGACGGGCGGGTCGCGGCGGCGCTGAGCGTCTCGGCCCCCACGTCCCGCCTGACGCCCGAGCAGGTGCCGCGCTTCCTGGCGGCAGCGCAGGCGGCTGCCGGGCGAATCTCGTCCCGGCTGGGCCACCGGGACGCCTGAGCGGCTCTATGCTGCGGCGCATGCCCGACCCGTGCCGGTGGTGTCCGTGAAGCCGCCCGATCTCCCCTCCCCCACCGCCCGCGCGCTGGCGGCGGCGCTGCACGCCGCGCTGGCAGACGCGTGGACGGCCGTGGACGCGCCCGGCCCGCTGGACGCCGCGCCGCCCGTCACGGACTACCGCGCCGCTCCCGTCCCGGACGACCTGAGCGCGGGCCGCGCGGAACTGATCGTGGAGGCCAGCGACCTGCCCGCGCTGCGCGCCGCCCTGAGCAGCGGCGCGGACGCCGTCGTGATCGACTTCGACGATACCTTCGCCCCCACCCCGGCGAACGTCGCGGCGGCCTGGGCGGCCCTGCCGGAGTGGCTCGCGGCGGACGTGCCGCTGCTGGCGCGGCCCCGCGCGCTGTACGCCCCGCAGCCGGGCCTGACCTTCGCGGGACAGCCCGCGCGGGGCGCGCTGTGCGATCTGGCGGCGCTGCTGACCGCGCGGCCGGGCCGGGTGCCGCACCTGTACCTGCCGAAACTGGAATCCGTGCCGCAGGCCCGCGCGTGGGCGACCGCGCTGCGCGCCTCGGAGGCGCACCTGGGCCTGAACCCCGGCACGCTGCGGGTGTGCCTGCAGATCGAGACCCTGCCGGGCCTGCTGCACATGGACGCCCTGCTGTCCGAACTGCGCGGGTGGGCGTTCGGGCTGAACGCGGGCCGCTGGGATTACGTGTTCAGCCTCGTGAAGACCACCGGGGCCACCCGGCCTGTGCCGTTCCCACCCCGCTCCGGGCTGGGAATGGACGTGGACGCCATGCAGGCCTACGCGCAGGCGCTCGTGGACGTGTGCCGCGCCCGCGGCGCGCAGGCAGTCGGCGGGACGGCAGCGGTGAGCCCCGACCCCCTCGACCCCACCCCGGCGCTGGACGCCGTGCGGGCCGACAAGGCCCGCGAGGCCGCGCAGGGCTTCCAGGGCGCGTGGGCGGGCCTGCCCGAACTCCTGGACGCGGTGCGGGAGGGACTGGCGACCCCCGCTCCTCCCCCTGCCCCGACCGGTCCCGTGACGCGCGAGCAGCTGCTGGCCCTCCCCGACCCCGGCCCGCTCCCCGCCGCCGAGGTGCGGGACACGCTGGGCCTCGCGCTGGACGTCTTCGGCGCGTGGTTCGACGGGCGGGGCGTGATCACGCGGAACGGGCGGATCGAGGACACCGCCACGGCGGAACTCGCCCGCGCGCTGCTGTGGCAGTGGGTGCGGGTGGGTGCACCGCTGGACGACGGCAGCGTCTTCGACCGCGCCGCGTACCGCACGCTGCGCCGCGCCCTGCGCCCCGACGACGCCCCGGAAGCCAGGCTGCTTGATCATGTCGTCCTGGCCGACGCGGCCCCGGCGTATGTTCCCCTGGAAGCCCACCGCCTGACCCTCACCCCAACCAGCCCCGCATGATCATCCCGTTCCGCTGGTCTCGACGCCCCCTCACCCTTCCGTCGCTCCGCTCCACTGCTGCGCAGCTCTCCGAGTCCATCCCTCTCCCACCAGGGGAGAGGGGAATATGGAACGAGTTTCCGTTGGCTCCAGGCCCTGACCTTTCACCTTCAAGGACCTTCCATGACTGACCTGACCCTGCTGTCGCGCCGCGCGCACGACGCCTGCGCGACCCTGGCTGCCCACACCGAGGTGCCGGGCGAGATCACCCGCACGTTCCTCAGCGCGCCCAGCCGCGACGTGACGGCCTTCCTGACCGCCTGGGCGCACGAGCTGGGCCTGGAGGTGCGCGTGGACAGCGCCGGGAACCTCCGCGCGCGGCGGGCCGGGCCGACGCCGGACGCGCCCACGCTGTTCCTGGGGTCGCACGTGGACACCGTGCCGGACGCCGGGGCCTTCGATGGCGTGCTGGGCGTGACGCTGGCCTTCGCGGTCGCGGAGGCGCTGCGGGGTGAGGCGCTGCCGTTCGCGCTGGAGCTGCTGGCGTTCAGCGAGGAGGAGGGCGTGCGCTTCGGCGTGCCGTTCATCGGGAGCCGCGCCCTGACCGGCACGCTGGAGCCGCTGCTGACCCTGCGGGACGCGCGGGGCATGAGCGTGCTGGACGCCATCCGCGCGTACGGCCTGGACGACGCGGCCCTGCCGGACGCCGTGGTGCAGGGCGGGGCGCTGGGCTTCCTGGAGTTCCACATCGAGCAGGGGCCGGTGCTGCAGGCGGCGGGCGCAGCGGTGGGGGTGGTGAGTGCCATCGTGGGGCAGGACCGCGTGCTGCTGGACTTCACGGGGCAGGCGGCGCACGCGGGCACCACACCGATGGGGCACCGCCGGGACGCGCTGGCGGCGGCCGCGCGCTTCGCGGTGGCGGCGGAGGATCTGGCGCGCGCCACGGCGGGGCTGGTGGCGACGGTGGGCGTGATGACCGCGCGGCCCGGCGCGATCAACGTGATTCCGGGCTCGGCGCACTGCACACTGGACCTGCGGCACGAGGACGACGCGGTGCGGGCCGGGGCGCTGGAGACACTGCTGAGCTCGGCGCGCGCCTTCGCGGAGGAGCGGGGCGTGACCCTGGACGTCACGCACAAGATGGCGCAGCCCGCCATCCCGATGGACGCCTCCTTCCGTGAGCTGCTGCGCGCGGCGGCCGCGCAGGAAGGCCTGAGTGCGCCCGATCTGGTGAGCGGGGCGGGGCACGACGCGATGATCCTCGCGGAGCGGATGCCCGCCGCGATGCTGTTCCTGCGCTCGCCGAACGCGCTGAGTCACCACCCGGACGAGATGGTGAACCCGGAGGACGTGGACGCCGCGCTGCGGGTGGGCGTCGCGTTCGTCCGCGCGCTGGCGGCCCGCGAGGGGACGCGCTGATGGCGCTGGACCTGCTCGTCCGGGGGGGACGCTGGTCACGCCGCACGGCCCGGTGCGGGCCGATCTGGCCGTCGAGGACGGGCGGATCGTGAGCCTCGCGCTGGACGTGTTCGCGCCCGCCCGCGAGGAGATCGACGCGACCGGGCTGCACGTCTTCCCCGGCGTGGTGGACGCCCACGTGCACCTGAACGAACCGGGCCGCACCCACTGGGAGGGCTTCGACACCGGCACCCGCGCGCTGGCGGCGGGCGGCGCGACGAGTTTCCTGGACATGCCGCTGAATTCCTCGCCGCCGCTGCTGGACGCGCGGGCCTTCGCGGAGAAACGCGCGCTGGGCGAGGCGAAATCCCGCCTGGATTTCGGCCTGTGGGGCGGCCTGACGCCGCTGAACCTCCCGGAACTGGACGAGCTGGCGGCGTGCGGCGTGATCGGCTTCAAGGCGTTCATGAGTCACAGTGGCCTGGACGAATTTCCCGCCGCAGACGACGTGACGCTGTTCGAGGGGATGCGCGCCGCGCGCCGGGCCAGGCTGATCGTCGCGACGCATGCCGAGAGCGACGCGTTCACCCGCACGCTGTCGCAGGCGGCCCGCGAGCACGGGCAGACGGGCGTGCGGGACTACCTCGCGTCACGCCCGCCGGTCACGGAGGCCGAAGCGGTGGGCCGCGCGATCCTCTTCGCCGAGGAGACCGGCGCGGCCCTGCACCTCGTGCACCTCAGCACCGCGCGCGGCGTCGCCCTGGCCGCCGAGGCCCGCGCGCGCGGCGTGGACGTCACCGCCGAAACCTGCCCGCACTACCTCCACTGGACCGGGGAGGACGTCGAGCGGGTCGGGGCGCTGCTCAAATGCGCGCCGCCCATCCGGGACGCCGGCACCCGCGAGGCGCTGTGGACGGCGCTCAGGGCCGGGCGGATCGACACGGTCGGCAGCGACCACTCCCCCGCCCCGCCCGAACTGAAGACCGGGGAGGACTTCTTCGCCATCTGGGGCGGGATCAGCGGCGCGCAGTCCACCCTGAACGTGCTGCTCGACGGCGGGTACTGGCAGCGGGACGTGCCGCTGGAACTGATCGCGGCGGTCGCCTCGCTCAATCCCGCGCGGCGCTTCCGGCTGGCCAGCAAGGGCGCGCTGCGGCTGGGTGCGGACGCCGACCTCGCGCTGGTGCGGCTGGACGAGACGTTCACGCTGACCGAACTGCACGACCGCCACCACGGCAACCCGTACCGGGGGCAGAGCTTCCGGGGGCGGGTGCAGGCCACGTACCTGCGCGGGCAGCGCGTGTTCGCGCAATTGCCCGGCGGGGCGATTTTCGACGAGTCCGTACGGGGGCAGCTACTGCGCCCGGCGAAGGAGACCGCATGAAACACCTGGGAGTCACCCGTTCCGCGTTGCGTGAGGCGCACGCGGTGATCACGCCCGACACGTTCGTCCGCACGGCGCTGGCCGAGTGGCCCGGCAGCGCGGTGGTGCTGCACATCGCGCCGGTGATCGGGCTGGGGGCGAGGTTCGTGCAGTTCACGGCGGAGATGACAGCTGGGGCGCGGGCGCGCGAGTCGGCGCTGGGCTACCAGCGGTTCGTATTCGTGCTGAGCGGCGAGGTGCAGGTGGAGGTGGACGGCGAGTCGCGGACGCTGCGCGAGTCGGATCACGTGTTCTTCCCGGCGGGGGTCATGCACACGCTGGAGGCGCGGGGTGCGGCGCGGGTGGCGGTGTTCGAGAAGCCGTACCAGGGCGCGCCGGGCGTGGACGCCCCGCCGGTGTGCTGGGGGAACGAGCGGGAGAATCCGGGGGCGCCGTTCGAGGGCGACGAGCGGCTGATCGCGCGCAAGCTGCTGCCGGACGATCCGCGTTTCGATTTCATGATGAGCACCATGAGTTTCGCGCCGGGCGCGACCCTGCCGTACACGGAGGTGCACTACATGGAGCACGGCCTGCTGCTGCTCTCGGGCGAGGGCCTGTACAAGCTGCAGGAGGCGTATTACCCGGTGCAGACGGGGGACGTGATCTGGATGGGCGCGCACTGCCCGCAGTGGTACGGCGCGCTGGGCCGTGACTGGAGCAAGTACCTGCTGTTCAAGGATATGAACCGCCATCCCCTCACCCTGACCGGAGGCCAGCCGTGAACCGACGCACCCTGCCCCTGACCGACCACTACGACGTCCGCCGCGGCGAGGACGGCCACCGCTATCTCCACCCGCTGGTGCGCGGGTTTCCGCTGCTGCGCTTCCCGCTGCTCAACAAGGGCACGGCGTTCACGGAGGCCGAGCGGGAGGCGCTGGGCCTGGACGGCCTGCTGGCCCCGCAGGTGGACACGCTGGACGCGCTGGTCGAGCGGCAGTACGCGGAGTACGCGCAGATCACCGAGCCGCTGGACCGGCACGTGTTCCTGCGCAACCTGCAGGACCGCAACGAGGTGCTGTTCTACGCGCTGCTGTCCGCGCATGTCGAGGAGATGCTGCCCGTGGTGTACACACCGACGGTGGGCCTGGCCGTGCAGAAGTTCAGCCAGATCTACCGCTACCCGCGCGGCCTGACGCTGAGCACCCGGAACATCGACCGGGCCGGGGCGGCGCTGGCGAACGTGCCGCTGAACGACGTGCGGATCATCGTGGCGACCGATTCCAGCGCGATCCTGGGCATCGGGGATCAGGGTTTCGGGGGCATGGCGATCAGCATCGGGAAACTGTCGCTGTACACCGTGGCGGGCGGCGTGGGGCCGGACAAGACCCTCCCGGTGGAACTGGATGTGGGGACGGGGCGCGCGGACCTGCGGGACGACCCGGCGTACCTGGGCGTGAAGCACGAGCGGCTGACCGGGGACGAGTACCTGCGCTTCGTGGACCGTTTCGTGGAGGCGACGCTGCAGCGCTACCCGAAGGCGATCATCCAGTGGGAGGACTTCAGCAAGGACGCGGCGTTCGAGGTGCTGCGCCGCTACCGCCGGGTCGTGCCGAGCTTCAACGACGACATCCAGGGGACGGGCGCCGTGGTGCTGGCCGGGGTGCTGAACGCCTGCCGGATGAAGGGCGAGGCGCTGCGCGATCAGGTGGTCGTCGTGCATGGCGCGGGCGCGGGTGGGGCAGGGGTGGCCCTGGCGATCCGCGAGGGAATGCGCCGCGAGGGCCTGAGTGAAGCGGGGATCGCGGCGCGGGTGTTCGTGCTCGACTCGCGTGGGCTGCTGACCGACGACCGCCACATGGAGGACTACAAGCGGGCGCTGGCCACGCCGAAGGCCCTGACGGACGGCTGGGCGGGCACCGACCTGGAAAACGTGATCCGCGAGGCGAGGGCAACGGTGCTGCTGGGCCTCAGCGGGCAGCCCGGCATCTTCAGCGAGGGGGTGGTGCGCGCCGCGCACGCCAATACGCCCCGCCCGCTGGTGTTCCCGCTGAGCAACCCCACCGCGAACACGGAAGCCCTCCCGGCGGACATCCTGGCCTGGACTGGCGGGCAGGCGATCGTGGCGACCGGCAGTCCCTTCGACCCGGTCCGCCTGCACGGCGAGATGCACGAGATCGGGCAGGGGAACAACGCGTTCATCTTCCCCGGGCTGGGTTTCGGCGCGATCCTGGCGCGCGTGCGCGAGGTCACGGACGAGATGGTCACCGCCGCCGCGTACGCCCTGGCGGAGTACACGCAGGCGAACCACCCGGGCCGCACGTACCCGCCGGTCGATGAACTGAGTCACGCGAGCATTCACGTGGCGGTGGCCGTGATCCGGCAGGCCCTCGCGGACGGCGTCGCCACCGAGTTTACGCTGCGCGGTCAGACCGACGCGCAGCTGCTGGACACGGTCCGGCGCAAGTTCTGGCAGCCGAAGTACCTCCCGTTCCGGCCGCGCGAGTAACGCGGGGCAAACCGCCACGCGGATGAGGAGGCACTGAAAGAATCCTGCATGACCTCACGGCTTACGCTGCCCCCATGAGCGACGTTCCCGTTCCGCCCGCCGCCGAGGTGCCCGCCGAGGACCCCCGGCTGCAGGAACTGCGCCTGTACGCCGCGCAGCTCGAACGGTACGCCGAGGAGTTCGGCGCGCTGTTCCACCGCTACAAGATGCAGGAGGCGGAACTGGAAGCCGCGACCCTGGCGGTCGTGAACGCCTTCGTGGTGGCGCTCGGCGCGCACGACGCGTACACCCGCGACCACACGCAGCGCGTGCAGCGCAGCGCCCTCATGATCGCCCGGACGCTCGGCTGGAGCGACACGCAACTGGAGGAGGTCCGGCTGGGCGCGGTCCTGCACGACATCGGCAAGACGTCCATCTCGGACACGGTGCTGTGTAAACCGGGCCGCCTGAGCGACACCGAGTACCGCAACATCCAGCGGCACCCGGTGATCGGCGCGCACATGATCAGCGGGTTCCCCGCCCTGACCTCCGCCCGGCCGTACGTGCTGTACCACCATGAACGCTTCGACGGGACCGGGTACCCCGAGGGCCTGCGTGGACAGGACATCCCCATTCAGGGGCGACTGCTGGCCGTCGCGGACGCCGTGGACGCCATGCTCACCCTGCGCCCCTACCGCCCCCGCTGCGGCTGAAGGAAGTGCTGCGCGAACTGCGCGCAGGCAGCGGCACGCAGTTCGACCCGCAACTCGTCGAGGCGTTCCTGATCAGCGGCGCGCTGAACCTCTACGATCTGTCCGACGAACCCGAGCCGACCTGACGCCGGGTGCGCCGCGCGTGGGGGACGCAGCGGGCATGACGTCCTCCCCGGGGTCTCTCACGCGCGGGGGACCTATAGTGACCGCATGAACGACACGCTCCTGAACGCCGCGCTCGACTGGCAGCGTGGGGCGCTGACCCGCGACGCGCTGGTCACGCAACTGACCGCGCTGGGCCGCGAGGACGCCCCACTGATCACCGACCTGATCGTGCGCCTGCGCGCCCACACCGCCGGACACGAGCAGAACGGGGACGCGCCGCGCAGCACCGACGGCTGGCGCGACGAACTGATGGGCAGCCGCGCCTGCACCTGGGGCGGCGCCGGGATGCTGGTCGGCCCGAGCGTCCTGATCCTCACCGACGGGCAGCGGGGCGTGGTGCTGGGCGAGCACGACACCCGCGCGCTGTCCAGCAGCGTCAGCGGGTCCCTGATGCTGCTGTGCCAGACCATCGTCATGGCCGAACACGCCCTGAACCAGCGGGAGATGCAGGACCTGCGCGAGCAGCGCCTCCAGAGTGCGTCCACGTCCCTGAGCGAGATCGACCCGATCCGCTGAGCGGAAACGCCACCCTCGGCGGGGACGAGGGCGGCACCTGTCCTTCTTCCCCGCCGCCCCGCTTCAGCTCAGGGCGTTCAGGATGCCGCCCAGGTCGCGGTGCAGTTCCCCGGTGCGTTCGAAGTGCTTCAGGGGGCTGGGGAAGGTCGCCTGGAGCCACGCGGGGCCGCGCGCGGCGAGCGGGTCGCGCAGGTGGGGGACGCCCAGGTCGGTGAACAGTCGGGCCAGCGCGTCGGCGTAGCCTTCGGGCGTGCGGGGTCCGGCACTGGTGAACACCTTCTTCGGGGGGGTCCCGGCGCGGGTCATGCGGCGGTAGACGTCCAGCGCGTGCCGCGCGAGGCGCAGTTGCTCGGGCGTGAGCTTGCCGGGCGGCTGGTGCACGGCGCGGCTGACGGCGCGGCGGTGCGCTGAGGGCACGAGGCTGGACAGGCCGCGACCCCAGCCGTCCTGGTACTCGGCGCGTTCGGCGGCCAGCGGGTCGCCGGGCACCGGGGCGTCGGCCTTCGGAGGCTGTGCCGCCTGCTTCTGAGCCTTCTGTTTCTTGGGGGCCTGCGCGGTGGGCTGTGCCGGGGGCGTGGCGGGCGTCTGCGCACCTTTCCTGCGGCTCTGGCCTGCCTGCTGGGTGGCGTTCGCGGCGGGGCTGTCCTTGCGGGTGCCGTTCGTGCCGGGGCTGTCCTTGCGGGTGCCGTTCAGCGCGCGGCCGATCAGTTCACTCTCGGGGATGGGTTTCCCGTCGCGGTAGCGTTGCCACAGCCCGTCCAGGACGACCAGGCTGGTGGCCTGCCGCCGCTGGTGCAGCAGTTCGCGGGCGCGCTCGACGCGTTTCTCGCGGCCCAGCAGCAACGCCACGTAAGTCAGGAACTGCCGCGGCGTGCGGGGCTGACCGGGTTCGGCCTGTTCGGGCAGGGCCAGCAGCGTCTGCCTCAGCGCGGCGTAATCGTCGGCGCGCAGCGCGCCGGTGTTGATCCCGGCCTCCACGCGCCGCCACTGCGCCGCGCCGAACACGGCCTTCAGGCCCCACAGCCACTCGCGGGCGCCCTGCACGTGCGTGTCGTCGCGGACGTCGAGCAGTTCCAGGCCGCTCTCGGGTTCGATGACGCGCACGGCGCGTGGCGCGCGGGTGGCGGGCCGCAGTCGTTCAGGGGGCCCGAGGTCGCGCAGCTGCTCCAGCACCGCCTCGTCCCGCGCGAGGCCCTGCAGCAGCGTCAGGTCCTCCAGGCGGAAGGGTCGGCGGCCCCGGATGGTCTCCAGCAGGAAATCGCGGGTGTCCTCGGGCAGGTCGAGGGTGTCCTGCACGGTCATCCAGTGACCCACGAGGTTCGTGAGGCGGCTGGCGCGCAGGTACTCCTCCCACTCGGTGTGGTCCATGCGGTTCCCGGCGCCCGCGCGGGCCTTGCGGGTCTTCTTCGGCCGGGCGAGGTCCGGGGTGGCCTGCGCCTGGAACGCGGCGGGGGCGGGCACGAAGGCGCTCGGGGCCGGGGTGTCCTCGCGCGCGCGGGTCAGGACGCGCAACTCGGACAGCACCGCCAGCGGCAAGGGCTTGCCCTCGTCCTGGAGGCGCTGGAGTTTCTCGCGCAGTTCGGCGCTCAGGCCGCCGCCGCCCGCCATGGCGGTCAGGACCCAGTCCAGGCCCTGGGCGCGCAGGTACTCGCGCCAGTTCCCGGCAGCTGCGAGGCGTTCGGCCTGCGTCTGCACCTGCGTGCGCCGCACGTGCGCGCCGACCTGATCGGTGAGGTGCGCGCCCACCTGCCGCCCGCGTTCCTCGCCCAGCACACGGGCGAACACGCAGGAACTCCCGATCGGGCCGATGACCTCGCCGCCCAGGGTGGTCACGCGGAACTCGTAGCGCAGGTGGTGGCCGCTGCCGGGCGGGCACAGCAGGCACTTCAGGTGCGCCTGCCGGGTCTCGTGGTCCACGACGTGCAGGCCGGTGAACAGGTCGAAGGGCAGCGCGTCCTCGCGCCCCGGTACGGCCAGGGTGGGGTGCGTGAGGCCCTGGGCGGTCAGCTGCTGGTGGACGTGCTCCAGGGTGGCACGCGCGGCGGGAACGTGGGCAAGCAGGTACATGGTGACTTCCGTTTCGGGTGAGTGGGAACGCGGCGCGGGGCCGCGCGGACAGGCAGAGCACACGTCCGGGGTGGGCGCGGGGGTCTCCCCGGCTGTCCTGAGCCCGCCGCACGATGGCCTCCGTTATGGAGCACCGCGGGGCGGGCCGCCGCGTGACGCGGCCCGGAACGTGACCGCGCCGGTCGGGCGGGCGCGGGTGAACACCCCAGCATACGACATGCCCCCCGGCGCCGGTCACGCGCCTTCAGGTCAGCACCAGCCGCCCCAGCTTGCGGTACTCGAGGTGCAACGCCTCCTCCACCAGGGCGTGCGTGAGCGCCTGCCCGCGCGACACGCTGATGAAGACCGCGTTCAGCGCCACCGAGCGGATGTTGCCCCCCGCGACGTCCGCCTGCGCCAGCCGCGCGAAGTCCACGTCGGTGGTATCCAGCGCGGGTGGGAACGCGCCGCGCCACAGCCGCTCGCGTTCGGGGGCCTGCGGCGCGCGGAAGTTGATCACGAACTGCAGGCGGCGCATGAACGCCACGTCCATGCTGCTCTCCAGGTTGGTGGTCAGCAGCGCCAGCCCGTTGAAGGTCTCCAGGCGTTGCAGGAGGTAGTTCACCTGGGTGTTGGCGTAGCGGTCGTTGCTGTCGCGGACCTCGCCGCGCTTGCCGAACACGCTGTCGGCCTCGTCGAACAGCAGCACGCACCCGCCCTGATCGGCCGCGTCGAAGATCTTTTTGAGGTTCTTCTCGGTCTCGCCGATGTACTTGCTGACGGTGCTGCTGAGGTCCACGCGGTACAGGTCGAGGTTCAGTTCGCGGGCCAGGACCTCGGCGCTGAGGGTCTTGCCGGTGCCGCTGGGGCCACTGAACAGCGCCGTGATCGAGCGGCCCCGGCCCGGCCGGGCGAGACCCAGGTCCTCGAACACCACCGAGCGGTGCCGGACGTGCGCGGCGATCTGCTCCAGCGCCAGCCGCTCGGCGTCCGGCAGGATCAGGTCCGCCCAGGTCGCGCGGGTGTCGATGCGCTGCGCGAGGCTGCCCATCAGGCGGCGGTTCGCGCCGCGCGCCGCGTCCCAGGCGCCCTGGAGCCGCGCAGCGTGGCTGGCGTTGCCGGGCAGTCCGGCGCGGGCATCGCGGGCCAGCGCGTCGATGCGGTCCAGGTTCAGGTGGAACTGGTCGCCCAGCTGCCGCAGCAGCGGCTGGTCCCCGCCGACGCCCAGCGCGTGCGCCCAGCGTTCCCGTTGCTCGGCGGGCGTGGGCGCACCGACCTCGGCACTCAGGACCGCGTGGGGGGATTCCAGCGGCAGCGGGTCGGCCGCCAGGATCACCACGGGGCCTGCCGCGACGTCCAGCACGCGGTCCACCAGCCCTTCCGGCGGCTGGGCGTCCGGGAGGGGCGTGGCGGCGTCCACGGCCAGCCGCGTGCCGCGCAGCCGCGTGTCCCGGCGCAGGGCGCGCAGCACGCCCTCCTGCTCCTCGGCGGGGCGGGAGGCCAGGACGGGCAGGTCCAGCAGGTGCGCGCTGTCCCCCAGCAACTGCGCGGCGACCGCCTGCATCCCGGCCGCGTTCGAGCCGAACAGCAGCGCCGCGCGGTCCTCGCCCTTCAGGTGCCGGGCCAGCGTCTCGCGCTGCGCCTCCTGCGAGTCGCTCAGCAGGCCGCCGCCCGGTAGGGCGCGCAGCACCCCGCGCAGGTCCGGCGGGACGCCCGGCGCGCCGCGCAGGTCCGCGAGCAGCGCCCCGCTCAGCCGCAGCGGCGTCAGGGCCTCCAGCACGCTGGCGTTCGCACTCACGCCGAACTCGATCAGCCCGCAGGCCAGCAGGGGCCGCTCGGGGCTGAACGCCTCGCCCTGCGACCAGTCGTCCCCGAGCAGCCAGCGGCGCGTCAGGGACGGCGTCAGGAACGCCGCGTACAGGCTGTCCATCTGCAGCGCCGCCGCGCACGCCGCGAGCATCCGCTCGGGGAACAGCTCGGTCGAGAGGGCCAGGGCCAGCACCCCCACCTCGAACTCCGTCAGGTCCAGCCTCGCCTGCACGTCCGCCAGTCGCGTCCCGCCCAGGTCCGGCGGGGCCACCACGTACCGCACGTCCGGTTCCGCCTGCTCGTTCAGCGCGACGTCCAGCACCTGCGCGCTCAGGGCGTCGCACAGGGCGTGCAGGGCCTGCACTCGTGTCCCGTCCATCAGTTGAGGTTGATCAGGACGCCCTTCACGTCCACGTTCCCGCCGCCCCCGTCGATGCGGATGCCGCGCGTCGCCTTCAGTTCCAGCCGCCCGGTACTCGTGATGGTCAGCGTGTTGCTCTTGCTGTCCAGTTTCACCTCGTTCCCGTTCTTGTCCCGCAGGACCACGAACGGCCCCTTGGGGTCGTCCATCAGGGTGAGGCGGTGTCCGGCCTTCGTGCGGTACTCCGCGAAGGGTTTCTTCTTGTCGTCGTTCAGTTCGATGGCGTGCCCCTTGCTGCTCTGCACGGTGATCTTCGGCGGATCGGGATCCTCCGGGTCGTCGTAGATGAACTCGTGCCCCAGGCGCGTGCGGTACACCCGCTGGATGACCTTGCCGTTCTTGATGACCTTCCCGGTGGGACGCGGCGGGGCGTCCGTGCCGTTCCACAGGCCGCCGATCACGTACGGGTGGTGGATGTCGCCGTGCTCGAAGCCGACGAGCACCTCGTCGTTCACTTCCGGGGTGTGCTGCGAGCCGCGGTTCGGGCCGCCGCCGAGGTTCACGACGCGCGCCCAGTCGGTCTCGTCGTCCTCGGTCAGCGCGGGGAGTTTGAGTTTCACGCGGCCCTGGTTGTCCGGGTCGTCGTTGTTGGTGACGATGCCGATCATCAGGCCCGGCGCGGGGGTCATCACGCCGCCCGCACTGCCGCCCGCCCCGCCGGTCGCCTGCCGGATCATCCCGGCCAGGGACTCCGGGTGGCTGCCCGTCACGGCGAACTCGGTGCTGTACCCTTCCCCGTTGCGGTACACGTGCCGGACGCTGCTCGCCACGTACGACCCGCTGAAGCGCTGCCCCACGTTCCGGATGTCCAGTTGCGTCCCGGCCGTCAGGCGCGGATACCCGGCCGCCTGCCCGCGCGCCTCCAGCAGCCCCTCCGCCACGCGGTTGCGCTGCGCCTGCGCGATCGCGTCCGCGTAGCCCTGATCCCGCACGATCAACGCGCTGCTGGTGGTCGGGGCCTTCATGCTGAACGCCTCCTGCGCCACCCCCTCGCTGCGGGTCCCCTCCTGCACCTTCGCCTTGCCCTCCCCGCTCTGCTTCTCGCTGCTCACGGCGCGCTTCTGCTTCGGGTCCCACGACCGCACCGTGCTGCCGCTCGTCTGGTTCAGGCTGCTCAGGCGCGGCAGGAACTCGCTCAGGTTGTCCCCCCACGTCAACGTGATGGGGTCCTGCCCGCGCACCGGCTCGCAGTGCAGGGTCGTGCCGTCCACGAACAGGATGTACCCCAGCCGCGCTGCCCGCTCACGCAGGAACGCCAGATGCGACTGGTTGTGCTGCAGCACGTACCCGTGCACCACGCTCGCCGGACCGGTCTTCGCGGTCAGGCCGACCTCCGAGGCGATCTTCTTCACGAGGTCCATGTCACTGACGTTCTGGTACGACTTCGTGTGCGTTCCGCGCGCCAGTCGGTGCAGGCGGTCGAAGGCCCGCACGCGCAGCTGCTGCGTGCCCCGCGTGAAGCGCGGCTCGATCTCCACGATCTCCCCGTCGAACACCGTCTCCCGGTTGCCCTTCACCTGCGCGATCACCCGGATACGCGCCCCCAGCCTGTACGTCGTGTCGTCCACGAGCTCCCCGGCCGGGTCGCGCAGCGTGACGGTCGCCACGTCCGGCAGTTGCAGGCTGCTGTCCACGGTGATCTCGTCGATCATCCGGAACTGCTCGGGCGGCATGTCCCGCCCGTCCAGGTTCAGGTACAGCGTGCTGACCGCACCCTCCAGCGAGTCACGCTGCACCCGCGTCACGTCTGCCCCTTCCCGAACGGCGCGCGGCGCAGGTCACCCACGAACCCGCGCTGACCGGCGGCGTCCCGGATGCCCTGACTGACGTGGTAACTCTTCAGGCCCCCCTTCCCCTCGAAGGACGTGGCGGTGTCGGCCTGCTCGAAGGTGGTCTTCATGACCGACCGGACCGGCGTGCCGTCCGGCATGAACAGCGTGAACTGCTGCTCGATGTCCGTGATGACCGCCTGGAAGTGCCACGTCTGCCCCCACTGGAACAGCACGCTGGTCGGCTTGCCCTTCTTGATGCTGCTCCCCACGCCCTTCTCGCCGTCCCCGGTCTGCATCTCGCTCAGGGCCCACAGGGCCGCCGTGTACTTCCGGACGTCCTCGACCACGCCCGCCGACTGCCGCCGCGCGTACGTGTCGAAGAACAGTTCCAGCGTCAGTTTCGCCGGGGACCCCCCCAGGTACACCTTGTTGCCGTTGTCGTTGTTGTCGTTGCTCTCGGTCTTCCAGTTCACGCTGCGGCTGATCGCGTACTCACGCGGGTTGAACATGCACTCGATCGGGGAGCGGCTGCTTTTGCCTTCCATCGGGACGATCTGCGCCTTGATGAACTGCCCGCCGCCACTGCTGCCTGCGATGTCGATCATGATGAGCCTCCTTGAATGGCCTGCGCCGCGCTCACTTGCACTCGGCGGGTCTGGGCGTGCCCGGGCGGTACATGCACCACCGTTCCTGCTCGCCCTTCAGGGTGTACGTGCCCAGCATGGCCTTGCGGCCCGAACGCAGGGACGCCACGAAACTGAAATCCGGATTCTTGGGGGACGTGGCGCTGAGGGTGTCCCCGTTGAAGAACACGGTGATGGGCACGCTGGGAATGCCGGGGCGGTTGCTGCTGAACGTCCCGGTGGCGGTCTTCCCGGTGACGGTCATGGTGACCACGCCGAAGGGGTGCGTCCAGGTTCCGCTCAGGTCGCTGTAGTCGCTGCCGGTGTCACGGACCTCGACGGTGATGGACGTCTTGTACGGTTTGTCGTTTGCGGTCAGCGAGTACGTTCGCGTCTGCGTGGGCTGGATGGTCAGTTTACCCTTGGGCGGCAGGTCCCCGTCGATCCCGTCGATGCGGACGACGGAGGTGTTCACGGTGTACCAGTCGAACGTGACGCTCTCTCCGGCGTTCACGATGCGGCGGTTGACGTTGAAGCGCGTCACGATGGGTCCCTGGTTGCTCAGGTCTGTCGAGGTGCCCTGCCCGTTCGGGGGCGGCGTGACCCCACCGGTCTGCGGCGCGGGTTTCACCGTGACGGTGACCTTGCGGCTCTGGCCGCCAGCCGTGACGGTGTACGTTCCGGTCTTCGTGACCTGCACGCGCGCCTGACCGCTGGCGGGATGCGTGGTGCCGATCATTCCGGCGGGGCCGCTGAGGCGCACGGCGCTGGAGTTCTGCGCGGTCCAGCTGAGCGTCACGGCGCCGGGGCCGGTCAGGGTGCTGGGGGACGCGCTGAACGAGGTGATCTGCGGGGTGGGGGCAGCGGTCACGGTGACCGCCTGGGTGGCCTTCGCGGTGCCGGCGCGAAGCACGAACGTGCGCGTGGCACTCACCGGGACGGGGGTCTGCCCCTGCGCGGGCCAGCTGCCGTCGCGGTTCGGACCTTTCACGCCGTCGATCCGGACGGCGCTGGCGTTCTGCACCTTCCAGCTCAGCACAACGACGCCCTTCCCGGTGATCTGCGTGGGGGTCAGCGTGAACGACTGCACGGTTGCGGGCGGCAGGGTCACCTTCACGGTCTGCTTCTGCACCTGATTCCCGGCAGTCAGCGTGAAGGTGCGCGTCGCACTCACCGGCACGGGGGTGCTGCCCCGGGCGGGCCACTGACCGTTCGCGAGGGGACCCTTGAGTCCGGCGAGGCGCACGCTCTGGGCGTTCGCGACGTCCCAGCTCAGCGTGACGGTGCCGGGGGCGCTCAGTTGCGTCTGGCTCAGCGTGAAGGTGTTGATCTTCACGGGCAGCGGGACGACCTTGACCGTGCGTTCGATGGTCTTCTGTTTGTTGTTGCGCAGGTACAGCACCAGCGTGTACGTGCGGGTGGTGTTGACCTTCTCGATGCGCTTGGTTCCGGTCGGGTCGAACCGTCCGTTCGGGCGGTTGCCGATCAGGGGTTTGATACTGACCTCCGCGAAGCCGTCGGCCTGCCAGTTCAGCGTTACGTCCCCTTCCCCGGTGATCGTCTGGGGTTCGGCGGTGAACGACACCTTGCCGACGTTGGTGTTTTCCTGCTCCTGCGCGGCCTTCTCCGCCTGCTGGGCCTGCTTGGCGGCCTCGGCGGCGGCCTTGGCGGCCTGATCGATCAGCTTGACGTTCAGCTGTTTGCTGACGGAGACCTGGTCTCCGGCGTCGTTGCGGGCGGTCAGGGTGATGGTGGTGCTCAGGAGTGGCGCCTGTTTGATGGTTTCACCGGACGGCCCACTTTCCTCGGTGCCCTCGCCGTACTGGACGCTGACGCCGGTGGCGTTTTTCGTCTTCCAGCTGATCTTGAACTGCTGGTCGCTGTCGACCGGGTTGGGTGTGACCTCGAAGCCCGTGAATTCGGGTTTGGGTGTCACGAGTTCCAGGCGGATGTTGGCGCTCTTGGTCAGGCCGCCCGCACCGGTGGCGGTGATGACGTACGTGGCGTTGCCCTCGTCGCGGGGAGTGACGGTGCGCCTGCCGGTGGCGGCGACGGTGCCCAGGCCGTCGATGCTGACCTGGGTGGCGTTCACGACGTTCCAGGAGAGGACGGCGCTCTCGCCCTTCTTGACCCTGGGTGGCGTGAGTTTGAATTCCTTGACTTCGGGCCCGAGGACGCTGACGGTGCGCTGGTCGCTTTCGCGTTCGCTGCCGTTCTGCGCGGTCAGGGTGAAGGTGGTGTCCTTGTTCGGGATGAACTTGCGGGTGCCACTGGCCTCGACCTTACCGAGTTCGCTGATGCTGACCTGCGCGGCGTTCTTCACGCGCCACGTGACGGTCACCGGCTGGTTGCCGGAGACGCGGGCGGGTGTCACGTCGAACTGTTCGATGACGGGCCGTTCGAAGCGGGCCTGCACGACCTGCGAGCGTTCCACGCGCCGTCCGAGCAGCGAGCGGGCGACCAGGGTGTACTTCTGGTCCTTCTGGATGCCGTCGACTTTCAGCTGGCCGTCCCCATTCAGGTTCTGGCCGGTCCCGCCGAGTTCGAGAATGCTGACGTTCCGGGCGTTGCTGGTGTCCCAGCGGAGTGTGAAGGGCTGACCGGGTGCGACGACGGTGTCGCTGCCGGAGAGGTCGAACTGCGTGATCTGCGGGGGCGGGTCAGCCACCAGATCAGGACGCCCAGCAGCAGGATCAGGATCGGCAGCAGCCACAGCGGGATCAGGGGGAGGTGGTGCAGTTGGCCCTCGGCGCTGGTGACGACACGGTCCTCGATCTCGTTCTGTTCGTTGACGGGCTGGACGTTCACCTGCAGGGTGTGCTGGCTGGGGCTGCCGAACCAGCGCAGCGGCACGCGCACCTTCACGGTGTCCTCGCTGCGCGCCCCGGCGGCCAGGGTGACGCGGGCGGGCATGTCGGTCACGCGGATGCGGCCCTGGCCCATCAGGATGCGGCGGGCGGCGCTGGTCGCCTGGTTGCGGGCCTCCATCGCGGCCTGCCGGGCGGCCTCGCGGGCCAGCTGTTCGGGGTTCACGACGTGCCCGGCAGCGTTGGGCGCCTGCGGCAGCTGCACGAGGTCCTGCAGTCTGGGCAGGACGTGCACCTCGCCCTCATTGTCCCGCAGGATGGGCGCAAGGACCAGGTCCGTGTTGCCCTTGTTCTCCAGTTTCAGGGTGTAGGTGGTGTGCCGCCAGGTGCGGCGGGTGGGGGGCAGCAGCGTGGCGACCGTCTCGTGGAACGGCGTGACGACGACCTTCAGCGGGGCCGTGCCGGTCTCCTCGGGGTTCTCGCGCGAGCGGGCCACGACGGTGACGTCGTAGGTTCCGGCGCGGGCGCGGCTGTCGCGGGGGGCCTGCACGGTCAGGGTGGCGCTGCCCTGCGTGCCGGGGTTCAGCTGCAATTCCTGGTGCGCGTCGAGCACCCACTCCTCGGGGATGCCGTCCAGGGTCAGGCGGAAGTGGTCCACGGTCACGCCGGTGTTGGCGAGGTTCAGGTGCAGTTGCGCGGGGCGGCCGGGCGTGAGGGTCAGGCGGTCCACGTCGGGCGTGACCACGATCCGGGCGCGGGTGGGCGCGCGGCGGGGCGGGACGAGCACCAGCCAGTAGGGCCGCAGGTACAGCGGCGTGCGCTCGGGCCAGCGCAGCGGGGTCATGGGGGTCAGGGGCAGGCCGTCCATGACTGCGCCGTTCGTGGCCGTCAGTTCGGTGACGCTGGCCTGCCCGGCCTGGAAGGTGACGTTCAGGTGGTGGCGGCTGACCCCGGCGTGTTCCAGCACGACGCTGTTGCTGTGCGCGCGGCCCACGGTCAGGGTGTCCTGCGTGACGGGCAGGGTGCGCAGCAGTTCGTGCCGTTCGCTGAAGATCAGCAGGTTCAACTCCGCGCCGGGTGTCACGCCGTCCAGCGGGGGGGGCGGCGGCAGGAACGGCAGGGCGCTGAGGCGCACGGTGGGTTCCGGTCCGCCGGGCATCAGGGTGTTCAGGATGCCCTGCAGCGCCGCTTCCAGGGCGGCGGCGTCGGGGTAGCGGTCCTCGGGGTCCTTGGCGAGGCAGGTGAGGATCACCTCTTCGAGTGCCTCGGGCAGTTCGGGGCGCAGGGCGCTGGGCTGGCGGGGCGCGACGTGCTGGTGTTTTTCCAGCGCGTCGGCGGCGTCGCGGATGTCGAACGGCACCATGCCGGTCAGCAGTTCGTACAGCACGAGGCCCAGGGCATACAGGTCGGTGCGCAGTTCGTTGCGCACGCCCCGGCACTGTTCGGGGCTCATGTACGCCAGGGCGTTCACGACGGCGCGGTCGTGCGTGCCGTAACTCCCGGCGCGCAGTTCCGCCAGGCCGAAGTCCGACAGTTGCGTCACGTACCCGGTGTGGCCGAGCAGGGCGCGGCCCGGCTGGAGGATCAGGTTCTCGGGTTTCAGGTTGCCGTGCATCAGGCCGTGCGCGTGCGCGTGCGCGAGCCCGGCGGCGGCCTGCCGCACGAGTTCCACGGCAGTCACGAGCGGCAGTGGCCGGGCTTCTTTCGCCTGGGCCTGCAGCAGCGCGCGGGCACTCCCGGCGCGGCCGAGGTCCATGGCGTAGAAGGCGCGTCCGGCCCGGGTCTGGAGTTCCCCGGTGGGCAGCAGGTGCGCGTGCTTGAGCGTGCTGACGCGCAGCAGCAGCCGCTCGAGCTGCATCAGGATGAACGACTGGCCGCTGGTGGTCTCGTCGAGGACGCGCAGGGCGACCTCGCGGCCCTCGTCGAGGTCGGTGGCGACGTGCACGGCGCCCAGCCAGTCGCCGCCCAGGGGGCGGGTCAGCTGGTAGTGGTGGAAGATTTTCGTGTCGGTCATGCGGTGGGTCCGTCGGGTGCAGCGGGAGGCGGGGTGGGCTGGGCGGTGACCGGTTCGGGTTCAGGGGGTGGGGCCGCGTCGGCCGGGGCGGGCGGGGAGGGACGGGCGGCGTCGGCGCCGACCCACTCGACGTCCACGCGGGTGTGCGCGGGGGCGTGCGCGTGGATGAACGCGGTGACGGCCTCGCGGCTGGCGGTGTCGTCCCCGTCGGGCGGGTCGAGCAGGCGCACGGTCAGGGTGTGCGGCTGGGCGCTGTCCTCGCGCAGGACCGGGCTCAGGCCGTACACGGTCTCCAGGGCGCGGCTCAGGCCGTACCTCGTGCCGCGCCAGCGGTAGAGGGTGACGGCCTCGCGCAGCCACGCGCGCTGGCGCGCCTCGGGCCAGTGGGGGTCCAGGGGCACGCCTAGCCACGCGGCCATCCACGCGAGCACGCGCGGCGGCGCGACCCTGGGGTCGAAGATCATGTCCACGCTGTCCTGGCGGCGCTGGAGGGGTTCCCAGATCGCCTCGAAGATCTTCAGGTACCGCGACAGGAATTCGGATTCCTGGAAGAACGGGGGGAGGAACTCGGTGTACAGCGCCAGCGTGCCGCGCGCCGGGGCTTCCGGCGGGTAGGTGGGCAGCGGCGCGCGGGCGGGCCGGGCCGCGAGGTCGCCCTGTTCTCGCACGCGTCCGGCGGGGGCGGGCGCGGGGCGGGCCTCGGACGCGGCGGTCAGGAATGCCAGCGTGAACGGGCCGATCTGGATCTCGTCTCCGGCTTCCAGGCGGCGCGGTTCGTTCGGCGCGAGGCGGTGGCCGTTGACGAACGTGACGTGCTCGCCGCCCGCGAGGTGCGTCAGGAGCAGCGCGCCGCCCTCGGCGCTGATCTCGGCGTGGCGGATGGCGACCGCAGGGTCACGCAGCGGCAGGCCGTTGTCGGGCGTGCGGCCGATGGACAGCGCGCGGGCCAGCGGCAGGACCCGCAGGACCTCACCGCCTCGGCGCACCTGGAGGGACGCACTCATCCCTGTTCCACCCGGACGTGGTGGACGTCACTGACGATCAGCGCCTGCGGCGGCATAGGGAGGCTACCGGTCACGACCTCGCGCGTCTCGGGCTGGCCGGGTTCGGTCAGGACGACCTGCACGTCCTCGACGACTTCCAGGTCCGGCACGGCGCGCAGCAGGCCGTACAGTTCGCTGAGGGTCAGGGTGCGGCCGAAGGGCCAGCCCTGCCCGTCGGGGCCGCCGGTGTAGGGGCTCAGGTAGGTGTACAGGGCGTGCAGGGCGCGGCGACGGACGTCCTCGCGGGCGGGGCGGCTGGCGGCGTGCGCGGCGCGGACGGTGGCGGTGACGCTGACCCACACGTACTGCGGGGCGCGCAGGTCCAGGGTGGTGCCGACCGGGCGGCGCAGGTCGAGTTCCTCCTGCGCGGCGGCGCGCAGTTCGGCACTCAGGGTCAGGCGTTCCGGCGCGACCCGGCCGGGCGTCAGGGGGTCGGCGTCCACGCCGGGGTCGCCGGGGCGCACCTCGGGCAGCAGCGCGACCGTGACCTGTCCGGGCGGCACGTGCAGCGCGCGGATCTGCCCGGGGTACGTCTGGCCGGGCGCGTGCATGTTCGGGTGACGCAGCGGGCGCGGGCGACGCCGGGCACCTGCGCGGCGAGGTGTTCGTAGTCGTCGGCGGTGACGGCGCGGGTGCGGGTGCGCAGCAGTTGCGGGACGCGCTGCACGGCGTCCTCGAGCTGCTGGGCGTTGCGGCCGCCGACGGCGGGGGCGTGGTTGGTGACGCGCGCCACGTACGGCAGGCTGCTCTTGAGGACGCTGAGGCTGCGCGCCGGGACGTTCCCGACCGCGCCGCCGCCGTACTGGTAGCGGGTCATGCGGATGGTGGCGCCCTGGGCGGGGGTCAGGCCGAAGCGGTACACGCTGCCGTCGGGTTGCAGGACGCTGGAGCCGAAGGCGACCTCGCGGGTGGCGGTGTCGAACGTGAAGTGCGGGTCGAGCGGTGAGGACAGGCTGAAGTCCGTGACCGGGGTGTACAGGGTACGGTCGCCCTCGGGGGTGAGGACCTCGATCAGGTCGCGATCCGGGTCGAGGTGCAGCACCGGGCCGTTCAGGAGCGTGAAGCGCTGACCCGGCGTGCCGTCACTCTGGCCGAGCAGTTCGTTCCGGACGACGGTGGCGTGCCGGGCGGGAACGGTGACGCCGCGCGCGTCCACGCGCAGGGTTTCCAGGTCGGGGCTGACGCGGTACCCGGCGTGCATCTGCTCGTTGGTCAGGCGGCAGCGCAGCCAGTACCCACGCTGATCGAAGAAGGTGCCCTCTCGCAGGGTGGGCAGGCGCAGGATCAACTCGCCGGACACGTTGAAGGCCTGGGTGCCGTCGTACTCGGTCTCGCACTGTGCCCAGCGGCTCACGCCGCCCTGCCACGCCTCCCACACGTAGGGGGGGTGATTGGGATTCACGCCGGCACCCCCGGCGAGTTCCACGCCGAAGTGCAGCGCCAGGACGTGGTCGCTGTGGTCCTCCTGCAGCTGCACGAACAGCGCGTCGCCGGGTTGCGGCTGCGGCTGGAAGATCGGGAAGCGGTAGCCGGGCAGGCCCAGCTGGGCGAGGTCGTGCCGGACGCCGCGGGTGTCGTCTGCGTCGCCGCGCACCTGTGCGAGGGTGTTGGCGGTGTACAGCCCGGTCAGGACCGGGGGACGGATCACGCCGGCGCGTTCGGTGGAGAACACGGTGGCCTCGTTCACCTCGGTGCGCAGCGTGGCGACCTCGGTGCCGACGTTGATGGCCAGCGCGGTCTCCTGCGGGGCGGACAGGTAGAACGTGACGGGGGCCTGCGCGGCGCGCGGCGGGGCGAGCTGCACGCCGATCAGGTCCAGGAACGCGATCAGCAGTTTGTCCGGCACCTGGTTCACGCGGTACAGCAGCAGGTCGGTCATCCAGGCGAACACTTCCAGGATGGCCATGCCGGGGTCGCTGGGGTTGTGGTCGGTCCATTCGGGGCAGAACTGCGGGATCAGGCGGCGGGCCTCTTCGAGGATGTCGTCGAAGCGGCGGTCGTCGAGGTTCACGGTAGGTAGCGGCACGGTGGGGTCTCCGGGGGGGTCAGGGGGCGCGGTAGAAGGGGAAGATCAGCGAGCGGGCGTCCGGGGTGCCGCGCAGCACGTAGCGCAGGTCCACGACGATCCGGCCGGGGTCGGCGGGGTCCAGGCGGGCCTGGACGCGTTCGACGGTCACGCGGGGTTCCCAGCGGCGGATGGCCTCGTCGACGTAGTAGGACGCCAGGCCCAGGGTGGTGGCGTCGCCGGGCGCGAAGACCAGGTCGTGGATGCGGCAGCCGTACTCGGGGCGCATGACGCGCTGTCCGGGCGCGGTCATCAGGAGGGTCATGATGGCCTGCGCGACGGCGCGTTCGCCGCTGACCATGCCCAGCTGCCCGCGCGGGTTCACGCCCAGCGGGAAGGCCAGGCCGGTGCCGAGCACGTCGCGGGCCGGGGGGCGAGTGAGGGGTCGGGTCACGGGGTGCCTCCGGGGGCGTCCAGGGTCAGCTGGGCCTGCTCGGTGTGCGGGGTGAGGGTGTGGGTCTGGCCGTCCAGGGTCAGGACGTGCAGGGTGCCGACCGCGTCGCGCGGCGCGTCGAGGTGGACGGTGCCGGTGGGGTCGGTGTAGCCGCGCGCGCCGCTGTCGCTGCGAACCAGCGCGTCGGCCAGCGGGCGGCCGTCGGGGGCGCGCAGCTGCCAGGAGCTGCGGCGGCGCTGTGAGGCCAGCGGGGCGTCGCGGTCCGGGCCGCCGCGCACGGCGAGGTCGCGTTCCAGGACCAGCGGCGCGTAGGTGCCGACGTTCAGGTCCAGCGGCACGGTGACGGTGTACTGCAGGTGGGGGCGCAGGCTCAGGCCCAGGCTGGTGAAGACCGACTGCGGCGTGTCACCGTGCGTGACGCTGCCCAGCACGCCCAGGTTCAGGCGGCGCGCCTCGTCGGGCAGGTAGCGGTCGTCCCAGTCGTCCTGGCGCAGCAGGGCGGCCAGGACGCGCCACAGGACGTTCCATTCGTCGCGGCCCAGTTCGTCCAGTTGCGCCTTGAAGAACACGGTGATCAGGAAGCGCAGGTCCATGCGGCGCGGGGCCAGCTGGCGCTGCACGCCGCCGGGCGTGGGGGCGTGGCTGAATTCCATGGAGCGCAGTCCGGCGTTCTCGCGCAGGTCGTGCAGGAAGAGGTTGAGGGTGGGGCGGGTCAGGCTGCTGACCCAGCTGCCGGTGGGCGCGGCGAAGCGGATGTCGATGGCGTCGCGGGGCAGCTGGGCCTCGGTGTAGATGAGTTCGCGCAGGGCCTGCTGGACGTCGGCGATCATCCGGCCCGTCCTACATGTCTAGACGGATTATGAAGAAACGGCGACACACCCACGGATGCCACCGGCGGGTGGAATGCGAGGTATTTCACTCGAAAATGACGTTGTGGAGGGATATTCTTCAAAGTTTCAACCTCGGGAACAACTGTGTGACTGGTCAGTATAGGAACGGAGACCCGCCCGCGTCTGCTCACATGCGGTTTACACGCCCGGTCAGTTCTGGAAGCCTGTGGACCTCAGCGTTCAACGCCCACCCACGCAGCAGCCGCGGGGGTCGTCAAACACTGCACTTTCACCGGAGGAACCCATGGCTGAATACCTATCCCCAGGCGTCTACGTCGAAGAAATCCAGAGTGGACCCCGCCCCATCGAGGGCATCAGCACCACCACCGCCGCCTTCGTCGGCTTCGCCCCCAGCGGCCCCGCCAACACCCCGGTCTTCGTCGCCAACTGGCAGCAGTTCAAGGAGATCTTCGGCACCACCGACGCGCGCGGCGAGAAGAACCCCTTCATGGACGGCGCGTACCTCGCCCAGAGCGTCTACGCGTACTTCAACAACGGCGGCACCCGCTGCTACGTCGTGCGTCTCGTGCCCGCCCAGGCCACCCAGAGCAAACGCACCGTCGAGGCCGCCCGCCCCCTGCAACTGCCCAGCCGCGCCAGCAAGGCCGTGCCCAGCCTCAGCATCGCCGCCCGCGACGGCCGCCAGAGCGACATCCAGATCGAGGTGCTGCCCGCCGACCCCGTCAAGCCCGGCGACGCCCCCAAGGGCAAGGACGGCAAGACCGACCCCGAGGAAGGCAGCGACGGCCTGTTCACCCTGAAAGTCACCCGCAACGACGTCACCGAGACCTTCCCCAACGTCAGCATGGGCAAGAAGCACGCCCGCAGCGTCGCCGAGGTCGTGAACAAGGACAGCACCCTGATCACCATCGAGGAGACCAGCAGCGCCGGTCCCCTCGTCGAGCGCGCCCCGGAACCCGGCGCGTACGTCCTGCAGGCCGACAGCAACGTCATCGAACAGGGCCGCGAGATCCGCGGACAGGACTTCGTGGGCAGCGTCGACGGCCGCAGCGGCATCGAGAGCCTCGAGATCGCCGAGGAAGTCAGCATGATCGCCGTGCCCGACCTCATGAGCGCCTACCAGGCGGGCATGATCAACGAGGACGGCGTCAAGAGCGTCCAGCGCGCCCTGATCGACCACTGCGAACGCAACGCCAACCGCATCGCGCTGCTCGACACGCCCCCCGACCTCACCCCGCAGCAGGTCGTGAAGTGGCGCAACGTCGACACCAACTTCGACTCCAGCTACGCCGCGCTGTACTACCCCTGGGTGAAGGTCGAAGGGCCCGACGGCAACCCCATGATGGTCCCCCCAGCGGCTTCGTGGCCGGGATCTACGCCCGCAACGACGTCGAACGCGGCGTGCACAAGGCCCCCGCCAACGAGATCGTGCGCGGCATCCTCGGGCCGGCCCTGCAGGTCACCAAGAGCGAACAGGACATCCTGAACCCCATCGGCGTGAACTGCATCCGCGAGTTCCCCGGCATGGGCGTGCGCGTCTGGGGCGCCCGGACGCTGTCCAGCAACGCCCAGTGGCGCTACGTGCCCGTGCGGCGCCTGTTCAACTACGTCGAGAAGAGCATCGAACGCGGCACCCAGTGGGCGGTGTTCGAACCCAACGACGAGAACCTGTGGTTCCGCATCCGCCGCGACATCAACTCCTTCCTGAACAGCGTCTGGCGTGACGGCGCACTGTTCGGCAACACCCCCCGCGAGGCCTTCTACGTCAAGTGCGACGGGGAACTCAACCCCGCCGAACTCCGCGACCGCGGCGTGCTGCAGGTCGAGATCGGCCTCGCGCCCGTCAAGCCCGCCGAGTTCATCGTGTTCCGCTTCAGCCAGTACGCCGGTGGCGGGCAGTAACGCCCGCTCAGACATCCGCCCTCTCGTTCCCCTGACCCCGGAGGTACCCCATGACCGCACCCACCCGCAAAGATCCGCTCGTCGCCGCCTACTTCAGCGTTCAGTTCGACAACAAGGTCGTCGGCGCCTTCCGTGAATGCACCGGCCTGGGCAGCGAGAGCCAGGTCGTCGAGTACCGCGCCACCGACGAGAAGGGCCGCGCCGTCCTGATCCGCGAACCCGGCACCATGAAGTACAACGACATCGTCCTCAAGCGCGGCATCACCAACGACATGGACATGTGGGGCTGGCGCCAGCAGGTCGAGGAAGGCAAGATGGACGAAGCCCGCCGCAGCGGCACCATCACCCTGCACAACCAGAAGGGCGAACCCGTCGCCGCCTGGACCTTCGAGCGCGCCTGGCCCAGCAAACTCAACGGCCCCACCTACGACGCCAAGAGCAACGAGGTCGCCATCGAGGAACTGACCATCACGCACGAAGGCTACAAGCGCGTGCCCGTCGGCGGCTGAGCCCCCACGCGGGGGGCGCGCACACCGCTCCCCGCACCCCTCCCAGTCCATCGACTGGCCCCGCCCCACACCGGGGGCCAGCTTCGGGGGTAACCGAGCGTGAACGAACTGCCCTTCATGCTGCCCGTCGGACTGCTCACGTCCGACGGGCACCTTCACCGCCAGGGTCTCATGCGCCCCGCGACCGCCCTCGACGAGATCGAACCCCTGGGCGACCCGCGCGTGCAGCGCAACGAGGCCTACTACCCGCTGCTGCTCCTGGCGCGCGTCACCACCCGCCTGGGTCCCTTCGCGCCCGTCACGCCCGACGTGCTGGCCGCCCTGCCCGCCGCGGACTTCGCGCACCTGCAACAGCTGTACGCGCACCTGAACAGCGCCCAGGCGCCCCTTCAGGCCTCCCCGCAGAGGCAGGCCATGGCCGCCCCCCTGCCCGACACCGTCGAGACCGAATGCCCGCACTGCGGCGCCGTGCTGGAACTCGACCTGAGCGCCGACCCGGTGGGCGCATGACCGCCCCCCGCTCCGCGCGTCCCGCCAGCCAGAACGAGCAGACGGCCGTCGGCACCCGCGCACCCCGCCCCACGCTCCCCGACCTGGACGAGATCACCCGGCGCGTGTACGCCCTGATGCTCGAGGACCTGCGCCTCGACCACGCCCGGCGCAGCGGCGGCCAGCGGTGACCCGCCCGCGCGTCACCGCCACCGCGCGCGGCGGCGTGGCCCGCGTCGGCACGCCCGCCGGACAGGCCACCGTCCGCGTGGACAGCCGCGGCGTCCACGCCAGTCACAACATGAGCGCCGAGGCCGCCGCACGCCGCCTCGGGCTGCCCATTCCCACCACCCCGCAGAAGACCGCGCACCAGGTGCTATCCAACCACCGCTATCACGTCGCCATCGACGGTCTGGAGCAGGCGGCGTTCAGCGAGGTCAGCGGCCTGAGCATCGAGACCGAGACCATGGACTTCATCGAGGGCGGCGTCAACGACCGCGTGCTGCGCCTCCCGGTGCGGTCCAAGGTGGGCAACCTGACCCTCAAGCGCGGCGTGGTCGCCGGGCAACACCTGCTGCAGTGGCACCTGAACATCGTGCAGGGCTACCTGGACGTCCGCAACGTGACCATCACCGTGTACCAGACGAGCGGCGCGGTCCTGACCCGCTTCGAACTGCTCCAGGCGTACCCCGTCAAATGGAGTGGCCCGCAGTTCACCGGCAACGGGGACGCGGTGGCCGTCGAGACGCTGGAACTCGCGCACGCGGGCTTCCTGCAGATCAGCCAGTAACGCGCCACACCACCCGCCACCTCCCGCGACCCTGAAAGGAGCGCTGTGAATTTCACCGACGAGCGGCTCGCCCGCCTGAAACACGCCACGCGCATGGCGGTCACCCGCCAGGACGCCCCCCCCAGCTGGGGACCGGCCCCGGCGGGCCTGCCACTCCCGGGCCAACCACTGCCGGTCCAGTCACGACCAGTCCAGCCACCCGCGTGGCCCGACCCCACCCCACGCGTCCGGCGCGTTCCCGCCCGCCTGATCGCGGCGCCGTCCCGACCCGCACCACCCGCGCCCACGGCCGCCGGGTGGCCTGATCCGGCGCCCGCCCAGGACTGGCCTGCCCCAGACTGGCCCGCTCAGGAGTCGCCCGCTCCACACGGACACGCTGAGAGCTGGTCTGCCGCGCCTCTCCCGGCCGCCCCCCGGACGCCTGACGCGACTCCCGACCCGTACGGGGATCACGCGGCGCTGCTCGCGGCGGGCCTGCGGGAGACGCCCCCACCGAGCCTGCCACCCGCCCCGGCCCCCGCCAGCCATCCTCCGACCGCCCAATCTCCTGCGGTCCAGGCTCCTATGGTTCAGGCTCCGGCCCCCATGGTCCCCGCTCCCCAGGCGGCGGACCTCCAGCCGCGCCCGCTGCGCGCCGCGTCGTTCGCGGAAGCCCTGGCGCTGAACACCGCGCCCACCCAGGAAGGGGCCGCGCCAGCGTCCCCCACGGCTGCACCGACGATCGGAGCAACCGCACCCGATCAACGCACCACCCAGGTCACCACGGCGCCCACAACGTCACTGGCCGAAACGCCACTTGCGCCCGCACCCACCGCTTCACCCGCCGCAACGCAGGCCGACACTGCACAGCCGCGTTCTCCAACCGCCGCGCAGGAACCGGCCGCGTCGGCACCCGTCGGCACCCAGCCCGCGACCCCTGCCCACGCCGTACCGACCACCGCGCAGACGCCGGTCACAGACACATTCGACGACCGGGCCACCGGTCCAGAGCGGAACGTGGCCGACACCCGGACTTCGGCGCCGCCCCAGGCGCCGTCAGAGTCGTCCATCCATGACGACCGGACGGTGGCCGCCCGGAACACCCAGGAACCGGTCAGACCGGCCCAGGTGCCCACCCGGACGCCGTTCAGCGAGGCGCCGATGAACGAAGCGCCGATGATCGAGGCGCCCGTCACCGCTGCTCCGGTCCAAGAGGCGCGCCCCGAGCCAGCCCCACCTGAACCCGCACAGCCCGAGGCGAGCGTTCCTCCTCAGGTGAGCGTGCCCGAGGTCACTGCCGGACCACAGGCACCTGCGGCGCAGACCAGCGTGCCGGACACCGACTCGCAGGACCTGCAGGCGCAGCGGGACGCGCAGGCGCGCGAACGGCAGGAGCTTGAGGCGCTGCTGCGCGGCGGGAACAACGACATTCCCGTGCGCCTGCCGCGCCGCCCCCGTCCGGTGCCCCTGCGCGCCCCCGCCCCGCCGCCCGAACCGGAGGAGGTGAAGGTCGCGCCGCCCATCCCCACGGACGTGTCGCAGAACATCCTGGCGCGCCTGAACCGCTTCGCGGAACTGGAAGCCGCCGGGGAGACCGACGAGAGCGCCATTCCCTTCGGGCAGCTGGAGAACTGGCAGGATCACCACCCGGAACGCAACGTCGCCGCGCCGGGCGACCCGTCCCCAGTCCCGGCGCCCACGCCGCGCCCGGAGGCCGCCCCAGCCACGCCGAGCACCTCGGCGCGCGTCCGCGCCCGCAGCCGGGGTCAGGGCCGTGAACCGCAGGCACAGCGGCAGGAGGCGGCAGACAGCGACGAGGAACCCGAGCGAGGTCCGGCGCAGGCCCACCCACACGACGCGCCACCGCCGGAACAGGTGGACGGGGCGCCGCCGACAGGGGGATCGGAGCCGGCCCCCCGACGCCCACGCCCCGTCCGGTTTCTGGGGTGAATCCGGTCACGACGCCGCCCACGGGCGCCCGGCCCGCGCCTGCCGAGGCGGTCAGCACGCCCGACCCGCTGCGTCCAGAGGCCGCGCCGCCACGCTCAGCGGACCCCGAAGCACCCGACTCGCCGGTTCGTCAGGACCCGCCGGACCGTCGCCCGGCATCCACCCCGCCTCCTGCGGCACGCCCCGACCTCGTCCCAGCGGCCGCGCGGCTGCCGGTCGCCCGCGCGGACGCGGCGCCTCATGCCCGTGAGGACACCGCCGCACCCTCCCGACTGCCGCCCCGCCCCACGACCCCGCCGGTCCACGCGGGGGACGAGGCGACCATTCCCGCTGCCGAGGTTACCGCTGCCGACGTTGCCGCCACCGACGTTCCAGTCGCCGCCCCGGAGGAGACCGGAGGCCCGAACCGGTCACCGGGCAGCCCGGAACAGGACGGCCCGCCGGGCAGGACCGCCGCTCCGGCTCCGCTGGAGGCTGGGGCAGCTGCCCCTCTCCTGCCTGCCCTTCTCCTGCCTGCTCCGGGGGTGACCATGCCCGGTCCCGCCCCGACCGGGCACCACACGCCCGTCACGAATGCAGCGCCGCTGGAGGCCGGTCCGGTGGACCTCCGGACCACTCCGCCGCAACCGGACCCGACCGGAGCGCCCCGGTCGCGGGCCGTCGCCGCGCGGACCGTGCGTCCACCCGCACGGCCCAACGAGAGTCCCCGGAACGTGCCCCCGGCATCCCCGCCCCCGGTCACCGCCCCACCGCTCACCCAAGCACTGGTCAGCCAAGCACTGGTCAGCCCAGCACTGGTCACCCCGGCACCCATCCCGACGTCGCCCCTCGTGCAGAGATCGACTGACCCGTTCACGGATCGGACCACCCCTGTACCTGCGCCACGCCCGGCACCCGACGCGCCGCCGCACCGCTCGACGGGTCTGCTCGGGGTAGACGTTTCTGAACATCGTTCACCCGAGGTCGGTGACCCACCCGTCCCCGTTCCGACCGCGCCAGCACCCGCCCATGCACCCATCGGCCGCAGCGTCCCGGCCCCGGCGACCGCACCGGCGGGTCCCGCCACCGTCGACTGGCCTCGGCGGTCCGCCGACCCGATGGCGGACGGGCAGGACCTCACGGTCCCGGCACCAGGTCCGGCACCCGTGGAGCAGGCATCGGCACTCACAGGGTGGGAAGCGGCGGCACGCCTCTCGCCGCTGGTCCCCTCGCCACTGGTCCCCTCGCCGCTGGTCTCTGCGGCGCCCGGTCAGTCTGATCCCATCGCCGGGGTGGACGGCACGCCACCCTGGGCAACCCCGCAGAACGTGGTCCCGATCCAGGCTGCGCCGCTGCCCGCAGACTGGACAGTGTCCTGGCTGTCCGGGCCTGCCACCCCCACCATGTCCGGCTCCCTGCCGGCCCCCGGCACGGTGGACGTGAACGGACCGGTCGACCGGCTCGTCTCAGCGTCGCCCCTGGACACGCTGGGGGCAACGCCCGACCGCCGGACCGGTCATCCTGCGTGGACGTCCGGTCCGGCCCGCGGGGTGCCTGCGCCGGTGCTGCCATGGGGCACTCAGGCGGGTCCAGCCCTTCCGGCATCCCTTCACGATGCAGGAGGCTGGCGGGCAGCGCTGCAGCAGGGCGGGATGCCCGCGCCCCTGCTGCCGCTGAGCGCGCCCCTGCTGCCGCTGAGCGCGGACCCGCTGCCCGGCCAGACGATGGTGGACCGCCCGGCATCGGCTGCGCCGACACTGAGCGGCCCATCCCGCTCGACCGTGGCGGGCGCCTTCCCGGTGGTCACCGCGCCGCGCCCACCCATCCCACCGGCCGCTCCCGCACCGGCCCTGGAGAACTCGCCAGCGGTCCAGCGTGGCCTGCCGCCCGTCGGGAACGGTCCGGTCCGCACCAGTCCGTTCACGGGCGCGCAGGAGGCAGCCGCGCAGGACGTGGCGGGCGACCTCCCGGAGCGAATCGGCGGCCCTCCCGCGGCCGGTCTGCCCGGAGTGCCGCACGTTCCGGAGGTCGCGTCCCCGGACGACAGCACCCGGACCCTCCTGACGCACGCCACCCGGACGCCGGGGGTCAGCCCCGTGACCTCGCGCCCGGCTCACGCCGTGACCCCGGACCTGAGGGGCAGCGCGGTTCAACCGGTCTACCCCGGCGCGCCCCTGCTGTCGCCCGCCGCGTCACGCCGCGCGGCACCCGGTCCCCAGCTCAAGGCCGCCCCTGCGGGCCGCACCCGCACGGGCACGGATCAGGCGGTCCTGGCGGCGCTGGAGCACGCGCTGGCCCGCGACGGGCACGGCGCGCCGCTGTCGCCCGGCGAGCAGGTCGCCCTGCGGGGGGTGCTGGGGACGAGTGTCGCGGACGTGCGGGTCGTGCGCCGCCCCGAGGTCACTCCGGCGCTGCGCGCGGCCCGCGCCGACGGCCTGACGGTCAGGGAGACGGTGTTCCTGCCGCACGACGTGCCGCTGGGCAGCGCGGCGGGGCTGGCGCTGGCGGCACACGAGGTCACGCACGCCCGGCGCGCGCGCGATCCGCTGTTCGTCCCGGCGGCCCTGACCCGCCCGGAGAGGCCCCAGTCGGTGGGCCGTCCCGCTCCCGCGGATGAGGAAGGCGTGGCCCTCGCCACCGAACACGCCGCGTTCGCGCAGGCCGACCCCACACGCCAGTCCAGGGCGGATGCGCCGCGCCGCGCGCCGGGCCTGCCCGCCCCGTGGGAACCGCTGCCCGCCTGGGACGCACCGGACCTGCCTGCGCGCCCGTCCGTGAGTGCGGACGCGTGGGCACCCGCGGTTCCGTCCGTACCGGCGCCCGACCAGTCGGTGTCCGCCGCGCTTCCCGCCGCACCGCCCCCGGCCACCACGCCGCTGTGGCACGCGGCCGCCACCGACCGCGCGCCCGCCCCGGCCGCGAAACCGGCCCGACCACCCGAGGATCAGGCGGTGGGCCGCCGCGCCCAGCCGCGCAGCAGCGTGGACCTGGATCAGGTGGCGCGCGAGGTGTACGCCCGCCTGCGCGAGCGACTGAGTCAGGAACTGCGGCGGCTGAACTGACCGGACAGGTGAGGGGCGCCGCGATTCACGCCGCGGCGCCCCTCGCCTGTCCGGTTCAGGCGCTGTCGTGGACTGTGACGCCGGCTTCTTCGAAGGCGCAGCGGGCGACGGGGCCGGCGTGGTCGGTGACCCAGTTGTGGATCTGGTTCAGGGTGGCGAAGGTGGCGAAGCCCGTGGGGCCCCATTTGCTGTGGTCGGCGATGAGGACGGTGCGTGTGGCCTGGGTCATGATGGCGGCTTTCTGCTGCGCCTCGATGAGGTTGCTGTTGGTCAGGCCGCGGGTGGGGTCGATGCTGGTGCAGCCGACCAGGAAGAGGTCGTAGCGGTAGCGGCGGATGGTGTCGAGGGCGTCGGGGCCGGTGAGGCTGTACGTGCTGCCGTAGAGTTCGCCGCCGACGACGTAGAGGGGGCATTCGCCGTTGAGTTCGTAGGCGACGTCGATGCCGTGGGTGACGACGCGCAGGGTGCGGGTCAGTTGCGGCGCGCGTTTCAGGGCGTGGGCGACGGCCTGGGCGGTGGTGCCCGCGTCGAGGTAGAGGGTCTGGCCGGGCTGGATGAGGTTCAGGGCGGTCTGGGCGAGGCGGGTCTTGGCGTCCTGGTGGAGCTGCTGCCGGTCGGCGTACTGCTGGTCCTGGCTGGCGAGGGCCGCGCCGCCGTGGAGTTTGCGGATCAGGCCGCGGCTGGCGAGCAGGTCGAGGTCGCGGCGGGTGGTGGCGCCGCTGACGCCGAGCGCTTCGGTCAGGGCGGTGGTGCGCATGCGGCCGTTCCGGGAGAGCAGGTCGAGGATGCGCTGGAGGCGGTCCTCCGCGAGGGGAGCGTTCATCTCTGCTCATGGTAGCGCGTGGGGTGTGGGGGGCGTGTGGGTGGGTTTCTGCCGTGGTGGTGCGGGTGTCCAGGCAAGGGTGATCGGGGCACTTGATGGTCAGGCCAATGTCAACTATGATCGAAATTGCTCAAAATTGATCACGATTCGTCAGGAATCGGCAGGCGAGCGGGTGGCTGTCCCGCTCTCCGCACAGGAGAAGCAACCATGATCAACCTCCCCCGCTCACTGATCCGCCTCGGCGCGCAGGCCAGCAGCAAACAGGCCGCCATCGAACAGGTCGCCGCCCTGCTGGCCCAGGCGGGCCGCGTCGACCCCGCCTACCTGGGCGGCATGCTCGCCCGTGAAGGTCAGGCGAACACCTACCTGGGCAGCGGCATCGCCATCCCGCACGGCACACCCGACACCCGCCACCTCATCCGCCAGACCGGCATCGCCGTGCTGCAACTCCCGCAGGGCGTCGCCTGGGGCGAGGGCGGCGAGACCGTCCGCCTCGTGGTGGGGATCGCGGCGGCCAGCGACGAGCACCTCGACATCCTGCGCCGCCTGACCCGCGTGCTGGCCGACGACGCGCTGGTCGAGCAGCTCTCGACGACCGCCGACCCGGCCCTGGTGCAGCGCGCCCTGACCGGCGAGGCCACCGCCGAGGACGCCGCGCCCGTCAGCGACCCGGAGCTGCCCTTCAGCGCGCAGGTCACGCTGCCCAACCCGCTGGGCATGCACGCCCGGCCCGGCACGATGCTCGCCAATCTGGTGCGGCGTCTGGGCGCGCGCGTGCGCGTCGAGCACGGCGGGCAGAGCGCGGACGCACTGCGACTGATGGAACTGCTCAGCCTGGGATTGAAGCGCGGCAGCGTCCTGACGGTGCGGGCCGACAGCGAGGCCGCGCTGGGCGCCGTGACCGACGCGATCCGCGCCGGGCTGGGCGACGACCTGAGCCTGAGCGCCCCGGCCGCGCCCGTGCGGCGCGAGGCCGACTGGCGCCCCACGCAGGTCGGCGCGACCATCGAGGGCGTTCCGGCCAGCGACGGCCTGGTGATCGGCGAGACCCGCGTGTACCGCCCGGCCGACCTGCACGTCACGGACCAGCCCGGCGAGGCCGCCGCGCAGGCGCAGGCGCTGGACGACGCGCTGAACGCCGCCGCCGCCGAACTGGACGGCCTGATCGAGCAGCAGGCCCAGGCGGGGCACGCCGACCGCGCCGCGATCTTCCGCGCGCACCGTGAACTCCTGACCGACGAGGGCACCGTGCAGGACGCCGTGAACCTCGTGCTGGACGGGCACGGCGCCGCCTGGGCGTACCAGCGGGCCAGCGGCGAGCGCATCGCGCAGTTGCAGAAACTCGACGATCCGACCCTCGCCGCGCGGGCCACCGACCTGGGCGACGTGCAGCGCCGCGTGCTGCGCCGCCTGCTGGGCCTGGGCGAGGACCACCTGGAGGGCGCCGCCCCCGCGATCCTGCTCGCGCCGGACCTGACGCCCAGCGACACCGCGCGCTTCAGCGAGGGGAGCCTGCTGGGCTTCGTGACCGCGCAGGGCGGCCCGACCAGCCACACCGCGATCATCGCGCGCGGGCTGGGCCTGCCCGCCGTGGTGGCCGCCGGGACCGGCCTGCTGGACGTGCCGGACGGCACCCCCGCCATCCTCGACGGGCAGGCGGGTGCCCTGTACCTGAACCCGTCGGCGGCGGACGTGCAGGCGGCCCGCGCCCGGCAGGAGACGCTGCGGGCCGAACTGGACCGCGCCCGCGCCGACCGGCACCGCCCCGGCGCGACCCGCGACGGCGCCCGCGTGGAGATCGCCGCGAACATCAACCGCGCCGCCGCCGCACCTGGCGCGCTGGACGCCGGGGCCGAGGGCGTGGGCCTGATGCGCACCGAGTTCCTGTTCCTCGAACGTGACAGTGTCCCGACCGAGGATGAGCAGGAACGCGAGTACCGCGCTATGGCCGAGGCCCTGGGCGAGCGCCCGCTGATCATCCGCACGCTGGACATCGGCGGGGACAAGGACGTGCCGTACCTGGGCCTGGAACGCGAGGACAACTCCTTCCTGGGCCTGCGCGGCATCCGGTTGTGCTTCGAGCGTCCGGACCTGTTCCTGCCGCAGCTGCGCGCCATCGTGCGCGTCGCCAGGGACCACCCGAACGTGCACGTCATGTTCCCGATGATCAGCACCCTGGAGGACTTCCGCCGCGCCCGCGCGCTGCTCGATGACGTGCGCGCCGAGCTGGACGCGCCGCGCATCCCGCTGGGCGTGATGATCGAGGTGCCGTCCGCCGCGCTGCTGGCGCCTCAGCTGGCGCCCGAGGTGGACTTCTTCAGCGTCGGCACGAACGACCTGACGCAGTACACCCTGGCGATGGACCGCCTGCACCCGCAGCTGGCCCGCCAGACCGACGCGATGCACCCGGCCGTGCTGCAACTCGTGGCGCTGACCGTGCAGGCCGCCGAGGCGCACGGGAAGTGGGTGGGCGTGTGTGGCGGCGCCGCCGGGGACGAGGTGGGCGCGCTGATCCTGACCGGGCTGGGCGTGAAGGAACTGTCGGTCAGCGCCCCGCAGATCCCGGCCGTGAAGGCCGCGCTGCGGCAGCACGACCTCGCGGCGCTGCGCGACCTAGCCGCCCGCGCGCTGACGCAGCCCGACGCGGCGAGCGTGCGCGCCCTGACCCGCACCCTGAGTCCGAACCCGCAGGATCCCGAGGTCCGCGCGTGAGCGTCACGCCGCGCGTCCTGACCGTCACCCTGAACCCCGCGCTGGACCTGACCGTGCAGGCGGCGGGCTGGCAGCGGGGCGAGGTGAACGCCGCCCAGGGCGCGCAGCAGGACGCGGGCGGCAAGGGCGTGAATGTGGCCGCCATCCTGGCCGACTGGGGCGCCCCGGTCGCCGCGACCGGCCTGCTGGGCCGCGACAACGCCGCCCCGTTCGAGACGCTGTTCCGCGACAAGGGCGTCAGCGACGAGTTCGTGCGCGTGCCCGGCGCGACCCGCGTGGGCCTGAAACTGGTGGACCCCGCGCGCGGCGACACCACCGACCTGAACCTGCCGGGCCTGACCGTCAGCGCCCGCGCGCTGGCGCACCTGCAGGCGACGCTGCGCTCGCAGCCCGCCGGGGTGGAGGTCGTGGCGCTGTGCGGGAGCCTCCCGCCGGGCGTCCACGCGAGCTTCTACGCCGAGGAGGTCGCCCGCCTGCGCGAGCAGGGGCGCTTCGTGGCGCTGGACACCAGCGGCGAGGCCCTGCGCGCCGCGCTGACGGCCGACACGCTGCCGCAGCTGATCAAACCGAACATCCACGAGCTGGAGGCCGCACTCGGTCACCCGCTGCCCACCGACGCCGACGTTCTGGCTGCCGCGCGCGAGCTGATCCGCCGCGGCGCCGAACTGGTCGCCGTGTCGCAGGGCGAACGCGGCGCGCTGCTCGTCACCGCGCAGGAGGCCGTGTTCGCCCGCCCGCCGCGCGTGACCGTGCAGAGCACCGTCGGCGCCGGGGACGCGATGGTCGCCGGACTGATCAGCGCCCGCCTGGACGGCCTGAGCCTCGAAGGTGCCGCCCGGCGCGCCACGTCGTTCAGTGCGGGCAGCATCACCCGCCTGGGCGCGCACCTGCCGCCCCGCGCCGAGCTGGACGCCCTGGCCGCGCTGGTGCAGGTCGAGCCCGCCCAGCCTCTGACCGCCTGACCCCTGCGCCCCACAACCCACAACCCACAACCCACAACCCACAACCCACAACCCACAACCCACTCTCAGGAGAACATATGGCTCAGATTGTCGCTGTCACGGCCTGCCCCACTGGCATCGCCCACACCTTCATGGCCGCCGAGTCGCTGCGGCGCGCCGCCGCCCAGGCCGGGCACACCCTGCACGTCGAGACGCAGGGCAGCGTCGGCACGCAGGACGCCCTGACCCCCGCGCAGATCGCGCAGGCGGACCTCGTGATCCTCGCCACCGACGTCGCCGTGGACGAATCCCGCTTCGCCGGGAAGACCATCGTGCGCGCCGGAACGCAGGACGCCATCCGTGACCCGGGGGCGCTGCTGGCCCGCGCCGGAAGCGCCGGGGCGCCCGCCGCTGCGCCGCAGGCCGGGCCGCTGCACGTCGTGGGCATCACCGCCTGCCCCACCGGCATCGCGCACACCTTCATGGCCGCCGAGGGCCTGGAGGGCGGCGCGAGGAAACTCGGGTACACCGCGAAGATCGAGACGCAGGGCAGCGTCGGCGCCGGGAACACCCTGACGCCCGACGACATTGCCCGCGCGGACCTGGTGGTCATCGCGGCGGACACGAACGTGGACCTGTCGCGCTTCACCGGCAAGCGCGTGTACGTGACCGGCACGAAGCCCGCCATCAAGGACGGCGCGGCCGTCATCACCACCGCCCAGGCGCAGGCGACCGTGCACGGCGTGACGGCGGGGGGCGGCGCGGACGCCAGCAGCCCCGACTACGTCGCGCAGGCCGCCGCCGCGAAAGCCGCGAAGAACGCGGGCACGCCCGCCTTCTACAAGCACCTGATGACCGGCGTGTCGCACATGCTGCCCTTCGTGGTCGCCGGCGGCCTGCTCATCGCGCTGGCCTTCGCCATCGGGTCGTTCCAGTTCGGGGACCAGGGCATCTTCATCTACGAGGACAAGTACGCCGGGACGCTCGGCAACACCCTCTTCAAGATCGGCGCGAACGGCGCGTTCGGGCTGTTCGTTCCGGTCCTCGCCGGGTACATCGCGTTCTCCATCGCCGACCGGCCCGGCCTCGCGCCCGGCATGATCGGCGGCTTCCTGGCGGGCCTGACCGGCAGCGGTTTCCTGGGCGGCATCATCGCGGGCTTCCTGGCCGGGTACCTCGTGCTGTGGCTGACCCGCAGCATCAAACTGCCCCGCACGCTTGAAGGCCTGAAACCCACCCTGATCCTGCCGCTGCTGGGCACGCTGGGCGTGGGCCTGCTGATGATGTTCGTGGTCGGCAAACCGGTCGCGGCGGCCCTGACTGGCCTGACCGCGTGGCTGCAGGGCCTGGGCAACACCAGCGCCGCGCTGCTCGGCGCGCTGCTGGGCGGCATGATGGCCTTCGACATGGGCGGCCCGATCAACAAGGCCGCGTACACCTTCAGCACCGGCCTGCTGGGCGCCAAGGTCTACGGCCCGATCGCCGCGACCATGGCCGCCGGGATGACCCCGCCGCTGGCGCTGTTCCTCGCCACGCTGATCTTCAAGAACCGCTTCACGAAGGACGAGGTGGAGGCCGGGAAGGCGGCGGGCGTGCTGGGCATCTCGTTCATCACCGAGGGCGCCATTCCCTTCGCGGCGCGCGATCCGCTGCGCGTCATTCCCAGCCTGATCGCGGGCAGCGCGGTCGCCGGGGCGATCAGCATGGCCGCCGGGTGCCTGCTGCGCGCCCCGCACGGCGGGATCTTCGTGCTGTTCATCCCGAACGCCGTCACGAACCTCCCCATGTACGTCGCGGCGATCGTGGCGGGCACCGTGGTCAGCACCCTGCTGCTGGGCATCCTGAAAAAACCCCTCGGAGCCGACGGGCTGCCGCTCAGTGCGGCACGCACGCCGGTCGCGGCGGACTGATCCACCATCTGTAGAACTGTTCAGCACGAAGGGAGAGCCACTGATTCGGCTCTCCCTTCGTGTTCGTCCGGCCGTGCGCGGCGGGTCAGTCGAGGGTGCGGACCGGGTCGGTGGGCAGCGTGAAGCTGAAGGTGGCGCCCAGTCCGGGTGTGCCGCTGGCGTAGACCTGTCCGCCGTGCCGGTCGATGATGCGGCGGACGGTGGCGAGTTCGGTGCCGGCGCCAGGGTATTCGGACTGGTGGTGCAGGCGCTGGAACAGCCGGTACAGTTTGGGGGCGTAGGTGGGTTCGAAGCCCACGCCGTTGTCCGTGACGGTGACGTGCCATTCGCTGCCGCGCTGCTCGGCACGCACCTCGATCCGCGCGTCGGGTCGGGCGCGGGTGAATTTCAGGGCGTTGTGGCACAGGCTGCGTAGCGCCTGCTTGAGTTGCGCGGCGTCCCCGGTGACGGTGGGCAGCTCGGCGACGTCCCAGGTGACGGGGTGCTCGGCGGTCAGTTCGACCTGCAGGTCCCGCAGGATCGCCGCGAGGCTGACCGGCTGCCACTGAAGGGCGTGCCGTCCGGCGCGGCTGAAGCGCAGGACGCCCTCGATCATGCTGCTGAGGTGTTCGGCGCTGCGCTCGATGATGCCGAGGTAGCGTTCGCGCTTGTCGGCGTCGGCGGTGCGGGCCAGTCGGGCGAAGCTGAGCATGTGCCGCACGGGCGTGAGGAGGTCGTGGGACATGGAGTACGCGATGTTCTCCAGTTCCTCGTTGGTCTGCAGCAGGCTCTGGCGTTCGCGGCGCAGCGCCTCGGTCTGCCGCTGGACCTCGTCGTGCAGGGTGGCGTTCAGCAGGCGCAGCTGTTCACGCACCTGGTGTTCGGCGGTGATGTCGCGCGAGATCACGATGAGCGGCCCGGTGACGCCCGGTTCGGCGGGGTCGTTCAACGGCGCGAGGGTCACGTCCCACCAGCGGGGTTCGCCCTTCATGGTGGGGCAGAACCCGGAGAAGTGCGCGCCCTGCCCGGCGCGGGCGCGTTCGAAGGCGGCCAGCATGGGCTCGCGGGCGTCACCCTGCCAGAAGCTGAGCCAGTCGGCGCCCTGGCAGGTGGCGAAGTCGTCGACCTGCATGGCCTGCTGGCCGTTGCGGTTCATGCTCAGCAGCGCGCCGTCGGGGCTGACGATCTTGATGCAGTCGTGGCTGAGGTCGTGCACCTGGTGCAGGTACGTGAACTGCAGGTCGGCCGCGCCCTGGTCCGCGCTGAACGGCAGAGGAGGGTCAAGGGCCACTTCGGGCCGCGTGGGGGTGCTTTCGGACGCGGTCATTGCGGTCATGATACCGGGTGGGGGGCCGTGACGGCGTGCCGGGATTCGCAATTGCGCGCCGGATCAGGGCGTGGTGGCCCAGCCGTCGAGTGCGGCCCAGTCGGGCTGCGCCTGGGGGGGGCTGTACAGGTAGCCCTGTCCGAGGGTGCAGCCCATCTCGCGCAGGATCGCCTCGTGGGCGGTGGTCTCGATGCCCTCGGCGACCACCGCGAAGTTCAGTCGGGTCGCGAGTTCCATGACGGCGCCGGTCAGGATCTGGAGTCGGTCGTTGCCCTCGATGCCCCACACGAAGGTCCGGTCGAGTTTCAGGTGGTGGATCGGGAGGTGCTGCAGGAGGCTCAGGGCGGAGTGGCCGGTGCCGAAGTCGTCCAGGGCCAGGCCGAAGCCCCATTCGCGCAGGGTGGTGAGGTGCCGGGCGGTCTGTTCGAGGTTGATCAGGGCGCCGCTCTCGGTGACCTCGAAGGCCAGGTGGCGGGCGGCGTCCGGGTGGTCGTGGATCAGGCGGTGCATGCGGTCCATGAAGTCCGGGGCGTTCAGTTCGCTGGGGGACAGGTTCACGGCGATGCGGACGGTCCGGTTCAGGGTGAGGCTGGCGCGGCGGGCCTCGCGCAGCGCGGCGTGGATGACGTGGTCGGTGATGACGTGAATCTGGCCGAGCTGTTCGGCCAGCGGGACGAACACGTCGGGTGGGACGCGTCCGGCCACCGGGTCGGTCCAGCGGATGAGGGCCTCGGCCTTGACGATCGCGCCGCTGGTCAGTTCGATGATCGGCTGGTAGTGCACCCGGAAGTCGGCGGTCGCCAGGGCGCGCCGCAGCGCGCCTTCCAGGTGAACGCGGCGCTGCCGGTCCTGGACGTGGTGGTCCTCGGCGGGTAGCAGGGTGCCCTCGGGGGCGACGCTCAGGGTGGTCTCGGCGGCGTGCAGGGTGGTACCCAGGGCCTCGGCGGCGGGCCAGGGGCGGGCGCAGGCGCGCACGCGGGGGAAGACCTGCTCGCCGCGCAGGGGGATGGGGTCCAGCAGCGCGCCGCGCAGGCGTGTCTCCGGGCCGGGCAGGATCAGCGCGAAGGTGCGCTCGTCGAGCTGTCCGGTCAGCAGGGCGTCGGGGTAGCTGCGCCGCAGGGCGGCGGTGAACGCCAGGGTCAGGTCGTCGGCCAGCGTGCCCGGCACGGCGCGCAGGTCGGTGATGTTCAGGCACTGGGTCACCAGCAGTGTGCGGCCATCCGGGGCGGGCAGCGTGGCGGCGAGGTCCTCGAAGTGCGCGCGGTTGGGCAGCGCGGTCAGGGGTGCGTAGCGCGTGACGCGAGTGAGCTGTGCGTGCAGTTCGTGCGTGTCGGTCACGTCGCGCAGCAGGTACAGCGCGCCGCTGACCTCTGTGCCCTGCAGGGTCGCCTGGGCGCGGCTGTGCAGCCACAGGTGCCGCCCGTCGGGCCGCTCGACGTGCATGATCGACTGGGCGCTGCGGACCTCGCCGCCGAGCAGCGCCCGGAAGTTCGGGCTCTTGCCGCGCAGGACCCGGCCCTGGGGGTCGCGGACGGTCAGCGGCGCGAGCAGTTCGGCCAGGGTGGTGGCGGCGTCGCTGTGCGGGCCGAGCAGTTCACGGACGCGGCCGTTGCGGGACAGGACGCGGCCGTCGGGGTCCAGCAGCAGCAGCCCCTCGTCCAGGGAGTCGAGGATCTGGGCGTGCTGGGCGGCGGTGCGGGCGAGTTCCTGCCCGGCCTGTTCGCGGGTGGTGACGTCGTTCATGGCGACGACGGCGCCGCTGATCTGGCCGTCCCCCGCGCGGACCGGGGTGGCGTTGCAGCTGACGATACGCTGCCCCTCCGGGCCTTCGATGCCGATCAGGGCGGCGCGGACGGTTTCGCCGTTCAGGGCGCGGGCGAGCGGCACCTCCCCGGCGCGCAGCAGGCGCGTGAAGTCGGGGGTGTGCAGGCCGTAGGTGGCGGCCCAGTCGGGTGCGAGGGTGCCGGTGAGGGGGGCGCGGTGCAGCTGCGCGGCGGCGCTGTTGTGCTGGATGAGCTGTCCGTCGGCGCCGCTGATGATGACCTCGTCGTTCAGGCTGTCGAGGAGCGCCACGTGAAAGTCGCGTTCTGCCCGGAGTTCGGCGGTGCGCTCGGCGACCAGCGTGGCGAGTCGCGCGGCGCGGCGCTGCTGCATGTCGCCGAGCAGCGCGGCGGCGACGGTCAGGAACAGCGCGGCGGCGGTGCCGAGGGCCAGGGCGGGCAGGGTCGCGGCGGGGACGGGCGTTCCGGCGGGCAGCAGCGAGGCGGCGGCCAGGGTGATCAGCGTGACGCTCAGGCTCTGGCCCAGCGTGACGGCGCCGAGCTGTCCGGCGCGGCTCAGGCCGGGGCGGCGGGTCAGGGTGGCGGCGGCCAGGGCGCCGAGTGCGCCGAGCAGGTACAGGCTCAGGGCCTGCGGGGCGTGCGCGGTGGTCAGCGGCAGGGGGTAGCCGCTCAGGCCCGCGATCTGCGCGGCGGTGACGGTCAGGAGCAGGGTCACAGTCACGCGGGCGGGTCGGTCGAGGGCGTGGTGGCGGTACCACAGCAGGAAGCCGGTGGCGACGCTCACGCTGACCAGCCAGTGGAGTGCGGCGGCGGGCGCCGGGGCGTGCAGGGCCTGGGCGCGCAGGGCGAGGATCTGCGCGCCCCACAGGCCGCTGCCCAGGATCAGGCCCGCGAGCAGTTGCGTGCCGCGCCCGACGTGTCCGGCGAGGAGGTGCGTGCGGGCCTGCACCCGCATGAGTGTTCCGGCGGCCGCGATGGTGATCAGGCACAGGGTGAACGGCAGGAGGAAGGGCAACATGAAAGACCGTCCTGGGAGGGGCGCAGTGCGGGGGGCTGTCTCCACCGGTCGGGATGCTGGGACGCGACCTTGCCGGTGCCGGGAGGCGTGACTGGAACGGGGAGTGGACCTGGGGTGATTGAGGCCGATTCTGGCATGGCGGTCCGGCGCGTGGAGGGACATTCCCGACAGTTCCCCCGGCGGGGGAGGTCACATGCGGAAAAGGCCCGACGGGGATTTCATCTAACCTTTAGAATCCGTTTTTTTCTGTGCAGGTGTCCTGTTTCCCATCGGTGGGCAGCTGTTAGGCTCGGCGCATCCATGAAAGGAACCCTGTGACCGTCATTCCCCCGGAGGTGCTGAACGTCCTGCTGATCGACGACGACCCCGCCGACCGCCTGCTCGCCGAGGAAGCCTTCGCCGCGCAGGATTCGCCCGTGCACGTCGCGATCTGCGAGGACGGCCCCAGCGCCCTGGCGCACCTGCGCGCCCACCCGCTGCCCCACGTGGTCATCCTGGACCTGAATATGCCCCGCATGAGCGGCTTCGACGTCATCCGCGAGATCCGCGCCGCGGAGCGCACGCGGCACCTGCCGGTCGTGATCCTGTCCACCAGTGACAACGCGCAGGACGTCGCGCGCGCCTACGACCTGCTGGCGAGTTCCTACATGGTCAAGAGCCGCGACTTTCCGGGCTTCGTGCAGCAACTCGATCATTTCGTGCGGTTCTGGCATGACTGTCGCTTCCGCCAATGACGTCTCCGGCACTGGTTCACTGCTGGCGCGCCTGAAGGTCGAGACGCGCTCGCAGCACGCCCGGGCCGAGGCGGCGCTGGACCTGCTCTCGCCGGGCCTGACCCGCGCGCGGTACGCCCGCGTGCTCGCCTGGCAGCGCGCCCGGCACGCCCCGCTCGAGGACGGCCTGAACCGCGTGCTGCGAGCGGCCCTGCCGGACCCCGACTGGGCTGCACTGGACCTGGAGGCCCGCGCCAAGACGCCACGGCTGGACCTGGACCTGCGTGCCCTGAACCAGCCGCCCCTGCCCACACTGCCGCCGCCCGCGTGGCTGAGCACCGAGGCGGACGCCTGGGGCTGCGCGTACGTCCTGGAGGGCGCCACGCTGGGCGGGCAGGTCGTGACCCGGCACCTGCTCGGCGCGGGCGTCAGCCCGGACACCCTGCACTTCTACCGCAGTTACGGCCCGGACGTCGGGCCGCGCTGGCGGACCTTCGGGGCGCTGCTCGGCGCGCGGCACGCGTCTGCGCCGGACCCGGAGGCGTTCGCCACCCGGGCGGTACGGGCCGCTACACTGACCTTCGAACTCTTCACGTATTCCGCCGACGCCCCGGAGGCCCCATGACCCACGAACCCGCCCGTGTCACGGCGCTCGACGCGCCGGTCGACCTGACCAACTGCGACCGCGAACCGATTCACGTTCCGGGCGCCGTCCAGCCTCACGGGGCGCTCGTGGCGCTGCGCGGCGGGCTGGTCGTGCAGTTCAGCGCGAACGTCCCGGGGCTGCTGGGCACTCCGGCGGGCGACCTGCTCGGCGCGCCTCTGGAGACCCTGCTGGACGCGGACCTGGCCGCGCAGGTCGGTGACGCGCTGGCGTCCGGGGAACTGGACCGCAACCCGCTGTTCCTGCTGAGTACGCCCGTGCGGGGACGCGGGCCGTTCGACCTGACCGCGCACCGCCTGGACGACCTGACCGTCCTGGAGTTCGAGCCGCGCCCCGAGACGCTGACGCAGGGCGACGCCTACACGCTGGTGCGCGGCGCGCTGGCCCGCATGAACGCCGCGCCGGACCAGGGCCGCTTCGCCGACGTCGTCGCGCACGAGGTGCAGGCCCTGACCGGCTTCGACCGGGTCATGGTGTACCAGTTCGCGGATGACGGGACCGGCACGGTGATCGCCGAGCGTTGCGGCCCCGGCACGACCCCGTACCTGGGCCTGCGCTACCCCGCGTCGGACATCCCGAAGCAGGCGCGGGCGCTGTACGTGCTGAACATGCTGCGGATCATCACGGACGTGAACTACGTTCCAGCGCCGATGCTGGCCCTGCCGGGCGAGGGGCCGCTGGACATGAGCTACTGCGTGCTGCGCAGCGTCTCCCCGATTCACCTGGAGTACCTGCGCAACATGGGCGTGGGCGCCTCCATGAGCATCAGCCTGCTGCGCGGCGCCGAACTGTGGGGTCTGATCGCCTGCCACCACGACAGCCCCCGCACGCTCAGTCCGAACGTCCGCGCGGCCTGCGAACTGATCGGGCAGGTGGCCAGCGTGCAGCTCAGCGCGTGGCAGGAAAAACAGGACCAGACGTACCAGCTGCACCTCAGGGCCGCGCAGACGCAGCTGATGGAACGCCTGGCGCACACCCCGGATCTCCTCGAGGCGCTTGTCGGGCAGGGGTCGCAGCTGCTGGAGTTCGTGGACGCCGGGGGCGCCGCCGTGTGCCTGGACGGCGAGGTCGTCCGCCTGGGGCGCACGCCGGACGCCGCGCAACTGCGCGCCATTCAGGCGTGGCTGGGCACGCAGTCCGACGCGGAGGTCCTGCACACCCGCTCGCTGGGCGAGCTGTTCCCCGACGCGAACGCGCACGCCGGGGCGGCCAGCGGACTGCTGGCGGTGCAGCTCTCGCGCCTGCGGGGTGACTACGTGATGTGGTTCCGCCCGGAGGAACTGCAGACCGTCACCTGGGGCGGCGACCCGAACAAACCGGCCGAGGCGGGGCCGGACGGCAGCGAACGCCTGAGCCCCCGGCGGTCCTTCGAGGCGTGGCAGCAGACGGTGCGGGGCCGCAGCGCCGAGTGGCAGCCCGAGGAGATCGCGGCGGCCCGCACGCTGCGCCGGGCGCTGCTGAACCTGGTGCTGCGCCGCGCCGAGGAACTGCGCGACCTGAACGAGGACCTGACCCGCAGCAATCAGGAACTCGAACGCAGCAACGCCGACCTGGACGCCTTCGCGTACATCGCCAGCCACGACCTGAAAGAACCGCTGCGCGGCCTGCACAACTACTCGGTGTTCCTGCTGGAAGCCTACGCGCAGCAGCTGGACGAGGACGGCGTGTCGAAACTGCACACGCTGGTGCGCCTCACGCAGCGCATGGACGACCTGATCGACTCGCTGCTGCTGTACTCGCGGGTGGGACGCGTGGACCTCAGTTTCCGCGACACGGACCTGAACGACCTGCTCAGCGACGTCCTGGACGTCCTGTCCGCGCGACTGGAGCAGGCGGGCGCCGAGGTGACCTGCCTGCCCCTGCCGACGCTGCCCGTGGACCGCGTGCGGGTGGGCGAGGTCCTGAATAACCTCGTGTCGAACGCCGTGAAGTACAACGACAAGCCGCCCCGCATCACGGTCGGCGCGCTCGCCCCCGGACAGCGCGGGGACCTGAGCGTCCCGGACGGCGTCCCGGACACCGCGTGGGTGCTGTTCGTGCAGGACAACGGCATCGGTATCCGCGACCGGCACTTCGAGAACATCTTCCGGATCTTCAAGCGCCTGCACGCCCGCGACCAGTACGGCGGCGGGACCGGCGCGGGCCTGACCATCGTGAAGAAGATCATCGAGCGGCACGGCGGGCAGATCTGGCCGGTCAGCACCTACGGTCAGGGCACCACCTTCTACTTCACGCTGCAGGGCGGCGAGGGCGCGTGAGCGACCACCGACTGCTGATCGTCGAGGACAGCGACGAGGACTTCCAGGCGATCCAGTGGGCGCTGGGGCGCCTGGAGCGCCCGGTACCGCTGGACCGCTGCGTGAACGGCGACGACGCCATCGACTGGCTCAGCGCGCCGCCGCACTGGCCCAGCCTGATCCTGCTGGACCTGAACCTGCCCGGCACGGACGGACGCGAGGTGCTGGGCGCGCTGCGCAGCGACCCGCGCACGCGGACCCTGCCGGTCGTGGTGCTGTCCACCTCCGCCAGCGAGCGGGACGTGAACGAGTGCTACGCGCTGGGCGCGAACAGTTACCTGACCAAACCCGTGAACTTCACGCAGTTCACCGAGCAGCTGCGCCGCACGCTGGCCTTCTGGCTGGACACCGCGCAGCTGCCGCACCGGGAGCACCTGTGACCCGCCCGCTGCACGTCCTGATCGTCGACGACAGCCCCGAGGACACCGCGACGTACCTGCGGTACCTGCGCGGCTGGCCCGAGTGGCACGTCACGCTCAGCCAGGCCAGCCTGGGCGAGGACGCCGCCGACATGCTGCGCGGCACCACCCCGGACCTGATCCTGCTGGACTACCAGCTGCCCGACATGACCGGCATCGAGTTCCTGAACGAGTTCCGGCCCGACTGCGCCGTGATCGTCCTGACCGGCGTCGGCGACGAGGAGATCGCCGTGCAGGCCATGCGCGCCGGGGCGCAGGACTACCTCGTGAAGGGCCGCCTGACGCCCGACGCGCTGCGCCGCGCCGCGCAGGCCGCCCTGAACACGCACCGGCTCAGCCGGGCGCTGGAGGAAGCCCGCACGCAGCAGGCGGCGCTGCTGAGCAGCATCACCGACGGCGTGCTGCTCGTGGACGCCCACCTGACCGTGCAGAGCGTGAACCCGGCGGCGCAGCAGCTGCTCGGCGCGGACGACTCGCTGCTCGGCGCGTCCCTGCTGACCCTGGACTGGCTGACCGGCACGCCCCTGCCGGACCTGCTGCGCGGCGCGGGTGGCGGCAGCGCGCAGCTGCTCACCCCGCAGGGCCGCTGGCTGCACGCCCGCGTGTTCCCCGCCGAGCAGGGCCAGACGGTGTACCTGTACGACGACACCCCGCGGCGGGAGATCGAGGCGCGCGACCACGCCCACGCGCGGCAGCTGACCGACCTGTACGCGCTGGCCGCCACGCTGAATGCCGCGCGGACCCGCGTGGACGTGCAGCGGATCGCGCGGGACGCCGCCCCCGCCCTGCTGGGCAGCGAGGCGCACCTGCTGCTGCCCGGCGAGGCGCCCCCCCCGGCAACCGCAGGCGACCCCGACTGGCAGACCACGCCGCTGACGCACGACGGTGACCCGCTCGGCAAGCTGCTGCGCGGCCCCGCCGGGGATCAGAACCCGCTGGCGCCGACCTTCACGCAGCTGCTGCACACCGCGCTGGTCCGCGCGGCCCTGCTCGAACGGGTGCAGCGCGACCGGGACACGCTGGACGACCGCGTCCAGGCCCGCACCGCCGCGCTGGAACGCAGCAACCGCGACCTGGAACAGTTCGCGCACGTCGCCAGTCACGACCTGAAAGAACCCCTGCGGACCATCGCGTCGTTCACGCAACTGCTCCAGGGCCGTTACGGCGCGCAGCTCGACGACCGGGGACGCCGCTACATGGGCATCATCGTGGACGGGGCCCAGCGCATGTCCACCCTGATCGAGGACGTGCTGGCGATCAGCCGCCTGCACGCGCGCCCCACGCCCCCCACCCGCACCGACCTGAACGTCCTGCTGCGCGACGTCCTCACGCAGCTCCAGGCCCTGCTCGACGAGACCGGCGGGCAGGTCGAGGCGGGGCCGCTACCCACCCTGACGCTGAACCCGACGCAGTTCACGCAGCTGTTCCTGAACCTGATCGGCAACGCCCTGAAATTCCACCGGCCCGGCGTGCCCCCCCGCGTGCACCTGAGTGCCACCAAGGCAGGGGACACCTGGCATTTCACGCTGCGGGACAACGGCATCGGCGTGCCCGCCGAGTACGCCGAGCGGGTCTTCGTGATCTTCCAGCGGCTGCACACCCGCGATCAGTACGCCGGGAACGGCATCGGACTGGCCCTGTGCCGCCGCATCGTCGAGGCGCGCGGCGGCCGCATCTGGCTGAACCCCGACACCGACCCCGGCACCGAACTGCACTTCACGCTGCCCGAGGTCGTCCCGGCCATCGACCCGGACATGCCCAGCGTCCGGCAGCCGGTCAGCGACCTCGCCCCGCCGCGACCGGACGCCTGATACGGGATTCAAGTGATTCCACATCATTCGGAGTCGCCCGGTGGCCCCCTCACCCTTCCGTCGCTTCGCGCCTCAGTTGCGCCGCTCTGCGAGTCCCTCCCTCTCCCACAGGGGGAGAGGGGACAACGGAAGGCAATCACGTTGGAAGCAAGTCAATTTCATCCCGTATGAACCGGCCCCGTTCAGGCGTCCGGTCGCGCACTGCGGTGAGGATGTCCCGCAGGGGCGTGGGGGGCGCCCCCAACCCGCTTCGGATCCGGGTTGGGGGCGCCCCGGACGGCCGTCCGGGTCAGGCCGTCGCGGCGCGGGCGGCTTCCTGCAGCTGGCGCCAGGCGACCTTGCCGGTGGGGCTGCGCGGGAGGCTCTCGACGAACTGCCAGTCGCGCGGGACCTTGTAGGTGGCCATCTGTTCACGCGCCCAGGCTTCCAGCTCGGCGGGGGTGGCGCTCATGCCGGGACGCAGGACGATCAGGGCGCGGGCGCGTTCGCCGCTGCGCTCGTCGGGGACGCTGATCACGCAGGCTTCCTGGATGGCGGGGTGGGCGTGGAGCTGGTTCTCGACCTCGGCGGGCCAGACTTTCATGCCGGAGACGTTCACCATGCGTTTGAGCCGGTCGGCGAAGTAGAAGTACCCCTCGTCGTCGGTGTAGCCCAGGTCGCCGGTGCGGAAGAAGCGTTCCCCGCCGATGTCGGTGAAGGCCTCGGCGGTCGCGTCGGGGCGGTTCCAGTAGCCCTGCATGACCTGCGGGCCGCGCAGGACGATCTCGCCGGTCTGCCCGGCCGGCAGTTCCGCGCCGGTGTCGAGGTCCACGATGCGGGCGTCCACGTTGAACAGCGGGATGCCCAGGCACTGGAGTTTCTGGCGGCCCCTGGGGTTGCTGTGCGACTGGGCCATGGTCTCGGACAGGCCGTAGCCTTCGAGGAACAGGATGCCGGTCAGGTCCAGCAGGCGCTGCCCGACGGCGGCCGGGAGGCTGGCGCCGCCGCCCGTGACGTTGCGCAGCGAGCGCAGGTCGGCCGGGTCGAAGGTCGGGGAGGCCATCAGGTCGATGATCATGGTGGGCGTGTTCGTCCAGAGGGTCACGCCGTGGTCGCGGATCAGGGTGCGGGCGGCGTCGCGGTCCCAGCGGGACATGATCACGACCTGCGCGCCGATGCTCAGGGCGCTCATGAGGCTGTTGATGAAGCCCGTGACGTGGAAGAACGGCAGGGCGGCCAGGAACACGTCCTCGACGTTGCCGTCCACCCACGCGCCGGCCCCGAAGACGTTGGCCTGCACGCTGCGGTGCGTGTGCATGCAGCCCTTGGGCAGGCCGGTGGTGCCGCTGGTGTACGGCATGATGCACAGGTCGTCGGCGGTGACCGGGGCTTCCGGCGCGGGCGGCGCCTGCAGCGCGGTCTCCAGGGTCACGTCCTCGCCGTGCAGTTCGGGGGTGACGTCCAGGCCGTCGGGGAGGGGCACGCCGGGGGCGGCGTGCGCGCCGCGCATCACGTTCGCGACGACCGCGTGGCCCAGTCCGGCCTGCCGGGCGCGGTCGTACAGTTCCGCGCCGATCACGCCGACGCGGATGCCGGCGTCCTGCAGGAAGAACCCGAACTCGCGGGCCTGGAGCATGGGGGCCAGGGGCACGACGACCGCGCCGAGCTGCCACGCGGCGAACGCGGCGACGGCCCACTCGGGGCTGTTCTGCATCCAGACGGCGACGCGGTCTCCCTGCTGCACCCCGCGCGCGGCGAGGTGACCGGCGAGGCGGGTGGCCTGCTCGTGCAGCTGCGCGTACGTCCAGGTGCGGCCGTAGTGGCTCAGGGCGACGCGGTCGGGGTAGCGTTCGGCGCTGACGCGGAGGTTGTGCATGACGCCCGTGCGGGGCAGGGTCAGGGTGCGCGGCTTGCCTTCGGGCCAGTAACGGTCAGTCGTGGAACGGGCGGTCTGGGTCATGCGGGTGGAACCTCCGGTGATGGGGATGTGCCGGGTGGCCCGGCGCAAGGGGCGCTGTGGGCAGGATGGGTGGATTGTGGATGGCCGGAGCATAGCGCGAAACCGGTTCCCGGAGGGCCGCAGGTGCCGCGCGCCGCCGCCGTCACCCCGCTCACGGCCCCTGACAGGGGGCCTGCCGGGGTTTTCCCGTGCCACACGCAAGAATCGATGAATACGCTCCGAATGCGTCCCAGACGTCGTTTTTATTTTCAGGTGCGCTGAAATGGCGTGCTGGAGGGCATTCCCTGTGTCCCTCCCCCCTTCCCAAGTGCGCCGGGTTATGTCATGCTGCTCACCATGACGAAAAAGTCTGCGAAAGCCCCCGCCAAGAAGCCCGCTGCCAAGGCCGCTCCCGCCAAGCCCGCCCCCAAGGCCGAGAGCAGCAAGGTCGCCAAGACCCAGCTCGTGGAAATGGTCGCCGATAAGACCGGCCTGACCAAGAAGCAGAGCGAGGAAGCCGTCAGCGCCATGCTGGACGTCGTCGTGAGCGCCATCAAGGGCGGCCAGAGCGTCGGCCTGCCCGGCCTGGGCACCCTGAGCGTCAAGGCGACCGCCGCCCGCACCGGCGTGAAGCCAGGCACCAGCGAGAAGATCCAGATTCCCGCCGGTAAGAAGGTGGCCTTCAAGGTCGCCAGCACCCTCAAAGGCAACCTGTAATCCACGCCTGACGGCAAGGAGGGGCCGCGCTGCGGCCCCTCTTTCGTGTTCTCATGCACGCCAAGCCCACACGCGGCGCAGGGGATAGCGCACGGGCCCCTCACCTATAGATGCGTGAGGGGCCCGTGCGCTGTCCTGCCGGGTCATCCGGATTCCGTTTGTTTCGTTGACAACCTCGGGTGCTAGGGAATCAGAATGCCCCGAAAAAAAGCCCCAGGTTGTGTGCCGCAACCTTCCGACACACATGCGCCCGGATGGAGCGCTCTGAATTCAGTTGCGGCAGCATCAAGTGAAATGAACGATCCAACCGAGAAAAAACAGTCTCGATGGTCTTCCGAACCCACCGCATCGCGCCCCACCAGGGGCGCGGCCTTTTGAAGTTCTTCTTCGGCTGCGCATACACGCCGCATCCCTGGTATCCCCGATCCCCAAGGACCAGTCTGGCTTCCTGAACTTCCAGGAGAGCCCGTGCTACCGGTGGATCACCTTCTCGACCTGGCACAATGGCAAAGCGCACGAGCATGCCGTGATCGACGATCACGGCATGCAGCTTGAAGCCGTAAAAGAACCCCGTTTTGCCATATCCTCCCTGACCACCACGGCCACTGGTGGCCGTGGTCATCGCTCTGGGCCGTTTGTGCCGCCCTCCGACACAACACACCAGCGGCTTACTGTCGATGACGTACACCGTGTCGTCGTCGAAGTGGGGCAGGCGCAACGCGAGATCCGCGTAGATCCGTTCGAGATTCTGTTGAATCCGCAGATACCGCGTGCGATCCGGAAGGACGGGAAAGAGGAAGCCATACGTGGCTCGCACCTGGGCGTACCACTGCTGTGCCGAGGGCTGTGCGAGCAAATCGCCGACGAGCGCAATGGTCATCAATTCAGCGTAACTGCCCTTTTGGTGCGGCTCGTTCGGGAGCGTGAAAAGGCCGCTGCGTGCAGCGGCCTTGAGGTAATCGTCGACGTAGACGTAGATGATGATGAATAGGTCGACGACGGTATGCTGATGGAGCGGAAGTTCTTTGGTAGGCATACCGGAGCTTCCGCTTTCTCCTGTTCCGTCGCTACCCCCTAGCACCCGAGGTTGACAGATCGGAACACCACCGATCTGCCAACTCCACGTCCGGAGGGGCGTTTTTCTCCTGCTCGCTCTGCTCGGGTTGAACGGCGTTGTCAGCCATTCAACCGGAGTCCGTATCAGCTCAGGGGCTGGGCGTGCAGTTCGAGTTCCACGGGGACGTTCCCGGCGACGGCGCGGCTGTAGGGGCACACGGCGTGCGCGGCGCGCAGCAGCGCCTCGCCGGTGTCCAGGGGGGTGTCGGGCAGGTAGACCTGCATCAGGACCTTCAGGCCGTAGCCCTGCTCGTCCTGCAGGAGGCTGACGTGCGCGCGGGCCTGGGGGGTGCCGCCCACGGTGACGCCGTCGCGGCGGGCGACGCTCTGCAGGGCGCTCAGGAAGCAGGAGGCGTACCCGGCGGCGAAGAGTTCCTCGGGGTCGGCGCCCTGCGCGCTGGAGTTCGCGGGGCGCAGCGTGACGGGCAGGCGGTCGCGACCGACCTGGGCCTGGCCGGTGCGGCCCCCCTGCACGTCGGAGGTGGCGGTGAAGAGGACCTTCGGTTCGGTGGCAGTCATGCGGGCATCCTACGCCGCCCATTGAACCCGATCAAGGCGGCAATCTTCACACATTTCGACTGAAATCGGTATAATTGGGTGTGGATCTGCGTCACCTCCAGGCCTTCATCACGGTCGCCGACGAACGGCACTTCGGGCGGGCCGCCGAGCGGCTCAACCTCGCGGCCTCCCCGCTGGGCCGGGTCATCCGCGCGCTGGAGGAAGAGGTCGGCACGCCGCTGCTGACCCGCACGACCCGCCGGGTGGACCTGACAGCCGCCGGCGCGGCGTTCCTGCCGCAGGCCCGCACCATCCTGGCGCAGCTCGAACAGGCCGCGAGCCTCGCGCGGCGAACCGCGCAGGGTGAATCCGGCCGGGTGCGGCTGGGCTACATGGGCGCCGCGCAGGCCGCGCTGCTGCCCCGCCTGTGGCGCACCCTGCGCGCCACGCACCCCGACGTGCAGCTGGACGTGACCGAACTGTGTACCCCGGACCAGCGGCAGGCGCTGCTGAGCGGCGAACTCGACGCGGGGCTGATGGCGCTGCCGGTGTGGCACGACGACCTGCGCGCCCGCCCCCTGGCGAGCATTGCGCTGCTGGCCGCCCTGCCACAGGAACATCCGCTGGCCGACCGGGCCAGCCTGTCCCTGCGGGACCTGGCGCAGGAGGAGTGGTTGACCTGCACGCCGTACGCCACGACCCTGCCGCCGGAACAGGTGCAGGCGCTGTGCATGGCGTTCGGCCTCGTGCCGCGCACGCGCGCGGTGGGCGGCAGCGAGAGCGCGGTGGTGGCGCGCGTCGCGGCGGGCATCGGCCTGACCCTGGTGCCGCAGACGCTGATCAACCCGCAGCAGGAGGGCGTGCGCTTCGTGCCGCTGGAGGACCGCGTGACGCTGGACGTCGGCCTGGTGACGCGCGCCGAGCCGGACAACCCGGCGGTCGGCGCGCTGCTGCGGGCCGCGCAGGACATGAACGCCCCCGCCTGATCACAGGCAGGGGCATTCGGCAGTGCTCATTCAGCGGGTGCTGGTTCAGCGGGTGTACAGCAGGCGGTTGGGGCTGCCGTTCACGCCACTGACGACGTTCGTGGTGGCGCTGCTGATCACGGCGCTCGTGACGGCGCTGTTGCTGGCACTGCCTGCCGCGACGCGCAGGACGGCGGCGCCCGCGACGTGCGGGGAGGCCATGCTGGTCCCGCTGATGGTGTTCGTGGCGGTGTTGCTGGTGTTCCAGGTGCTGGTGATGGAGCTGCCGGGCGCGAAGAGGTCCACGCAGCTGCCGTAGTTGCTGAAGGAGCTGCGAGCGTCGGTGCTGGTGGTGCTGCCGACGGTGATGGCGCTGGCGGCGCTGGCCGGGGAGACGTTGCAGGCGTTCTGGTTTTCGTTGCCTGCCGCGACGACCATGATCAGGTTCTTGCTGGCGGCGCTGTTCACGGCGTCGTTCACGGCCTGGCTGAAGCCCCCGCCGAGGCTCATGTTGGCGACGGCGGTCGCGGAGCCCTTGTTCGTCACGGCCCAGTTCACGCCGGCGATCACGCCGCTGTTGGTGCCGCTGCCCTGGCAGTTCAGGACCTTCACGGCGACCAGGGTGACGCCCTTGGCGACGCCGTAGGTGCTGCTGCCGACCGTCCCGGCGACGTGCGTGCCGTGACCCTGGCAGTCGCTGTTGTTGCCGTCGCCCGTGGTGTTGGTGCCCCAGATGGCGCGGCCGCCGAAGTTGGTGTGGCTGGTGCGGATGCCGGTGTCGATGATGTACGCCTTGATGCCGCTGCCGGTGTAGTTGTAGATGTAGCTGCCGTCGGTGGGGCGGCTGCGCTGGTCGACGCGGTCGAGGCCCCAGGTGGCGCCGGTCTGGGTGGCGGTCATGTGCATCATGGCGTCCTGCTCGATGTATTTGACGCGCTTGTCGGCCTGCAGGCGGGCGAGGTTCTGACTGCTGAGTTTGGCGGCGAAGCCGTTCAGGGCGGCGCCGTACACGTGCTGGACCTGCACGCCCTGCGGGTCGAGGCCCAGCGCGCCGATGAAGTCGCTCTGCGCGGTGAAGTCGGTCTGCACGTCGTCATTGAAGACCACGACGTACTGGCCGGGGATGGCTTCGGGGTTGCTGGTGCCGAGGACGGGCGTGCCCTGGGGCTGACCGGCCTGGGGGGCGGCGGTCTGCTGCCCGCAGGCGGCGAGGAGCAGGCTGAGCGCGGTGGAAACGAGCAGGGGACGTGCGTTCATGTGGGCCTCCGTGGTGTCCTCGGCTGGGAATGGGTTACCCTGCGCGCCGCCGCTGGGACGCCGTTCAGGGAGGTGTGTTGTGAGGAACCTCCGGCATCATACGGACTGTGGCCGCCGCCGGAGATGAGAGTGGCGCGGCGGGTGGGGGGCGGGCGGCAGAAGTTGAGTCGAACGGTCGTTTGTTTCCGTGCAGGTCAGCACCAAGTCATGTCCGGATATACCGAACAGCACATCGGGAGGCATCGACCCTCTCCTTCCGCCTCATCCAGCTCATTTTCGCCGTTTCGTTTTCTGGCGAGCGGCCGACAGCCCCTGCGCCGCCCGGTACGCCTCCACCCGCTCGGGCGTCAGCTGACCGCGCGAGACCGCCCTCTGCACCGCGCAGCCCGGCTCCGCGCCGTGCGTGCACTTCCGGAAGCGGCAGTCGGCGGCCAGCGCCTCGATGTCCTCGAAGCCCGCCGCCGCGTCGTCCCTCCAGACCTCGATGTCCCGCAGGCCCGGGTTGTCCACCAGCACGCCCCCGCCCGGCAGGCGGTACAGCGTGCGGGCGGTCGTCGTGTGCCGCCCCTCGCGCGTCGCGCCGACCTCGCCCGTCTGCGCGGCCTCGCGGCCCAGCAGGGCGTTCGTCAGGGTGCTCTTGCCCATCCCCGACGACCCGATCAGCGCCGCCGTCTCACCGGGACCGATCAGGGCGCGGACCTCGGCCACCCCCTCGCCCGCCTTCGCGCGCAGGGGCAGCACCGGGACCGCCGGGTCCAGGGCCCGCAGGCGCGCCAGCACCGCCTGCGGATCACGGGTCAGGTCCACCTTGTTCAGCAGCAGCGCCGCCCGCGCCCCCCCGGCCCGCACCGCCTCCAGGTACCGCGACAGGCGCGCCTCGTCGATGTCCCCGTCCGGCGCGGTCATGACCAGCACCACGTCCACGTTCGTGCTGAGCAGCTGCATCCCGGACTGCACCGCGCGGGCCAGCCGCGTACGGCGGGGCAGCACCGCGTGCACGCGCATCGGGGCGTCCGGCACCGGCTCGGCCAGCACCCAGTCGCCCACCACGGGCGTCACGTCCGCCTGCCGCAGCGTCCCGGCGAACACCGACTCCTGCGGGCCGCCCTGCGTCCAGAGGGTCGCCGTGTTGCGCCCCACGCCCGCCACCCGCCCCGGCAGCAGGGTCAGGCCGGGCGCGGCGAGCCTCACCTCCTGCGCGGCCTGCTCGAACTCCGGCGTCCAGCCGATCTCGGTGAGGTTCAGGTCAGGGACGCTCAACGGGCACTCCGGGCGGCAACGGACAGGAAGGCAGTCATCCGGCCCAGGGTAGCCGCTGCGCGCGCCCCGTGCCCAGTGAAGTGGCACAGTCGAAGCAGCACAGTCGGGATTCACAGTCAGGGCGCACCCGGCCCCACCCCGTCCATCCAGCCAGGGCCACTCCCCCATCCGTTGCCGGGCGCACGCCACAGGCGCGGTGCGGCATCCTGTGAGGCATGATTCGACCCCCTGCCGCCTTCACGCCCCGGCCCCCACGGACCGCACCGGAGCCCGCGTGAGGTTCGACGCGCCCCGCGCGCCGCTGCCCGACGAGAAACTCAGCCTGCAGGAGCGGCTGCGTGACCTGCGCGCCACCCTGGCGCTGGTGTGGCAGGCCAGCCCGCTGCATGCCGGGACGTACGCCGCGACCAGCCTCGCCGGAAGCGCGCTGCCCGCCGCGAACCTGTACGTCGGCAAGCTCCTGCTGGACGAGGTCGCCCGCGCCGCGCAGGGACAGGTCACGTACCGCGCGCTGCTGACCCTGCTGGCCGTGCAGGTCACGCTGGTCGTCGTGGGGAACCTGATCAGCACCGTGCAGAACGCCTCGCAGCAGCTGCTCGGGGACGCCCTGCAGCACTCGGTCAGCCGCCGCATCCTGAACAAGGCCACCACCCTGAGCGTCGAGGCCTTCGAGAACGCCGACACCTACGACCGCCTGCAGCAGGCGTGGCGGGAGGTCGGCTCGCGGCCACTGGGCGTCGCCACGCAACTCGTGTCCCTGGCGGGCGCGGTCGTGACGCTGGGCTCGGTGGGCGCCCTGATGAGCACGCTGGGCCCCTGGGTGCTGCCGCTGGTGATCCTGGCGAGCATCCCGGGCGTGATCGTCAGCAACCGCTTCGGGGTGGAAGGTTACCGGATGCTGCGCCGCCAGACGCACGACTCGCGCGTGCAGAACTACCTGGGCAGCCTCCTGACCAGTGACGCGCTGGTCAAGGAGGTGCGCCTCTTCGGCTTCGAGGGGTACCTGCTGGGCCGCTGGCGCGAGTACTACCTGGGCTTCCGCCGCCAGCTGGTCACGCTGGTGCAGCGCCGCTCGGCCTGGGGCTTCGGGGCGGGACTGCTGAGCGCCCTGCTGATCGGGCTGGCCAGCGCCCTGATCCTGCGCCGCGCCGCCGACGGGCAGATCAGCGTCGGGGACTTCAGCGTGTTCGTGCTGGGCATCACGCAGATCCAGGGCACGGTCAGCAACCTCCTGAACGGCTTTTCCGCCATCTACCAGAACCTGCTGTACATGCGCAACCTCTTCGCGTTCCTGGAACTCCCCACCCGCGACCTCGACGCCGGGGAGGTCTGGAGCGGCCCCATCCACACCATCGAATTCCGGGACGTCAGCTTCCGCTACCCCCTGACCGAGCGGGACGTCCTGCGGGGCGTGAACTTCACCGTGCGGCGCGGCGAGGCCCTCGCGCTGGTCGGCGAGAACGGCGCGGGCAAGACCACAGTCGTGAAACTCCTGACGCTGCTGTTCGCCCCGACCGGCGGGCAGATCCTCCTGAACGGCATGGACGCCGCGCGCTTCAGCCCGCGCAGCGTTCAGAAGGAGATGAGCATCATCTTCCAGGACTTCGGGCAGTACCAGATGACCGCCCGCGACAACGTCGCCCTGGCCGAGGTGAGCCGCCTGGACGACGCGGCGGGCGTCGAGGCCGCCACCGACCGCGCCGGGGCCGAATTCGTCGGCACGCTGCCGCAGGGCCTCGACACCCCGCTGGGCCGCCTGTTCCAGGGCGGACGGCAGCTGTCCGGCGGGCAGTGGCAACGCCTCGCGCTGGCCCGGCTGTACTTCCGCGACGCCTCCGTGCTGGTGTTCGACGAACCCACCGCCGCCCTCGACGCCCGCGCGGAATTCGAGACCATCCAAGCGCTGCGCGAACAGACCCGCGAACGCATCACCCTGCTGATCTCGCACCGCTTCTCCACCGTCCGGCTGGCCGATCAGATCGTCGTCCTGAACGGCGGCGAGATCGTCGAGAGCGGCAGCCACGAGGACCTGATGACCCTCGGCGGGCGCTACGCCACGCTGTACGACCTCCAGGCACGCGGGTACGCCTGACCGATCCTGCCGCCTGACCGATCTCGCCATCCAGCCACCATCGGCAACCCCGATCTTCCACCTCCCGCGCGCGGCCTACACTGCGCTCATGCTTTCAGCGCGTGCGCGGTGGTTCCCGGTGGTGGTCGTGGTGGTGACGGTGCTGGCGCTGCTGCTGGCGGCGGGGGCGCGCAGCGCGCCGGGGGTGTTCCTGTTGCCCATGCAGGACGCGCTGGGCCTCAGCCGGGGGACGCTGTCGCTGACGGCCAGCCTGGGGCTGCTGGTGTTCGGGCTGGCGGCGCCGCTGTCGGGCCGCCTGATGGACCGCTTCGGGCCGAGGCGGGTGGCGGGCGCGGGTCTGCTGCTGGTGGCGGTCAGTTTCGCCTTGAGCACGCGGGTGGGCAGCGCGCTGGGCCTGCACCTGACCTGGGGTCTGCTGAGTGGGCTGGGAACCGGGCTGGTGGGGAGCGTGCTGGGCGCAACGGTCGCGACGCGCTGGTTCGTGCGGCGCCGGGGCTGGTGGTGGGGCTGTTCGGCGCGGCGACGAGCGCGGGGCAGCTGCTGTTCATTCCGCTGCTGACCCGCTGGGCGCAGACGGTGGGCTGGGCGCAGGCGACGCTGATCGTGGCGGGCGCCGCGCTGCTCCTCACGCCGCTGCTGTTTTCGCTGCTGCGGGACCGCCCGGAGGACGTGGGCCTGCGCCCGGACGGGGAGGTGGCCGCCCCGGACGCTCCGCCCGTCGCGCCACCCGTGCCGGACGCGGGCGTGATGGCGCGGGCGCTGCGGCACCGGGACTTCTGGCTGCTGAGCGTCACGTTCTTCGCGTGCGGCTTCACGAGCAACGGCATCATCGGCACGCACTTCATCGCGTACTGCGGGGACCTGGGCCTGGGCGCGACGTTCGCGGCGGGCACGCTGGCGCTGATGGGTGCCTTCAACTTCGTGGGCACCCTGGCCAGCGGGTACCTGACGGACCGGGTGGATCCCCGGCTGCTGCTCGCGTCGTACTACGTGGTGCGCGGCCTGAGCCTGGCGCTGTTGCCGCTGGTACCACCCGGCATGGCGTTCACGATCTTCGCGGTGCTCTTCGGACTGGACTACATCGCGACCGTGCCGCCCACCACCGCCCTGACCGCCGACACCTTCGGCCGGGCGAACGTCGGCACGGTGTACGGCTGGATCTTCTGCGCGCATCAGATCGGCGCGGCCCTGGCATCCTGGCTGGGCGGCGTCACCCGCGACGCGCTGGGCAGCTACGCCCCGGCGTTCCTGGCATCGGCGGTGCTGGCCGTCGCGGCCGGCGCGCTGGCTCTGCGCGTCACGCCCCCGGCCCGGCGGGCGGTGCGGGCCGGATAGAGGGGCCGGTCTGTGACGCCCGGCCCCTCGTAAGAGACGCTCAGCTGCCCTCGTGCCGCCCCCCACCGGGCGGGCCGCCCAGGGGCCGCATCACGTTCTGCCGCTTTCGGATGACCTCGGCCAGTTCCTGCACGGCGGCGTTGGTGGTCTGCTGGCCCTGCACGACGCTGGCCAGGGCGGCAATGAGCGGGGTGATGGCGTCGCCCGGCGGGTCGGCATCCGGCAACTGGACCGTGGGAGCCGGTCGTTCGCGCAGGGCGGCGATCAGCGGGGCCAGCAGGGGCTGAAGTTGCGCGGCCAGCGGCTCGGCCGGAGCGGCGGACGGCGCAACCCGAGAGGCCGGTTGGGGCAGACTCAGGCGGTCCAGGCCGCCCGCGATGTCGGCCAGCTGCGCGACCATCCGCGCGCCGGTGTCGCCATCGGCGGCGCCCATGCGGCGTTCGCGGGCGTAGTTCTCGCGGATCTGCGCCCAGCGCGCGGCCTGCTCGGGGGTCAGCGTGCCGCGCAGTTCGGCGAGCTTCAGGAGGTTCTCCTCCGCGCCGGTCGTGAGGAGCTGCGCCTCGCCGCGGTAGTGGTCGCCGATCACGCCGTCGAGTTCCGCGTCGTTCATGACCGGGCTGAGCTTCTCGGCGATCTTGTTCATGTTGCGGTAGCTGCCCTGGAGCTTGAAGGGCGGTTCGGTCCGGTCGCGGTCGGCCTGGGCGGCGCTGGCGATGTACGCGGCGTTCACGCGGGCCAGGGTGTCGCGGGCGCGCAGCAGCAGGCGCAGCGTGGCGAGGATCTCCGTGAGTTCCGCCTCGCTGTACGGGTGCGACAGCTCGCCGGGGTCCTCGTGGCCCTGTGCGCGCGCGACGAGCTTCGGAATGTCGGTCAGGTCCCGCCCGGCAAGCGGCGCGAGCACGGCATTGCTGGTGAGGCTGTTCTCCACGTACGAGAGCAGGAAGGCGTCCTGCATGCCGCCGAGCACGTCGCCGAGGTTGTACACGTCGGCGCGGTTGGCGAGCATGTCGGGAATGCGGAACACCTCGCCGGTCTCCGTGTAGGGGTTCCCGGCCATGACGACCGCGAAGCGCCGCCCGCGCAGGTCGTAGGTGCGCGCCTCGCCGTTCCAGACGCCCTCGATGCGGCGGGTGCCGTCGGTCAGGGCGATGAATTTCTGCAGGAATTCCGGGTGGGTGTGCTGGATGTCGTCCACGTACAGCATGACGTTCCCGCCCATCTCCAGCGCGAGATTGAGTTTCTCCAGTTCCTGGCGGCTGGCGGCGTCCGGGGCCTGCGCCGGGTCGAGGGAGCGCACGGCGTGGCCCAGGCTGGGGCCGTTGACGCGCACGAACACGAGGCCCAGGCGGTGCGCGACGTATTCCATCAGGGTGGTCTTGCCGTAGCCGGGCGGCGAGATGAGCAGCAGCAGGCCCATCAGGTCGCTGCGTTTGCCGTCCCCGGCCGCGCCGATCTGCTTGGCGAGGTTGTCCCCGATCAGCGGGAGGTACACGTCGGTGATCAGGCGGTTGCGCACGAAGGACGTCAGCGGGCGCGGCTGGAATTCCGCGAGGCGCAGCCGCGCCCGTTCTCGGGTCAGCACGGTCTGCCGCTGCGCCTGGAAGGCCTGAAGGCCCGGTAGGAAAGTGCGGGCGTGCGTGGCAAGGCGGGCGAGCAGGTCGTCTGCCTGGAGGTGCAGCGTGCCGCCCTGGAGGCGCGGGTGGTCGCTCAGGAGGCCGGTGACGGTCGCGTCCAGCGTGACCGCTCGCGACTGGGCGCGCAGGGTGTCCCCGTAAAGGCGCAGCGCCACCGCCTCGGGCACGAAGCGTGCCAGGGCGCGGGTGTCGTCCCGGCCGGTCAGGGCGTCCAGCCACGCGCGCGTCAAGGTCCAAGCCTGCGCCGGGTCGTCCCGCAGGGCGTCCAGGCTGACGCGCAGGGCGTCGGGCTGCCCAGCGGCGCGCAGCTGCCCGTCCAGCGCGGCGTTCAGGTCGGCGGCGGCCTGCGTGAACGGGAACGCGCCGCCTGCGTCCGGTGCAGCCTCGGTCAGGAACGCGGCGGCCTCCGGAATCACGGTGTCAGGAACAGGAAGGGGCACGCGGGTCAGGAATTCACGCAGCGCGCCCTCCAGCGCCGTGCGGGCGTCCGCGAGGGCCGCGCCGCTGCCCAGCAGGGCCTGCACCGCCCGCGCGGACGTCAGGCGCGCCGCCCAGGTCGCGTCGGCCTGCGCCCAGAACGCGGCGGCCAGCGCGCGCGCGCCCGGCGGGGCGACGAGCGGCCCCGCGGCGTCCAGCAGGGGCAGCAGCGCGTTCAGGATCAGCGCCGCGTCGTGGTCGTGCACGCCCCGCTGGAAGCCCTGGCGGTAGCGGGCGGCGGCGAACGTGGCGACCAGTCCGGCCCGCGCGTCCGGCGTCATGCTGCGCAGCGCGTCCAGGGTCAGGCCCTCCTGCCCCGCCCGCGCGGCGGCCAGGACCTCCCCGGCCAGGAATTCCGCGCGGGACAGGTCCGGGGATTCGCTCTCCAGCGTCACGTCCCAGTACGCGCGGCCCGCGTCGAGGACCGGGTCGCGCAGCGGCTCCATGAACTGCGTGCCGGTCAGGTGCAGCGCCAGGTGATCGCCGCGCGGCAACAGCGTCAGGTCCAGTGCCTGCGTGTTCACGCTGAAGCGGTGGCGGCCCAGGCGGATCAGCGCGCCGCCGTCCCCTTCCAGGTCGGCGCGGTCACGCAGGGTGCGCAGCGCCTGATCGCGCGCGGCCTTCAGGCGGGCCTCGATGTCCCCGGCGCGGACGCTGTCGCCCAGTTCAGTCAGTTTCAGGGTGAGGTCGCGCAGTTTCAGTACGAGCGCGTCCCCGGCGAAGAAGCCGTTCAGGGCGTCCTGATCGCTCAGGCGCGCCGCGCGCGCCGGGAGGCCCGCCAGAATGCGGTCGGCAGCGTCCGCGACGCCCTGCGCGCGGCGCTGCCTCTCGTCAAGCAGGGCCTGACGGCGGGACTCGAAGGCTTCGACGGTCTCCTCGCGCCGGGCGAGGATGTCCGGCAGGAACGCCTCGTGCTCCCCGAACTGCCCTTCCAGCTCTTCCAGAGCCAGCAGCGCGCGGGACAGGCCCTCCTCGGCCTTTTCAGGCGTGTCGGCGGTGCCGAGCGCACCCGTGACGGTCTGCGCGAGCAGCGCCAGCTGCGCCGCGAAGCGCGCGGTGAGTTCCCCGCTGCCCAGGCTACGGCGCTGCCCCTCGGCGCGGGCGCGCACGCCGTTCAGGCGGCCGTACAGCGCCGAGACGCCCTCAACGACCTGGGTGCGCTGCACCGGGTCCTCGGCGGGCAGCGAGCCCAGCAGGTCCGACAGGACGTCCAGTTCGGTCGCCAGGGTGCCCAGCGTGTCCAGCGCCGCGGCGAGCTCGCGGGTGGTGCCCGCCGCCTCCACCTGCGCGTTCAGCGTGTCGAGCTGCGCGTGGAACGGGGCCAGGGCCGCCGGGTCCGCGAGGTAGCTGCCGGTCGCGCCGCCCACCCGCGCGTGCGCGGCCTGCACGTCCGCCAGCAGGGCGTCCACGGCGCCCACGTCGATGGAGCGGGTCTCGCGCACCGTCAGCAGGCGGGCGCGCAGCGCGGTCAGTTCGGCCAGGGCGGTCACGAACTCCGGCAGGCTGCGCCACCCCTCCGGGTCGAGGGTCGTCAGGCGGCGGCGGACCGCCCCCTGCACGTCCGCGAGGGTCTGGGCCGCCTGGGCGCGCAGGGCCTGCACCTTCTCGAACTCGTCGAGGACCGCCTCGGCAGCGGCGGTGACGTCGCGCAGCAGCGTGCGCGCGCCGCCCGTGTGCTCGTCGTCGAGCCAGTGGTGCGTGTCCGGCAGGCGGCGGGCCTGCTCGGCCAGCGCGGCGTACTGGGCAGCGGTGACCTCCGGCGTCTGCGCGGCCCGGGCCAGGGCGAGCAGGTTCGACACGCCCCGCACGAGTTCCGCGTTCCCCAGCCGCCCCAGGAAGGACGTGCCGGGCGGGCGCTGCGCGGCGAACACGTCGCTCGTGAAGGGCGTCTGCCACACCTGCACCGCGTGCACCTGGGTGGGTTCGGCCTCCGCCTGGAACAGCACCATGCGCCCGTCGGGCAGCGCGGCGTCCCCGTGGGCGCTGATGGGCGTCTGCACCTCGCGGCGGATCAGGTTGTACACCAGCAGGGCGCTGCGGCCCGAGTCCTGATCGTAGAAGACGAACAGCACGTCCTCGCCGTTCGGGCTGCGCACGACGCGGTCGAGCGCCATGCCGGGCGTGAAGCCCTCGAAGGCGCGGTGCTCGCCGCCCGGCAGGTAATACCCGCCGGGGAAGACGATCCCGTGCTCCTCGGGCAGCTGCACGCAGCCGCGCGTGATCGCGTCCTCGCGCGTGACCCGCCCGGTCAGCGTGTCGAAGATCAGGCCGCGCCACGTCTTCTCGCGGTACGGCAGCACGCGCAGGAGGATCAGGCGGCCCACCCGCGCAAACTCGAAGGTCGCGTCGTCCAGACCCTGCGTGCGCTCCTCGACGGGCTCGCTGTAGATGCCCTCACCGGTCTCGGTGTTGTTCTCGACCTTCACGGTCAGCGTGCCGCCCGCCGTCTCCACGAACAGCGTGTCCAGGATGTTCAGGTGCGGAAAGCGCCCGCTGACCTCCTGATCGCGCCCGGCGCGGGTCCACTCGAAATCGAAGGGCGGCAGCGGGCTGAGGTCCCGCTCACCGCGCGCGTCGAGGTACCGCGCGCCCTCCCCGGTCAGGTCCCAGCGGAACACCCGCCGGTCGGTCAGGCGCTCCCCGATCTGGAACGACGCCAGCAGCCGCCCCGCGCGGATCTCCAGTTGCAGCAGCCGCGCGTGCCGGTAGTACGCGTACAGTTCCTCGAAGTCCCGCACGAACGCCGGATCGGTCAGGAACGACCCCTCCAGCGCGGCAGGCTGCACGTCGAACGCGCCGCCCTCATGCGTCAGGCGGTACAGCGCGAACACGTCCGCCAGTTCCGTGCGGGCCTTCAGGCCGTGCGTGACGTTGAAGCCGAACAGCATCACGTCCCCGACCTGCACCAGATCCCGACCCACGCTGGCCTGCGCGGTGCGGATGTGCGCCCGGCCCAGCAGGCTCAGGCGGCTGTCGCCGTACTCCGCGACGCGCGCGGCGTTCAGCCCCTCGGCAGCCGCGCGCACCTGGGCGCCCAGCGCGTCCAGGCGGCGGCGCAGCACCTCGAAGCTCCCGCCCGTCTCGGTTCCCGGTGCGCCCGCACCCGGCGTTGGTTCCTGCGTCATCCTCTCCCCCATTCACTCCGGCGCGCGCGCCACTCGGCCCCACCCGACCACTCCACTCCAGGGAAGGCGCGAGGAGGCTGCATCCGGCCTCTTCCGGTTTCCCGCCTCATACGGGTTCCGTCTGTTCCATTGAGAACCCGGAACTTCACCGGGTTGCCAATTCCACGTCCGGAACCCGCTCCACTCCTCCACTGCTGCGCAGCTCTGCGAGTCGCATCCGCTCGGATTGAACGGTTTTGGCAAACCATTCAATCGGAGTCGGCCTCAGTTGGGGCGGTTCTCCCGCTGCACGTTCACGCCGAAGCGGTTCAGGACACTCTGGAACAGCGGGCTCTTCTGCGTGAAGCCCTCCACGGCCTTGCCGAGGCTCAGGGCCCTGGTGAGCGCCTCGAACATGCCGCCCTCGCCGCCCACGAGGTCGATCTTCGCGTTCTTCAGCGCGGCGGCGATGACCTCGGCGTTCTCGCGGCTGATCTCCTTCCCGGCCTCGATGGACGCCAGGGCCTGCTGGAGGCTGGTTTCCAGTGCCATGCGGTATTCCTCGTGGCTGCGGGCGTCGGCGCTCATGCGGTCCATCGCGCCGAACTTGGCGGTCAGGCCCTCGGCCTCGGCGTTCATGCGGTCGCGGGTGGCGCTCGCCTCGGCGGCCCCCAGCGCCTCGGTGGCCGTGGCTTTCGCCTGACCGAGGCGGGTTTCGCCCTCGGCCTGCGCGCCCAGCCGCTCGGCGAGGACGCGGGCCTCGTTCTGCCCGAGTTTGAGGTTCGCGTCGGCCTTGACCTCGATCACGCGGGCCTCGGCCACGCCGGTCTTCTCCAGGGCGCTGGCGTTCGCTTCCTGCACCATGACCTGCGCGAGCCCAGGCGCGGCCTGCTCGACCCGGACGGCGTCCGCGAGGAGTTTCTTCGCCTCGGCCTGACGCGAGGCGGCGTCGAATTCTGCCTGCGCGATGGTGGTCAGCTCCGCGGCGCGGTGACGGGCGGCGGTTTCGGCGGCCTCGGCGGCCTTGACCTCCTGCACGAGCTGTTCCTGCGCCTGCGCCTCGGCCTGCATGACGCGCACCTGCTTGGCGCGGTCGGCGGCGCTCACCTCGCGCACCTCGTTGATGCGCTCCTCCTCGACAGCGACGGTCTTGTCGATGGCGATGCGTTCGCGGGTGATGTTCGCGACGTCCATGACGCCCTGCTCAACGTTCTTGTCCCGTTCGATCTCCTGGAGTTTCACCTCGCGGTCGGTGGTGACGGCCTCCATCTTCGCGGCGCGGGCCACGCGCTCGGCCTCGATGGCGATGGCGCGTAGCCTCGCCTGCTCGGCGATCTCGACCTGCCGCTGGCGTTCCTGCTCGCGGATCTCGACCTGCTCGGTCGTCTGGATGCGGGCCTGTTCGGAGATGAGGCGCTGCTCCTCGCGGACGCGCTGCGTCTCGGCGTTCTCGCGGGCCTGGATGGTCTCGATCTCGCGTTTCTGCCGCGCCTCGGCCTCGGCCTGCTGGCGCTCGAGGGCCAGGGTGGCCTCGCGGGTCTCGACGTTCTTCTTCGTGACGGCGAGGTGCTCGTTCTGCGAGAGTTCGTTCGTGACGATGTTCTGCGCGGCGGTCAGCTGCGTGATCTTGCGGATGCCTTCGGCGTCCATGATGTTGTTCTGGTCGAGCATACTCTTGGGCGTCTGCTCGAGGTAGTCGATCGCGACGTCTTCGAGGACGTAGCCGTTCAGGTCGCGGCCGATCACGGCGACGACCGCGTCGCGGAACTCCTCGCGCTTCTCGAACAGTTCGATGAAGTCGAACTTCTTGCCCACCGTCTTCAGCGCCTCGCTGAACTTGGCGTTGAACAGTTCGTCCACGGCGTTCAGGTCGCTCGCGCGGCTCGCGCCGATGGATTTGGCGACCTTCAGGACGTCCTCGGTGGTCTCGTTGACGCGCAGGTAGTACGCGACCGTGATGTCCGCGCGGATGTTGTCCTTGCAGATCAGGCCTTCCTTGCCGCGGCGGTCGACCTGCAGGGTGATCAGGCTGATGCGCATGATCTCGGCCTTGTACAGCACGGGGATGACCAGCGCGCCGGTGAAGCGCACCTTGGGCCGCGCGGAGAGGTCGTTCACGATCAGCGCGGTGCCCTGCTCGACTTTCATGTAGAAGCCGCGCACCAGGGCGACGAGGATCATCAGGGCGACGAGCACGATCGCCAGGCCGATCAGGAAGGGCAGAATCACGGAAAGGTCAGGCATACGTCCTCCAGGCAGGAAAAGGGGAAGTTCAGGGTCGGGGGTTCAGGAATGGGTCGGGTCGGCGCGGCGGACGGTGAAGATGTGGGTGGCCGGGTCGTGCTCCACGAGGATCACGCGTTCGCCGCGCAGCAGGGTGTCGCCGTCGCTGCGGGCGTCGAGCATCAGGCCCGCGCCGCCGTCCTGGACGCTCACGCGGCCAGAGGCGGCGAGCGTGCCGGACTCGACGACCGCCACGCGGCCCAGCAGTTGCGTGCGCGCCAGGGCGTCCTGCCCCTGCACGAAGCGCCGCAGGGGTCGCGCGACCGCCCGCGCGGCCAGCGCGCCGAGCACCGCGGAACCGAGCAGCAACGCAACGGCCACAGGGCCGCGCCCCGCGGGGGCGACGAGCGGCAGGAGCAGCAGCTGGCCCAGGTAGCAGGTCAGCCAGCCGGTCAGGGTCAGGGCCAGCGCGACCGGCAGCAGCGGCACGCCGTTCAGGCCGACCCGCACGAGCAGGCTGTCGAGCAGCCCTTCGCCTCCACCGGAGATACCGTCGATGGCGCCGAGCAGGGCCAGCAGCGCCGCCGCCGCGATCACCGTCAGCAGGGCGGTCCAGGGCGCGGTCGGGAAGGACAGCGCCACGTGCAGGAACTCGGTCATGCCGGGTGGCCAGGGGGAACCATGCCGGGCACCCTAGCGCCCGGCGCGGCGCGGCGTTGCCACATCTGAGCACCCGCACCGGGCGGGTCCGTGGCCAGGGAAGGCCAGAACTTCAGGAACCGCCAATCGGGGATGCTCATGCACCTCAGTACGGTCTCATGGTGCGCCGGGTTCCCGGCGCCCGGCCCTGCCGCGCCGCGCGGCCACACGGTCACCTGGCTCAGCGCGGCTGCTCACCGCTGGGCCGCGGTGGTCTGGGCCGCGCGTGCTCGTGCCCCAGGGGCAGTACCTCGGCCCGCAGGACCGCGCCGAGTCCGGTGCGTTCGCGGCGCAGCACGTCCAGCACGCGCCAGTGCCCCAGCGTGTCCAGGTGCAGAACGTCGCCCGGCTGCGGCGTGCGGTTATGCCAGCGCAGGGTCATCTGCACCCCGGTACCGTCGGCGATCAGGTCGGCGACGTGCTCGTCGGGCAGCCGGTGGGTGCGCATGGGTTCACTGTGCGGCACGGGCGCCGCTGGTGTGTCAGCCCCGTGAGGGCTGTCTAGAGCGGGACTCCGGCGACCCTGAGTCGAGCAGGGCCGCCGGGGTCCGGACGCGGGGTCAGCCGCGCAGCAGCGCGCGGAGTTTCTCGGTGTCGGCGTGGAAGCCGCGGATGCCCTCGGCGAGTTTCTCGGTCGCCATGGGGTCGCTGGCGAGCGCCCAGCGGAAGTCCGCTTCCGTCAGGGTGGGTTCGGTCTGCGTGGCCGCTTCGGGTGTCAGGACGCGCTCAAGGTGCCCCTCGTCGGCGGCGAGTTCACCGAGCAGCTGGGGGCTGACGGTCAGGCGGTCGCACCCGGCGAGGGCCTTGACCTGCTCGGCGCTGCGGAAGGACGCGCCCATCACGACGGTCGGGTAGCCGTGCGTCTTGAAGTGGTGGTAGATCTCGCGGACGCTCTTCACGCCGGGGTCCTCGTCCACGGGGTAGCTGTCCTTGCCCTCGGCCTTCTTGTACCAGTCGGTGATGCGGCCCACGAAGGGCGAGAGCAGGTACGCCCCGGCCTGCGCGGCGGCGATCGCCTGCGCGAGGTTGAACACCAGCGTGAGGTTGCAGCGGATGCCCTCGGCTTCCAGGACGCGGGCGGCCTGCACGCCTTCCCAGGTGGTGGCGAGCTTGATCAGGATGCGCTCCCTGCCCACGCCCTGCTGCGCGTACAGGTCGATCAGGTGGCGGGCCTTGGTGACCATGGCGTCCGCGTCGAAGGACAGGCGGGCGTCCACCTCGGTGCTGACGTAGCCGGGCACGATCTTCGTGAGTTCGGTGCCGATGGCGACGGTCAGGAAGTCGATGGCGGCGTCCACGTCGTCCATGGCGCGCGCGTCCTGCAGCAGGTTGGCGTAGCCGCTGAGGGTGGCGGCCTTGAGGATCAGGCTGGGGTTGGTGGTGCAGTCCTGCGGCTGGTACTGCCGGATGGCGTCCAGGTCGCCGGTGTCGGCCACGACGACCGTCATCTGCTTGAGCTGCTCGAGTGCGTTCATGGGTGTCTCCTTGCGGGCGCGGCCGGTGCGGGTTGCGGGGCTCGCGCGCGGCTCACCCCTGAGGGTGGCGCGTTTCCGAGCTTTCCACCCTACAGGAACTCTTCACGCATGCGCCCTGGACAGGTGGGGCGGGCCGCGCGTCCCCCTGGGCGCGGCGTAGCCTGCCGGGCATGACCGCACCCGATTCCATCCTCAGCGAGGCCCAGGCGGCCGTGGTGGCGCGCGCCGCGCAGGCGATCCGGGAGCACGGCCCGGCCTGCGAGGCGGCGCAGGACGTCACCCCGCAGGCCGCCCGCGCCCTGTCGGAGAGTGGGTACACGCGCCTCACGCTACCCGAAGCCCGTGGGGGGCTGGGCGCCACGCTGACGCAGTTCGCGCGGGCGCAACTGACCCTGGGCGAGGCCGGGGCCGGGCTGGCGCTGGTCCTGGCGATGCATGGGCATGTGACGGGCGCGGCCTTCCAGGGGCGCACGCTGCCGGAACCGCTGCTGGAGACGCTGGCCGGGGCGTGCGGGCGCGGCGAGCTGCTGAACGCCCTGGCGAGCGAGCCGGAACTGGGCAGTCCGTCGCGGGGTGGGCTGCCCCGCACCCGCGCCGAGGCGGACGGGACGGGCTTCGAGAGCGGCGGGTGGCGCCTCACGGGCCGCAAGACCTGGAGTACCGGCTCCCGCGCGCTGACCTGGGCGATGGTCACGGCGGCCACACCGGACGGGCAGGTGGGCCGGTACCTCGTGAATCTGCGCGGGCCGGGCGTGCGGACCGAGCCGACCTGGGTGAACGCCCTGGCGCTGCGCGGCAGTGGCAGTCACGACGTGGTGTTCGAGGGGGCTCCGGCGGTCCTGCACGCCCCCCCGGCCCCGGCGCACCCGGCGAGCAGCGCGTGGTTCTGGACGGCGGTGGCCGCGACGTACCTGGGGGTGGGCTTCGCGGCGCTTCACGCCCTGCGCGAGTATGCCCATGCGCGGGTGCCCACGGCGCTGGGCGCCCCGATCGCGACGCTGCCGCGCGTTCAGGAGCAGGTGGGGCGGATCGGCGCGGAGCTGCTGGCCGCGCAGGCGTTGCTGCTGCACGCCACGCGCGCCTGGGACGGGCAGCCCGGCGCGGATACCGTGCCGCTGATCGGCGCGGCGAAGGTCGTGGGGACGAACGCCGCCGTGACCGCCACCGACCTCGCGGTGCGCGCGGCGGGCGGCGCGGCCCTGACGGCGGCCCTGCCGCTGGAGCGGCTGCTGCGCGACGCCCGCGCGGGCCTGACCCACCCGCCCGGAGACGACAGCGCCCTGACGGCGTTCGGCGCGGCACTGCTGTCCGGACGTGCGCCCTGATCCGGCGCGCCCGGGCCTACGATGTGGGCATGCCTGACCACATGACGCTGACCGTCCCGCAGCTGGTGGAGTGCGCCCGCGTCCTGGCCCTGCCGGGTCAGCGGCGCGTCCTGGGCCTGACCGGCAGTCCCGGCGCGGGGAAGTCCACGCTGGCGGCGGCCCTGCAGTCGGCGCTGGGGGATCAGGCGGCGCTGCTGCCCATGGACGGCTTTCACCTCGCCAACGAGGAACTGCGCCGCCTGGGGCGCGCCGGGCGCAAGGGCGCGCCGGACACCTTCGACGTGGGCGGCTACGCGGCGCTGCTCGCCCGCGTGCGGGCGCAGGAGGAGGACGTGGTGTACGCGCCGCGTTTCGACCGGCACCTGGAGGAGAGTATCGGCAGCGCCCTGCCCGTCCCGCGCGCGGCGCCGCTGGTGATCACCGAGGGGAACTACCTGCTGCTGGACGGCCCGTGGGCGGCCGTACGGGAACAGCTGGACGAGGTGTGGTTCCTGGCCCCGCCGGACGACCTGCGCCGCGCCCACCTGATCGCGCGGCACGAGGCGCACGGCAAAGGCGCGCAGGCCGCGCGGGACTGGGTGCAGGACGTGGACGACGCGAACGCCCGCCTGATCGAGGCGGCGCGGGACCGGGCCGACCTGATCGTGACGCTGGACTGGACCTGATGGTCAGTGCAGGTCGTCGGGTTCGGTGGGGGGCGTGAGGGGCTCGGTCGGGTCACTGGGCAGTGGAGTGGAGGGCGGGACCGGCTGGCCCTGGACCTCGATGTCGGCCAGTGCGCCGAGCAGCCATTCGATCTGCTGGGCGTTCGCCTGCTCGTGAGGGTCAGACATGCCCGCATGGTGGCACCTGAATCGGGCGCGCGTTGCCACAGGTGACACACCCGCGGCGCCCGCACGCTTGAGCTGACCTTCATGACGTCCGCGCGGCCCGCACCGTGATGGTGGGGGCCGCGCGGGAACGCCGTTCATGAAGGGGGTCGGTCAGCCGAAACGGCCGGTGACGTACGCCTCGGTGCGCTCGTCGCGCGGCGCGGTGAAGATCTGGTCCGTCACGCCGTGCTCGACGAGGTCGCCGTTCAGGAAGAAGCTGGTGGTGTCGCTCACGCGGGCCGCCTGGTGCATGTTGTGCGTGACGATGATGATGGTCGTGACCTTTTTCAGGTCGGTCATCAGGTCCTCGATCTTGGCGGTGCTGGCGGGGTCGAGGGCGCTGGTGGGTTCGTCCATCAGGAGGATCTCGGGTTCGACGGCCAGCGCGCGGGCGATGCACAGGCGCTGCTGCTGCCCGCCGCTCAGGCCGGTGGCGGGGGTCTTGAGGCGGTCCTTGACTTCCTCCCAGAGGGCCGCGCCGCGCAGGGAGCGTTCGGCGATCTCCATCAGGCGTTTCTGGTCGCGCATCCCGGCGAGTTTCAGGCCCGAGACGACGTTCTCGAAGACGCTCATGGTCGGGAAGGGGTTGGGTTTCTGGAAGACCATGCCGACGCGGCGGCGCATGGTGACGGGGTCGACGCCGCTGCCGTACACGTCCTCGCCGTCGAGGAGGATGGTGCCCTCGACCCGCGCGCCGGGCGTGAGGTCGTGCATGCGGTTGATGGCGCGCAGGAAGGTGGTCTTGCCGCAGCCGCTGGGGCCGATCAGGGCGTTGACACTGCCGCGTTCCACGCGGAGGTTGACGTTTCGCACGGCCTGTTTGTCGCCGTAGTAGATGTTGACGTTCTGGGCGTCGAGGATGGGGGTCACGGAATTCTCCTTGTCACTTCGGTTGAACGGTGTTCAACCCGAGCGGATGCGAGTGGGAGGGGGCTGGGGGCCGGGCGCGGAGTGGACGGCGCCCGCTTATTTGCGGCGGCTGGCGCGGCGGGCCAGCAGGCTGGTGAGGAAGATCAGGGTGATCAGCAGCAGCGCGCCGGCCTTGGCGAGGCGCTGGTTCTCGTCGTAGGCGCTGGTCGCGCCGCGGTAGATCTCCAGGGGCAAAGCGCTCATGGGTTTGGTCGGGTCAAGGTTGATCTGGCTGTTGCCGAACGCGGTGAACAGCAGCGGCGCGGCCTCACCAGCGACGCGGGCCAGGGCCAGCATCACGCCGGTGACGATGCCGCCGGCGGCGGCGGGCAGCACGATCCGCAGCGTGACCAGCCACTTGGGCAGGCCCAGGGCCAGTCCGGCCTCGCGGACGGTCTGCGGGACGAGTTTCAGGACTTCCTCGGTGGTGCGCACGACGATGGGGATCATCAGGAAGCCCAGCGCGACGGCGCCCGCGAGGCCCGAGAAGCCGAACTGCAGGACGATCAGGCCATACGCGACGAGGCCCATGACGATCGCGGGAATCCCGGCGAGGACGTCGCTGATCATGCGGATGGTGGGCATCAGCGGGTGGCGGGGGTACTCGGCGAGGAAGATCCCGCCGGACACGCCGACCAGCACGCCCAGGACGCTGGCCATGGCGAGCATCTCGATGCTGCCGAGGATCGCGTTGGCCAGTCCCCCGCCGGTTTCCCCTTCGGGCGCGGGGACCTTGGTGAAGAAGTCGAGGTTCATGGCGCCCAGGCCCTCGCGGATCAGGTACGCGAAGATCAGGATCAGCGGCGCGACGACGATGCAGGTCGCCAGGACGATCAGGCCGCCCATGACGAGGTTCTTCGCGCGCCGGGCGGGACTCAGCTGGTGGCGGGTGCTTTTGGGGGTGGTTGCGGCGCTCATCACTGGATTCCCTTGGGTGTCAGGCGGGCGATGATCAGACGGGCAATGTAGTTCACGACGACGCTCAGGAAGAACAGGCTCAGGCCGAGCGTGACCACGCTGGAGCGGTGCAGGGCTTCCTGCGCGTCGCCGAACTGGTTGGCGATCACGGAGGCCATGGTGCTGGCGTTGCCCCAGATGCTCTTGAGGATGTCCTGGCTGTCCCCGATGACCATGGCGACGGCCAGCGTCTCGCCGAGCGCGCGGCCCAGCGCGAGGATCACGCCGCCCATGATGCCCGCGCGGGCGTACGGAAGGATCGCCCGCGAGATGACTTCCCACTTCGTGGCGCCCAGCGCGTACATCGCTTCACGCTGGTCCTGCGGCACGAGGCGGATGACGTCCCGCGCGACCGACGCGGTGTACGGCAGGATCATGACGGTCAGGATGATGATCGCCAGGGCCAGGCCGCGCCCGGCGGCGCTGCTGGGCACGAAGAAGCATTCCAGGCTGGTCTGGTTGTTGTTCCACAGTTCGGTGCAGCGCGTCAGGGTCTGGACGTTCTCGGGGCTGGTGAAGAAGTTCGTCTGCCACCTGCCGAGGATCGGGGCGATCACGAACAGCGCCCACAGGCCGTACACGACGCTGGGCACCGCGGCGAGCAGTTCGATCAGGTAGCCGACCGGGTTGGCGAGCCACTTGGGGGCGTACTCGGCGACGAACAGCGCGCTGGCGATCGCCAGGGGCACGCTGATGGCGAGCGCGGCGATGCTGGTGACCAGCGTCCCGGCGATCATGGCGGCCGCGCCGAACTCGCCGGTGACGGGATTCCAGACGCGGCTGGTGAAGAAGTTCAGCCCGAACTTCTGCAGGGCGGGCCAGGATTCGGTGCCGAGCTGGTAGACGCTCAGGACGAACACGAGCACGATCACGGCGGCCAGCGTGAGGATCAGGCCCTCGAACACGCGGTCGCTGACGCTGCTCAGTCGGCGGGGGAGGCGGTGCGTTTGCTCATGGTTTCGTGACCCCTTCGGGACTCATGGACCCAGTTCACCCGGTTTTCGTCAGGCGACGGTCAGCCCACCCGCTTCAGGTGCGGGCAGGCTGGTCAGAAGCGCGCGGCGTACCCGTTGCCTGGGCACGCCGCGCGGTCGAGCTTGGGTTCAGATCTTCTTGCCGCCGTAGGTCATCTTGCCGATGATGCTCTTGGCCTTGTTCACCACGGTGTCGGGCAGCTTCGCGTAGTCCAGCGCCTCGTTGTACTGCTGGCCGCTCGTGACCATCCAGGTCAGGAGTTTCTTCAGCGCGGCGGCCTGGGCCTGGCTGCGGCCGCTGTAGTTCTGCTCCTTGTAGAAGATCAGGTACGTGAAGCTGGCGATGGGGTACGCGTCGGCGTTGGCGCTGTTGGTCAGGCTGACGCGGGTGTCGGCGGGAATCACGACGCCCTTGGCGGCCAGCGCGGCGGGCCCGTTGTCGGCCAGCACGAACTTCCCGGCGCGGTTCTGCACCATGCCGAAGGGCAGTTTGTTCTGCTTGGCGTACACGAGTTCCACGTAGCCGATCGCGCCGGGGGTGCTCTTCACGACGCCAGCGACGCCGTCGTTGCCCTTGGCGCCGGTGCCGACGGGCCACTGCAGGCTGTTGCCCACGCCGACCTTGCTCTTCCACTCGGAAGAGACCTTGCTCAGGTAGTCGGCGAACACGTAGGTGGTGCCGGAGCCGTCACTGCGGCGCGCCACGGTGATGGGCAGCGGGGGAATGGTCACGCCGGGGTTGATGGCGGCGATAGCCTTGTCGTTCCAGGTCTTGATCTTGCCGAGGTAGATGTCGGCCAGGACCTTACCGGTGAACTTCAGCGGCGCGGTGACGCCGGGGAGGTTGTAGGCGGGCACGACGGCGCCAATGGCGGTGGGGATGTGCAGCAGCGCGGCGGGGGCGGCCTTCATGGCCTCGTCGCTCATGGGGTTGTCACTGCCCGCGAAGTCGACGGTGCGTTCGGTGATCTGCTTCTGCCCGGCGCCACTGCCGACGGACTGGTAGTTCACGCTGACGCCGGTGTCGCTCTTGTACTCAGCGAACATCTTGCTGTACAGGGGGAAGGGGAAGCTGGCCCCGGCGCCCGTCAGGCTGGACTGCGCGCTGGCGGTGGTCACGGCGAGGGCGGCGGCGAGGACGAAGATCTTCTTCATGCGGCGCAGTCTGCCCGGCGATTGTCAGCGCCGCGTCACGCGCCGCGCAGAGGGGTCTGCCGGGTGCGTTCGCCGGGCAGGACAGCGCGGAGGGACGCCGCGCTTGTGCAGGCGTCCCTCCGTCCGGTCAGCCCTGGATCAGGGGCAGGCGATGATGTCCGGGGCCTCGCCGCCCGCCGTGCGCAGGCAACCGCCGTTGGGCAGCACGCTGACGGTCTGGGTGGTGGTGGCGGTCGCGCCGCTGTTGTCGGTCACGGTCAGGCGGATGACGTAGGAACCGTCCATGTCGTAGTAGTGGTCGACGCTGGGCGTGGTGTACGTCATGCCGTCGCCCATGTCCCACAGGTACGAGACGATGCTGCCGTCCGGGTCGTAGCTGGTGCTGTTCGCCACGACGCGCCCGAGCAGGCGGGTGACGGTTTTCGTGAAGCTGGCGACCGGCAGGGCGTTCCCGCCGCTGCTGACCGTCACGGTCTGTGAGGTGGTGCTGCTCAGGCCCCCGGCGTCGGTGACGGTCAGGGTGACGGTGTACGTCCCGGCGGCGGCGTAGGTCTTGCTGACGCTGCTGCCCGAGGCGGTGGTGCCGTCCCCGAAGTTCCAGCTGTACGCGATGATGTTGTTGTCCGGGTCGGTGCTGGTGCTGGTCAGGGTGGCCGTAAGGCCGCTGACGCTCTGGGCGAAGCTGGCGCTGGGCGCGCTGTTCACCACGGGCTGCGGGATGAACAGCAGGCGGTTGGGGCTGCCGGTCCCCGCCCCGGTCACGACGCCCGTGGTGGCGTTCGCGATCAGGGTGCTGGCGACCTGCGCGGGCGTGAAGCCGGGGTTCGCGGAGAGGATCAGTGCAGCGGCGCCCGCGACGTGCGGGGAGGCCATGCTGGTACCGGTCAGGGTGGCAGTGCCCGTGTCACTGGTGTGGTAGTCGCTGGCGATGTCGGTGCCGGGCGCGAAGAGGTCCAGGCAGCTGCCGAAGTTGCTGCTGCTGGCGCGCGCGTCGGTTCTGGTGGTGTTCCCGACCGTGAGGGCGGACGGGGTGCGGGCCGGACTGTAGTTGCAGGCATTCGCGCCGTTGTTTCCGGCGGCGACGACCATGGTCAGGCCGCTGTTCACGGCGCCGGTCACCGCGTCGTCGATGGACTGGTTGGCGCTGCCGCCCAGGCTCATGTTCGCCACGGCGGGACCGGTGCGGTTGCTGGCGGCCCAGTTGATCCCGGCGATCACGCCGGACCAGGTGCCGCTGCCGCTGCAGCCCAGGACCTTCACGGCGACCAGCCGCACGCCCTTGGCGACCCCGGCCCAGCTGCCGCCGGTGGTCCCGGCGACGTGGGTGCCGTGGCCGTTGCAGTCGGTGTTGGTGCCGTCCCCGGTGGTGTTGGTGCCCCAGACGGCCCGGCCGCCGAAGTCGGTGTGGGTGGTGCGGATGCCGGTGTCGATGATGTACGCGGTGACGCCGGGGGCGGTGTCGTTGTAGACGTACTGGCCGTTCAGGGGGAGGTTGCGCTGGTCGATGCGGTCCAGGCCCCAGGGCGGGCTGTACTGGGTGAGATTGGCGGTGGCGACGCCGTCCTGCTCGACGTATTTCACGCGCGGGTCGGCGCGGAGCTTCTGGAGGTTGGCGGGGCTGAGGGTCGCCGCGAAGCCCTGGAGGACCTGGGTGTAGACGTGCTGGACGCGCACGCCCGCAGGGTCGAGCTTGAGCTGCGAGACGACGGACTGGCTGCTCAGGCGTTCGCCGTTCTTGAGCACGACGATGTACTGGCCGGGGATGGCGCCCGGCGTGTCGGTTCCCAGCAGGGGGGCCTGCCCGGCTTCGGGCGTGGAGCCGTTCTGGCTGCACGCGGCGAGCAGGGCGGTCAGGGTGACGATCGGGAGGATGCGGGACGGGTTCATGGTGGACCTCCGGTGCTGGGTTGTGATTCACCCCGGCAGACGCGACGCCGGTCCAGTCCGAGCGGGTCGTGACGGGGCGTGCGGCGGCGTTGTCGTGATGTATCCTGAGCTTACTTCCCGAGATGAGAATTTGATGTGCATCAATGTCAATTAAATGAAAACGGCCCCAAGTGGGGCCGCGGAGAAAACGAAACCGTCACAGGCTAGTACGGACCGCTCTGCCCGCCTCCATCGGTCTGACCGTGAATGTTCCCGGCCAGGTCGCGGGCGGCGCGGGCGAGCAGGGTGGTGTCCACGCCCGCCGCGATGAACGTGCAGCCCGCCGCGCGGTAGTGCGCGACCTGCGCTTCAGTACAGAGAATTCCGGCTGCCTTCCCCGCCGCGCGGGTGCGCCTGATGGCGTCCAGGATGGCGGCCTGCACGTCCGGGTGCGCGGGGTTCCCGAGGTGGCCCAGGCTGGCGCTCAGGTCCGCCGGGCCGATGAACACGCCGTCCACCCCCTCCACGGCCAGGATGTCGTCCAGCGCGACCAGACCAGCGGCACTCTCGACCTGCACCAGCAGGCACACCTGCTCGTCGGCGCGGTGCAGGTAGTCCGGCACGGCATTCCAGCGCGAGGCACGGGCGATGGCGCTACCCACGCCCCGCACGCCACGCGGTGGGTAGCGGGTCGCGGCGACGAGATCGCGGGCCTGCGCGCCGCTTTCCACCATGGGGACCAGCAACGTCTGCACGCCCAGGTCGAGGTACTGCTTGATCAGGTGCGTCTGCCCGACGGGAGGCCGCACGATGGGCGTCACCGGGTACGCCGCGAGCGCCTGGAGCACCAGAAGGGTGCTGCGCACGTCGTTCGGCGCGTGTTCGCCGTCGATCAGCAGCCAGTCGAAGCCCGCCCCGGCGATGATCTCGGCGCTGTACGGGTCGGCCAGCGCCAGCCACAGGCCCAGCTGGAACTCCCCGCGCGCCAGGGCCGCCTTCAGGGGGTTGTGCAGGTCCGGGGCATTCACCGCGCGAACCTCAGGGTGACGCTACCCAGCGGGCCGTAATCCGCGTGGAACAGGTCGCCGGGCGCGGCGTCCACCGGGCGCACGAACGACCCGGCCAGCACCGTCTCCCCTGCCCGCAGGGTCACGCCGTGCGGCGCGAGGCGGTTGGCGAGCCACGCCACACCCTCAGCCGGGTGATTCAGGACGCCGGCCGCCACGCCGGTCTCCTCGATCACGCCGTTGCGGAACAGCAGCGCACCCACCCAGCGCAGGTCCACGTCCGTGGGCCGCACGGGCCGTCCGCCGAGCACGATCCCGGCGTTCGCGGCGTTGTCGCTGATGGTGTCCGTCACCTTGCGGGTCGCGCCGGTCTCGCGGTCCACGCGTTCGATACGCGCGTCGATGATCTCCGCGGCGGGCACCACCCAGCGCGTGGCGTCCAGCACGTCCATGACCGTCACGTTCGGCCCGCGCAGGTCCTTCCCGAGGATGAACGCCAGTTCCACCTCCACGCGCGGCACGATGAAGCGCCCGGACGGGATGGGTTGCAGCTCGCTGAACACCATGTCGTCGAGCAGCGTCCCGTAGTCGGGTTCGTCGATGTTCACGGCCTGCTGCATGGCGCGCGACGTCAGGCCGATCTTGTGCCCGATCACCCGGCGGCCCTGCGTGAGCTTGTGGCTCACCCAGGCGTCCTGCACGCGGTACGCGTCCGCGATCGTCAGGCCGGGGTACTGGCCGGACAGCTGCCGCATGGGCACGCGGGACTGCTCGGCGGCGTGCAGGCGGCGCGCGGCGTCCTGCACCTGCGCGTCACTGAGGCCGCTCACGCCTGCTCCCTGCGGTAGCGGGCGTGGATGTTGTTGTGCTTGAAGGTCCCGGCCTCGCTGAACTCCGCGATCTCCAGCGACAGCGCCAGGTACCGGGACTCGACGTCGCTGGCGAAGTGGCTCTTGAGCACCTCGAACAGCGCCGCGCCCGTCTCGGCCTTCACGGTCTCGCTGCGCCCGGCGGCGATCTTCAGTGTGACGTGCACGAACGCGTCGTCATGCGCGCCGTCCGCGACGACGTACTCGGTCAGGCGGTGCGCGCGGGCGCGGATGCCGCCCGGCGGATACACGTCCGGGCGGGCCAGCAGCACCCCGTTCAGGGCGCGCAGCAGCTCCGGCACGCGCGGCGCCGTCAGGTTGTCGGTGTACTCCACAGTCAGGTGCGGCATCAGATCCGCTGCCCTTCCTGCGCGATCAGCGGCTCGGCGTCCTCCGACTCCCAGGCCACCGGGTTCTCCAGCGCGCCCAGCCCGTCGATCTCCAGGCGCATCACGTCGCCCGGCTTCACGTGCGACACGCCCTTCGGCGTGCCGGTCAGGATCACGTCGCCCGCCTGCAGGGTCATGAAACGGCTCATGAACTCGATCAGTTCCGGCCCGCGCAGGATCATGTCGCGCGTGTTGCCCTCCTGCCGCAGCTCCCCGTTCACGAACGCGCGCAGGCCCAGGTTGTACGGGTCCGGCACCTCGTCCGCCGACACGAGGTACGGCCCCAGCGGCCCGAACGTATCCCAGCCCTTGGCGCGCATGGGCGGGCGGTAATAGTTGCTCACGTAATCCCGCACCACCAGATCGTTCGCGATCGTGTACCCGCCGATGTAGTCTTCGGCGTCCTTCGCCTTCACGCGCCGCGCGTCCCGGCCGATCACGATGCCCAGTTCCACCTCGTAGTGCATGAACTGCGCCCCACGCGGGTACTCCACCGTCCCGCCGTGCGGCAGCAGACTGGTATTCGGCTTCAGGAACATCACCGGCTCCTCCGGCGTCTTGAAGCCCAGCTCCGCATTGTGATCGGCGTAATTCAGCGCCAGCGCGATCACCTTGCCGGGATTCACCGGCAGCAGGAACTGCACCTCGTCCGGACGGTGCGCCTCACCCGCCGCGTCGATCAGCAGGCCACCTTGCAGCACGCCACGGTGCTGACGGCCACGGGCCATAAAATTCGCAGTTTTCATTGGAAACCTCGGTTAGGAACGGAGTCGCGGGGGGACCCCTCAGTCCGCTTCGCGGCCAGCTCCCCTCTCCTGCGGAGCTTTGCAAGTCAAGGGGAGCCAGAAAGCAATTGCAAGCCTCCCCTTCAGGGAGCGGAGGGGTTCTTCCCACTCAACTTAAATCACGTGGACGGGCAGGCCCTTGAGGTCGCTCTCGCGGGGCTGCACCCAGCCGCCGTCGAAGGCTTCGAGCAGGGAGCCTTCCTCGAACCAGCTTTTCGGGGTCTTCGCGCCCCAGAGGGTCTGGCGGCGCGGATCGTTCAGGGACCAGCGGATCGGTTCGAAGTCCGGGTCGACGGTCAGGTAGTCGCAGGTGTACAGCTCGATGCGGTGCCCGTCGGGGTCGCGGATGTACAGGAAGAAGGCGTTGCTGACGCCGTGGCGGCCCGGGCCGCGCTCGATGTGTTCGGGCATGCGCGCGCCCGCGAGGATGTCGCAGGTGCGGATGATGCTCCCCATGTCCGGCATCCAGTACGCGAAGTGATGCAGTCGCGGTCCCGCGCCGTTCGTCAGGGCGAGGTCGTGGACGCTGCCGCGCCGCTGAATCCACGCGGCCCAGATGCGCCCGTGGTCGTCCTCGGTGTACTCGCTGAGGCGGAAGCCGAGGTGGTCCATGTACCAGCGCATCACGCCTTCCACGTCGGGCGTCATGACGTTGATGTGGTCGATGCGTTGCAGGCCCGCGCCGCGGTGCAGATGGTAGTCCTGCAGCAGCCAGGGGTGCTTGACGGACTGCGCGTAGAACGCGACGGGCACGCCGTACGGGTCCTGGAAGCGCAGCAGGCGCGGACGGTCGAGTTCCGTCTCCCAGCGCCAGGGAATGCCCTGCGCGTCCAGGAAGGCGGTCAGGGCGTCCAGGTCGGCGTCGGTGCCGACGCGGTACGCGAGGTGCTTCACGCCAGCCTCGGGCGCGAGTTCGAGTTTCAGCGTCCACTCGCGGTCCTCGTTGGCGCGCAGGTACAGGGCGCCCTCGGTCTCGTGCAGGACGTTCAGGCCGAGCAGGTCCACGTAGAAGTGGCGGGAGGCGGCGAGGTCGGTGACGTAGAAGATGCCGTGCGCGATGCGGATGGTGTTCGGCGTCTGCATGTCAGTCCGCCGCCACGGTTTTGGACTGGTTGGGTTGAGGCTGGTGGATGAACTCGCGGATGCGCTGCACGTAGGGTTGCTTGTCGTAGACCTCGTACAGGGCGCTGTGCATGCGGATGGGGTCGCCGAAGAAGTGCTTCTCGTACAGGTTCTGTCGCGCGCCGAAGCTGCTCAGGGTCAGGTCCCAGGCAAGGCGGAAGAGTCTGAGTCGGTCCTCGGCGCTGGCGTTCGTGGCCTGCAGGTGCTTCTCGATGAACGCCCCGAGTGGCCCCTCGCGGTCGGCCTTGCCGGGCATCATGATGATCCCGGACGCGCCGAGGAGCTGGATGATCTCGTTCAGGCGCGGGTAGATCGCCGGGTAGTAGTTGCGCGCGGCGTCCAGCGGGCCGCGCGCGGGCGTCATGACCCCGTACGCGTTGAGCTGCGCGCCCTCCACGGCCGCCACCTCAAGCGCCTTCATGATCTCCAGGGTCACGATGATCTCGCTGACCTTGCTCTGCACGTGCTGGAACTGCCCGCTGCCGACGGTGTCCACGATGCTCTGCGCGAGCCCCAGGAACGCCTCGGTCTTGCTGACCTTCTGGTTCACGACCTGGTACGCCATGTGCAGCACGGCGTCGGTCTTCGCGTACGCCTGGTTGGCGAGGGTCATGTCGTACATCAGGAACACCCGCTCCCACGGCACGAGGACGTCGTCGAAGATCACGAACGCGTCCTGCTCGTCGAAGCGGCTGGACAGCGGGTGGTCTTCCACGTCGCGGCCCAGGTCGAAGGGTTCGCGGCACTGGAAGTACAGACCCGGCGTGTTCGTGGGCAGCCCGAAGCCGATGGCGTAGCGGCTGCGGTCGCCGTTCTCCTTGATGACCGTGGACGGGAAGATCAGGATCTCGTCGGCGATCGGGAGGGTGGCGAGCATGCGCGCGCCGCGCACGATCACACCAGCCTCGGTTTCCTCGACGATGCCCATGGCGATGTACGGGTCGGGCAGTTCGGACGCCTGCTTGCCGCGGTTCACCTGCGGGTTCGTCAGGGCGTGCGTGAGGCACAGGTCATGGTCGCGCACGTACTCGAAGTAGCGGCGCATGTTCTCACTGAAGTTCCGGCCCGAGCCCGGCTCGCCGCTGGACTCGCACTGATCGAAGTACGCGCTCGCCATCCCGGCGGCCATGACGTTCGTGTTCATGTAGTCCGGCGCGCGGCCCAGCGTGCCCAGCGAGTAGTTCGCGCGGAGGCGGTGCGCCTCGCCGATCCGGCGCAGGTCGTCCTTGCTGCGGGGCACCATGAACGCGGTCGCGTGCCGCTCGCCGCCCTCCTCGAAGGTCAGGACGTCGCGGTAGCGCGGGTCGTGCTGCAGGTCGTACAGCCCGGCCAGCGAGTGGGCGATGTTGCGCGTGGCGGGGTGGGTGGTGGCGTCCTCCACCCGCTGCCCGTCGATGTACAGGTTGGGCGGGTTCAGGCGCAGGCGGTCGAGGAACTGCTGTCCGGTACGGGCCATGTCACTTCTCCTTGCCCGGCATTCCGAGCTGCTGGGCGCGGTGCCCGTTCAGGTTGATGGCGACGTTCTTCGTCTCCATGTAGAAGTCGAACGAGTAGTCGCCGCCGTCACGGCCGATGCCGCTGGCCTTCATGCCACCGAAGGGGGTGGGCAGGTGGCGGACGTTCTCGCTGTTCACCCAGATCATGCCGCTGTCCAGGCCGTGCGCGAAGGTGTGCGCGCGGGTCAGGTCGTTCGTCCACAGGTACGCCGCGAGGCCGTACGGCACGTCGTTCGCGAGCCGCAGGGCATCCCCGTCCGTGTCGAACGGGATGACGGTCAGGACCGGGCCAAAGATCTCCTCCTGGGCGATGCGCATGTCGTTGCGCGCGTCGGTGAAGAGGGTGGGGCGCACGTAGTTCCCGGTCTCGCCGAGGCGTTCGCCGCCGACCCGGATGGTCGCGCCGTCCGCGCGGGCCGCGTCGAAGTACGAGCAGACCTTCTCGAACTGACGGGGGTGGATGAGCGGGCCGACCTCGGTGGCGGGGTCCAGGGGATCGCCCACGCGGATGTTCGCCACGCGCGCGGCCAGCTGCTCGACGAAGGCGTCGTGCACGCCGCGCTGGACGAGCAGGCGGCTGGAACTCGTGCAGCGCTGACCGTTCAGGGAGTAGATCATGAAGATCGCGGCGTCCAGCGCCCTGTTCAGGTCGGCGTCGTCGAACACCACGACCGGGTTCTTCCCGCCCAGTTCGAGGTGCACGCGTTTGAGGGTGTCCGACCCCTGCTTCTGGATCAGGCTGCCGGTGCGGCTCTCCCCGATGAACGCGATGGCTCTGATCAGGGGGTGCTCGGTCAGGGCCTTCCCGGCGCTCTCGCCGAAGCCGTGCACGAGGTTGACGACCCCAGCGGGAATGCCGGCCTCGTGCATGATCTCCGCGAGGATCGTGGCGGTCACGGGGCTCCACTCGGCGGGTTTGTGAACGACCGTGCACCCGGCGGCCAGCGCAGGCGCGATCTTCCAGGAGCTCAGCATGAACGGCGTGTTCCACGGGGTGATCACGCCGACCGGCCCGATGGGCTGGCGCACCGTGTAGTTCAGAAAGCCGTCGGTGGGCAGGCTCAGGCCGTCCTGGGCACCCTCGGCGCGGTCCGCGAAGAAGCGGAAGTTCTCGGCGGCGCGCACGGCGGCACTCTTCATGAAGCGGATGGGCTGCCCGGTATCGGTGCTCTCCGCGACGGCGATGTCGTGCGCGCGGGCCTCGATCAGGTCGGCCACGCGGTACAGCAGCGCGCGGCGTTTCTTGCCGCTCAGGGCTTTCCAGGCGGGGAAGGCGGCGTGCGCGGCCTGCGCCGCGCGGTCGATGTCGCGGGCGTCGCCGCTGGCAGCCTGTCCCAGCACGCGGTTGTCGCTGGGGGCGTGGAAGTCGAAGGTGTCGCCGGACTGGGCGGGCACCCACTCGCCGCCGATGAAGTGGCGCAGCGGCTCGCGCAGGCGGTCATGCAGGGCGTCCAGTGGGGACGGGGACGGAATGGTGGTCATGAACCCTCCAGGGAAGGGCGCGTCGGGATGCGCCCGGAACTTGAGTTGTGCTTCCCCGCAGCGTAGGCCCGCGCGGGCAGGAGGCTCAACGGTGGGATGCACAGAAACCACAAGGGCTTTTGTATGATCCGACAATGCCCAGATCGACCATGCACAGGCTGGGGTGGACGGCATGACGGTGACGCTTGCGGCGCTGCGCGGGACGCTGGGCCTCTCCCCCACACCCGGCGCTGAGCGGGTCGGGGATGCAGAGGCTGCCGTCCGGGCACTGCCCGAACTCCCGGCAGCGGATGTCCGCGCCGCGTTCGCGCGCCTCCAGGCCGACGCTCTGAGGCCGCACCTGCCGGGCCTGCGGTCCCTGCTGGACGGCGCGCAGCGCGCCCTGACCCACCCGCAGCCGGAGGCGGCGCTGGCCCGCTGGCTGGCGGGCGTCACGGGCGGCGAGGTGACCGTGCGCGCCAGCTGGGGTGACGTCGTGGCGCACGCCGGGCACGCTCCGGACGGCGCGGAACTGACCGAGGTGCCCCTGGCGTTCGAGCGGCGTCCGGTCGGGGCCCTGCACCTACGGGCCGATCCCGGCTGGGCGGATCTGGCGGCACTGATCGCGGAGCTGCTGCGCCTCGCCCGGCTTCAGGCCGCGGCAGCGGGCGCGGCGCGGCGGCGGGTGGGCGAGCGGCAGTTCGAGGCCCTGCTTGCCGGGGACGCGGCCCAACTCCCGCCCGGTGAGGGCTTCACGGTCGCCGCGCTGCGCCTGGACGGCCCGCCCCCGCGTTCCGCCCGCGCGCGCGAGGCCCGCACGGCGCAGCTGGACGTGCTGTGCAGTGTCGGCGAGGGCTTCTTCTACCGCCGGGGCCTGACCTGCCTGACCGCTGTGCGCGCCCAGGGGGACCATGACGTGGCCGCGTGGCTGTGGCCCGCCGCCGATCCCGCCGGGGCGGCCGCGTTGCACGAGGCGCTGCTGAACGCCACGACCGCCGCCTTCCGGCTGGGGGTCAGCCGCGCGCACGCGGGGGCCGGGGCCGCACCGGACGCGCTGCGCGAGGCGGCGCAGGCCCTGAGTCTCGCCCCGGCGCGCGGGGCCGCCACCTTCACACAACCGGACCCGCTGCGGCCCCTGCTGGACAGCCCGGAGCGGGCCGCGCACGCCGCCGACTGGCAGGCCCGACTGCGCGCCGGGGACCCAGACGGGAAACTGGCCGCCACGCTGCGCGCGTACCTGGGCCACACGGGCTCACTGGCCGCGCTGGCAGATGAGATGAACCTGCACCTGAACACCCTGCGCTACCGCCTGCGCCGCGCCGAGGATCTGCTGGGCGGAGGGCTGAGCGACCCGGCGTTCATCGCGCGGGTGTACCTCGCGTTCGGACCGTGAACCCTCGGGAAGGGAGCCCAGGGCCGACAGGAACCGGGCGGCCCGGATCGATTCCGGGCCGCCCAGCAGAATGCAGCGTCAGTTCGCGCGGGTCACGCGGAGGTCCAGGGCGCTGTCGGCGCTGACCTGCACGGCGCTGAGTTTGCCCAGGTCGCTCAGGTCGAGCTGGAAGTCCTGGCGGTGGGTCATGCGGTCGCTGTTCGTCACGCGGAACTCGCGGGTGCCGCGTTCGCCGGTCACCTTGAACGTCACGGTCCGCACGGCGGGGTTCGTGACGCGCACGCGGGCGCTGACGCCGCTGACGCCGCCGAGGCTGACGGCCGCGCTGCCGTTGCCGCTGGCCTGCGCGACCTCGGCGCCGCCCCGCGCGGCGGCGAGCAGGAAGCGCAGGTCGCTCTCGGCGGTGTCCTCGCCGCCCAGCAGCGGAATCTGCCAGATGAGGATCTTCGGGGGGGCGCTGCGGAACGCGTCGTCCTGCAGGTAGTCCTTCAGGCTGGAGTACGCCCCGGCCCCGCCGAAGGAGACGTTGTCCACGCGGCGGCCCAGGCTTTCTTGCAGGAAGCCCGCGAAGTTCAGGTTCGGCAGGCTGCTGCTCGCGCCGACGAGGACGGTGTCGGCCGCGCCGCCCAGCAGTCCGGCGCCCTGCGCGCCGTCGCTGACGAGGTCGGCGCTGCCGCCGGGGCCGGTCAGGGTGAGGGTCTTGAAGATCACGGCCATGGGGCGGCCGTCGCCGGGCGCGAAGGACGTGCGGCCCCCGTTGTAGTCGGCGAAGCGGAAGTCCAGGGTGTTGCTGCCCGCCTGGGCGTTCACGGTCCAGCTGCGGGTGACGTTCTGGCCGGGTTGCAGGCCGCTGATGGTGTCGATGACCTTCCCGCCGAGGAGCACCTCGACCGTCTGGTCCCCACGGGGTTCTCGAAGGTGGCGTTCACGGTGACGGGCGCGGCCTGCGCGGCGTTGAAGGTGACGCTCGCGACCGGTCCGAAGGCCCAGCGGACGGCGCCCTCGCTGCCGCCGAAGTTGCCGGGCGCGGCCACGAGGCCCTGCGCGGGGCGGGTCTGGTAGTCCCCGAAGGTTTCCGGGGTGACGTTCAGGCTGCACAGGCTGCTGATCTGCCCGAGGACCGGCTGGTCCTGCACCTGCCGGGTCAGCGTGCCGGCGCGCAGGCTCAGGTACGCCTCGGTGCCTGCGGGTACGCCGCCCGCCTGCATGGCGGAGGCGACGGCGCGGGCGGCCGCCTGCGCGCCCTCGGGCGTCCAGTGGATATCCTGGCGGAACAGGCCCGCGTCGCCCAGCGTGCGCGCGGGGGTCAGGAGGTCCGCGGTGGGGATCCCGGCGGCGCGCAGGTCGCCCACGAGTCCCTGATAGAAGGCGGTCGCGGCGGCCGGGTCGAAGGCCTTCTGCCCGGCGCTGGCGGGGTTCAGGTGCTGCGGGACCACGAAGGACCGGGGTGGGACGGGCGCGAGGATCAGCTGCACGCCGCGCGCTTTCAGGGCGGCGTGCAGCTGCGCGGCGCCGGGCACGAAGGTGGCGCGGGCGTCCTTCCAGGGGCGGCCGGTCCAGGTGCCGCTCAGTTCGTCGCCGTAGAAGAACCAGTCCTTCTGTCCCTGGAACATCCAGGCTTTCTGTTCGAGGGTCTGCCCGCACGCCGCGGGCACCTGGGCGGCGGGAACGCGGGCCGCGGTCTGGGCGGCGGTGCGGGCGAGGGAGGTGGCGAGCAGGGCGGTCAGGATCAGGGCGGGTTTGTTCATGTGAGGGACCTCGCGGGGTGGTTTCTGTCGGGTGACGGCAGGCGTTTCGACGGTGGAGTTGTTTGACAGTGGAGTTGTTTGACAGCGGAGTTATTTGACGGTGGGTTGCACCCAGATGGCGGTGCGGGCAGCGCCGCGCCCGAACACGAACGCGCTGTAGCTCGCCCCGGCACGCAGGGCCTCGGCCGGGAAGGTGTTCAGGGCCTTGCCGCTGCCGAACACGCCCAGGGCGGCACTGACGGCGTTCACGCTCAGCGCGCGGACGCTGCCGGGCGCGACGTCCCTGATCAGGGGCGTGCGGCCGTCGGCGGTCGAGAGGGTGGCGGGCGCGTCGCTGAGGTTGTACAGGGTCAGGCGGGCTTTCGTGAGCCCGGCGGGCTGTTCGGCCTCCAGGGCGCTGAGTTTCCCGCCGCGCAGGACCAGGGTGTGGTACGCGCCGCCCTGAACGTTCAGGGTCAGGGTGGCGGTCCCGGCGCGCAGGGTGTGCGGGCCCTGCGGGACGATCTGGTAGGGGCTGACCGTGCGGGGCGCGGCGGCGCTCAGGAAGGGGCGGCCGTCCAGGGTGACGGCGCGGCCACCGTCCACGGTCACGACCCGCACGAAGGCGGACCCGGCGGGCGGGGCGGGGGCGTAGAGGGCCTCCTGGGCGTGGGCGGCACCCAGGAGCAGCAGGGCGGCCAGGGCAGTCTTGGTCTGGGCAGTCTTCATGTGGGGACCTCGCGTGAGGGAGTGAGGATGGGGTCAGACGGGAGCGGGCGTGGGGGGGGTTCAGGGGGCCAGTGGGGCGTGGTCTTCCTCGTCCAGTGGGAGGGGCAGGAAGCGTTCGGGGAGTTCCCAGACGAGAACGCGGGGCGGGGCGGCCTGGAAGGCCGGGTCGCGCAGGGCGGGGCGCAGGCTGCCGCTGAAGTCCGCGCCCTCGCGGCTGACGTTGAGGACCGCGCTGCCCAGCGCCTGTTGCAGCGCGCCGTGGTAGTTGCCGCGCAGGCCGTAGCTGGTCCCCGCGAGCAGGACCTGCGGGGCGTCGCCGAGGAGGCCGCCGCCCAGGTCGCTGCCCTCGGCGACGGTCGTCTCGGTGGCCTCGGTGTCGGCGGGGGGGCGCAGCGCGTCGGGCGTGTGCTGCAGGCCCATCAGGTTCAGCAGGTCGCCGGGGCGGGGCGCGGCGGGCGCGGCGTCCGTGGTGAAGGTGCTGGCGGGCAGGTCCGGGGCGAGGGCACGGATGGCCTGCGCGGTGGCCTGCGCGGCGGTGCGGGCGCCCAACTGGTTCCAGTGGGTGTCGGTGCGGTAGTACTGCGCGCGCGTGCGGGCGGCCCGCTGCATGGGCGTCAGGAGGTCCACGCTGTGGACGCCGCGCCCGCGCAGCAGTGCCTGGAAGTCCGCGTAGGTGTTCGTCGTCCAGCCGGGCAGGGCGCCGCCGGGCAGCTGCGCGGCCTGCACGCGGCTCTTGTTGGGGCTCACCGCGACCAGCAGGGTCACGCCCCTGGCCTTCAGGTCGCGGTTCAGGTCGGCGATCAGGTCGGCGCGCTCGCGCAGGTGTGCGGCCTGCCGGGGGTGCGCGGCGAGTTCGCTGCGCAGGAACAGCCAGCCGCCTTCGCCCAGCGTGACCTCGTCGCTGCCGCCGCGCGTCGTGAGGTACCGGGCGGTGTTCACCACGCCGATCAGGGCGTCCCGGCCGGGCAGGTTGGCGTCCAGGTGCCGCTCGAGGGCCTTGAAGGTCTCGCCGCTGCCCAGCGCGCGGGCACTGACGGGGACCGGGTGGTGCGGGTCGGGCGTGCGCAGGCTGACCACGGCGGCGATCAGGCCGCCAAAGGGCAGCAGCAGCAGGGTCAGGGCCGCGAGGCGGGCGGGGCCGGGCAGGGCCAGGGCGGCGGCGCGCAGGCCGCTGACGCGGACGGTGGTGGTGGGGGTGGTGGTCGGGGTCGTCATGGGGACCTCAGAACTGGAAGTACAGGAACGGCGCGTACTGCTGCGCGGCGAGGGTCGCGACGGCGAACAGGAACAGCGGGACCAGCGCGTATGCCCCGGCGGCGCTCACGGCGGGCCGCAGAAGGTGCGGACGGGCGCGCAGGGCCGGAACGCCGTAGATCACGGCGACGCCCGCGAGCATCACGGCCAGCCGTTCGGGCGTGACGAGCAGCGCCACGTCGGGCGTCAGGGGGCCGCCGTTCAGGCCCGCCAGGCCGCGGTAGACCTCACCGGCGTGCGCGACGCTCTCACTGCGGAACAGCACGCGGCCCAGGATCACGATCAGCATGACTTTCGGAATGGCGTACCACACCGGGGGCGGGGGGCGGCCGAACTTCTTCTTCAGCACGCGTTCGAGCACCAGGAACGCGCCGTTCCACATGCCCCACAGCACGAACGTCCAGTTCGCGCCGTGCCACAGGCCGCCGACGGTCATGACCAGGAAGAGGTTCAGGTTGGTGCGGGCCAGGCCGTGGCGGTTGCCGCCCAGCGGGATGTACACGTACTCGCGCAGGAAGGTGCCCAGGCTGACGTGCCAGCGCTGCCAGAACGCCGTGATGGACGTGGCCGTGTACGGGTCGAGGAAGTTCTCGGGGAAGCGGAGGCCCAGCATCAGGGCCAGGCCGATGGCCATGTGGCTGTACCCGGCGAAGTCGAAGAACAGTTGCAGGGTGTACGCGACCGAGCCGAGCCACGCGTCGGCGGCGCTGGGCTGCGCGGCCGTGTACGCGGCGTTCACCATGGGTGCCAGCGGGTCGGCGAGCAGGACTTTCATGCTCAGGCCGATCATGAAGCGCTGGGCGCCCTCGGCGAACTTGGCGGGCGTGTGGGTGCGCTCGCGGAACTGGTCGGCCAGCTGGTTGAAGCGCAGGATCGGCCCGGCCACGAGGTGCGGGAACAGGCTGACGAACGCCCCGAAGTCGATGATGTTGCGCGGCGGCTGCGCCGAGCCGCGGTGCAGGTCCACGAGGTAACTGATCGCGTGGAAGATGTAGAACGACAGCCCGACGGGCAGCAGGACGTGCTGCCACAGGAAGGGATCGAGGCCCAGCGCGTCGCGGATCGCGTTGGTGCTGCCCACGGCCATGTTGGCGTACTTGAAGTACCCCAGCAGCGCGAGGTTCCCGCCCACGCCCAGGGTCAGCCAGGTCCAGCGGGCGCGGCCCGCGCTGGCGAACACCCGGCCGCCGATCAGGTACGTGAACACGATGACCGTGACGAGCAGGCCCAGCGCGGCGGGCGCGGCCCAGGCGTAGAACAGCAGGCTGCCCAGCAGGATCGTGAGGGACCGGGCGCGGGCGGGCGTGAGGGCGTAGGCGATCAGGAACAGCGGCAGGAACAGCAGCAGGAAGACGTAGGAACTGAAGACCATCGGTGAGGCACCCCCTTCGGGTGGACGATGGGCCTCAACCTAATGGGGGGGGTGCTTCACCGGTCTGACAGCAGGGTCAGATGAAGGGCGTGGTGGTCAGCCTGTCCGGGCCAGGGAACAGGACAGGGGGAGAGGCCACCTGCACCTCTCCCCCCTCGTCAGGCGGCGCTCAGCGGCAGCGGATGTCCTGGCCGAAGTACGACTTGCTGATCTTGGCGTACGTGCCGTTGCCCTGGACGGTCTTCAGGGCGCCGTTCACGGCCTTGAGCAGGCTGCTGTTACCCTTGGCGACGGCCATGCCGAGTTTCTCCTGGAACAGCAGGTCGCCCTGCTGCAGCTGGCCTTTGGCGGTCTTGAGGGCCTCGAGGCTGTAGAAGCGTTCGTTCACCATGGCGTCCACGCGGCCGGCACGCAGGGCCTGCAGGGCGTCGGCGTTGTTCGGGAAGGTGCGGACGTTCTTCGTGCCGACGACCTTGGCGATCTGCCCGACGTAGGTGGTGCCGACCTGCGTGGCGACCGTCTTGCCCTTGAGCTGCGCGGCGGTTTTCGGACCGCCGGGGCGGCTGACGATCACGCCGCCGCTGCAGTAGTGCGGGGTGCTGAAGTCCACGGCTTTCTGCCGTTCGGGCGTGATGCCGTGCGAGGAGATCACGAGGTCGAAACGGTCGCCGTTCAGGCTGATCAGCAGGTTGTCGAAGGGCTGGCTGGTCCATTCGGCGCGCACGCCGAGCTGCGTGGCGATGGCGTTGCCGAGGTCGTACTCGAAGCCGCGCATGGTCAGGCCCTCGAAGTACGTGAAGGGTTTGAATTCGGCGTTCGTGCCGATGCGGATCACGCCCGCCTTCTTGATCTCGGCGAGGGTGCGGGCCTGGGCGCTGCCCAGCAGGGCGGCGGCGATCATCACGGGAAGCAGGGGTTTCATGGGTCCTCCGTCGGGTCCGGGGCGCACCGCGGGCCGGGTGGCGCGGGGGTGGCCCGGAGGGGTGTGGGGTGCGGGCGCGCCGTGTGGGTGCGGCGCGAAGGGGGGATGATAGCTCAGGGGGCCGCCGGGTGGCCCGTGCCTTTCGTCCCGCTCCGTTCGTCCCGCACCGTTTGTGGCGTGCCGTTGGTCCCGCTCCCGGCAGTGAACCTGGGCGGGCGGCGCTGCGTACCTGTAGCATGACGCTGGTCATGACCCTGCCTCTGCCTGCCGCGCCTCGCGCCTCCGAATCGGACCGGGGGCTCGCGGCGCGGCTGCGTCGCCGGGACGAGTCGGCGCTCGCGGAGGCGTACGACCAGCACGCGGGCGCGGTGTACGGTACGCTGCTGCGCATGCTCGACGCGGCCAGCGCGCAGGAGGTCACGCAGGACGTGTTCCTGCGCCTGTGGCAGCGCCCGGAGGCCTTCGACCCGGACCGGGCGGGCCTGCGGGCGTACCTGCTGGTCATGGCCCGCTCGCGGGCGCTCGACCGGGTGCGGGCGCAGCGGCCCACCGTGCCCCTGCACGACGAGGAACGCCCCCTGGACGTCCCGGACGACGCGCCGGGACCGCAGCGGCGCGGTGAGGACGCGCAGACGCGTGAGGCGCTGCGGCGGCACCTGTCGCGCCTGAGTGCCGCGCACCGCGAGACGGTGGAACGCGCGTACCTGCGCGGCGAGTCCCGCGAGGAGATCGCCCGGCACATGAACGTCCCGGTGGGCACGGTCAAGAGTCGCCTGAATCACGCCCTGAAGGCCCTGCGGGCGCACCTGAACGGGGAGGTGGAGGCGTGGCTGGAATGACCTGCCCGGACGTGCAGGACCGGCTGGAGGCGCACGTGACGCTGGGCGAGGCCCTGTCACCGGAGGTGCAGGCGCACCTGCGGACCTGCGCGGACTGCCGCGCGCACCTCGCCTTCCTGCAGCACTTGCAACTGGCGCTGCTGGAGGACGCCCCGCCGGTCGAGCCGCCGCCCGCGCTGCGCGGCGAGGTGCTGCGCGCCGCGCGGGGGGCGCGCCCGGCCCGCTGGCGCTGGCCGCTGACACTGGGGGCCGCCGCCGTCCTGGGGGCCGTGACCCTCACGGCGCTGCTGGCCCCGCCGACGGGCGTCGCGGCCAGCGCGCCGGACCCGGCGGTGGTCGTCAGCGTGGACGACCGCGTGCTCGTCGCCAGCAACGACCGCGCGGGAACGTTGACGCTGCTGCGCGGCGACCGCACCGAGGGTACCCTGCGCGTCCCGGCGCGCCTGACCCCGTGGTTCACCGAGGGGGTGCGCCTGGGGGACCGGGTGTTCCTCGCGGACGCCGCGAACGACCGCGTGCTCGAACTGCAGCTGCGTCCCCTGACCCTGCGGCGCACGCACCGCGTTCCGCCGGGCGTGGCGGGCCTGAGTGCCGTGACTGGCCCCGGCGGGGCGCGGGTGTACTTCAAGAGCGTGCAGGGCGTCGTGGGGCTGCTGGGTGGGCGCGAGATCACGGTCGCGGACGACCCCGGCATGCCGCTGGCGGACGTCATGGACGCCGTGACGCTGTTCCGCGGCACGCTGGTCGTCACGCATCACCTGCGCGGCGAGGTGTGCCTGATCGATCCGGACACGCTGCAGGTGCGGCGCGTCCTGAAGCTGGGCGGCATGCCGGTCGCGCTGGAGTCCACCCAGGACGGCCTGCTGGTGCTGGACGTCACGGGCCGCCTGCTGCTGCTGGACGGTGCGTTCCGCGTGGCGCGCACCTGGACGCTGGGCGGCCACCCGGACAAACTCAGCGTGAACGACCGTGAAGCCGTGATCACCGACCGGGCCGGGACCGTCACGCGCCTGCCCCTGGCGGGCGGGGCGCCCACGCGCCTGACCCTGACCCACCCGATGGACGTGACGGTCCTTCCCGACGGGTCCTTCGCGGTGGCCGAGGGTGGACGGGGCGTGCAGCGCCTCCCCGGCACCCCCTGATACGGACTCGGATGCGAGAAGGAGAGAAACGGGTTCCGTTTGTTTCGCCAACAATCCGGAACTTCACCGGATTGCCGACTCCACGTCCGGAACCCGTATGACCCGACCGGATCACGTCCACCGGATCGCAACCGGATCAGCGCAGCCGGATCAATGCGGCAGAGACTTGCGCAGCGCGCCGTACAGCCAGGTGCCCAGCAGGGCGAAGGTCAGCACGACCAGCATCGGCCACGCGCCGGCTCCCAGCAGTGCCAGGACCGGTCCGGGGCACACCCCGGCCAGGCCCCAGCCGAGGCCGAAGGTCGCGCCGCCCAGCACGTAGCGCGCCCGGCTGCGCTCCTTGGGCGTCACGGTGATGGTCTGTCCGTCCAGGCTGCGCGCGCCACTGCGCCGCAGCAGCCACGTCGTGAGCAGCCCGGTCAGCACGGCCGAGCCGATCAGGCCGTACATGTGGAACGACTGGAAACGGAACATCTCCTGAATGCGGTACCAGCTGGCCGCCTCGGACCTGATCAGGACCACGCCGAAATACACGCCGATCAGGAGGTACACGAGCAGCCCGGCCGCCGCCCGGACACCGGGCTGATCATGCACGCCGGGAATGCGGGCGGGGGCGCTCACGCGATCACCGCCATGAACGCGGGCAGCAGCAGGTTCGCGCTGAGGATCCCCCCGGCGAAGAACGAGACGGTGGCGATCAGGCTGGGCAGTTGCAGGGTGCTCAGGCCCGTGATGGCGTGACCGCTGGTGCAGCCCCCCCCGTACCGGGTGCCGAAACCGACCAGCAGCCCCGAGGTCGCCAGCAGCAGCCACACGCCGGGATTCGAGAGGTCGCTCAGTTCGGCGGGCATCAGGCCGGGCCGGACCTGCACGCCGAGTGCGTTCACGGACGCGACGCCCGCCGCGCTCAGGCGGGTGGGTTCGGGACTGGCGAGGAGCAGGCCGGCCAGCGTGCCGCCCAGGATCAGTCCGGCGGCGAAGGTGAGGTTCCAGGCTTCGGCGCGCCAGTTATACCGGAAGAAGCTGGGTTTGGCGGCGCCGGGCAGCAGGATGGCGCAGGCGTGGCGGAGGTTGGCGGAGACGCCGAAGCCCTTGTTGCCGGTCCACAGCAGCAGGGGTACGGTCAGGCCGATCAGGGGTCCCGCGAGCCACCAGGGCCAGGGGGAACGCAGAAGGTCGAGCAGGTCAGTCATGGTCACCTCGGGTGAGACGTTCAGTGAAATGAATTCAGTGGAATGGAGTGGCGTGTCGTGCAGTGGGGCCGCCGGGGAGCGGGGTGCAGCCCCATGGATGGGCATGGATGAGGCGGCGAGACCTGTCCGACCTCGCCGCCTCAGGATCGTGGGGGTGGTCATACGGATTCCGTTTGTTTCGCTGACAGATCGGAACACCACCGATCTGCCAGCTCCACGATCGGAACCCGTTTTTCTCCTCCTCGCATCCGCTCGGATTGAATGACTTTGCAAGCCATTCAATCGGAGTCGGTATCAGTGGGCGCGGCTCTCGACTGCTGGTGGCGGGTTGAGGACCTTGGGGACGTTCGTCGCCAGGACGTACAGGCCCATCACGACCAGGAAGGACGCGAAGCCCCGCTTGAGTGCGTCGTTGGAGACGTTCTTGCCGACGCGGGCGCCCAGGAAACTCCCGGCGATGCCGATGGCGGTGAAGATCAGGATCAGGTTCCAGTGCACCGTGAGGTTCTGCTCCTGCAGGACGTGCAGGTACTTGGAGAACCCGGCGAAGCTCTTGGCGGCGATGATCAGCAGGCTGGTGCCCACCGCGAGGCTCATGGGCAGCCCGCCGAGGAGCACCAGCGCCGGGATGATCAGGAAGCCGCCGCCCACCCCGACCAGGCCGGTCAGGACGCCCACGCCGAGCCCCTCGGCGGCGATCTTCAGCGGCGAGCGGGCGTGCGCCGGGCCTGCGCCCGCTGCGGCGGGGCGGAACATCATGATGGACGCCAGCAGCATCACGGCGGCGAACAGCAGCAGTTGCACGACGCCGCTGAGGTACACGCTGAGCGCGGCGCCCAGGTACGTGCCGGTCACGCCGGGCACACCGAAGTACAGAACGCTGCGCCAGTCGATCTGGCGTTTCAGGGCGTAGGGAATCGCCCCGAAGAGGCTGATGCCGCCCACGATGGCGAGGCTCTCGGCAATGGCGAGTTTGCTGTCCTCACCGACGAGGTACACCAGCACCGGGACGGTCAGGATGCTGCCGCCAGAGCCGAGCAGGCCGAGGCTCAGGCCGATCAGTGCCGCGCCGATCCACGCGAGGATCATGGCCGGTCGCCGGTCACCAGGTCGCGGCCCTCGCGCATCCACCCGAAGGTGCCGCCCATCAGGTTCTTCAGGTGCCGGTGGCCCAGTCCGGCGAGGTACGCGGCGGCCTGTGAGGACCGGTTGCCGCTGGCGCAGATCAGCACCGCGCCGCCGGGCACCTCGGCCTCGCGGCCCTGCAGTTCGGACAGGGGGAGGTTGATCGCGCCGGGCACGTGGCCCTGGGCGTACTCGTCGGGTTCGCGCACGTCGATCAGGGCGGCACCTGCGCGGAGCTGCGCGTCCAGTTCATTCGGGAAGAGGTCGGTGTAGGTCATGGGGTCATCCTGGGTGGGTCTGGAGAGGGGGGCTGGTCAGCTGGATCTGGGGGCCTGGGCAATTGAGTCTGGGCCACTGGGTCCGGGCAGCGGGCGGGTCAGGCGGGCTGTGCGTCGCGTTCGCGGACGTAGGCGTCGTAGCCGCCCTCCAGTTCGCTGACCTGGAAACCGTGGCGGCGCAGGAGGCTCGCGGCGGCGGCGCTGCGGGCACCGCCCTGGCAGTGGACGACGATCTCGCGGTCGCGCGGCAGGGTGCCCAGTTCCCAGGCGAGGCGTCCGGCGTGCAGCTGCGTCGCGCCGGGAATGGCGCCCGCCTGATGCTCGGTCTTCTTGCGGACGTCCAGGATCAGCGCCCCGGCGTGCAGCGGCAGTTCGGCGGCCGGGAACGGCTGGGCGGGCATGGTGTCCAGTCCGTCCGTGGAGGTCACGAAGCCGGTCACCTGATCCAGGCCCACCATCCACAGGCGGCGGCGCAGCGTCTCGGCGTGCGCGGCGTCGCGGGCCAGCAGGACGAACGGGGCGTCCTCGGGGCGCAGCAGCCAGCCGGACCACGTCTCGAAGGTGTTCCCGTCGGGAATGTTCACGCTGCCGGGCACGGCGCCCGCCTGATGGGCGGTCCGGGGGCGGGTGTCAATCAGGACCGTACCGGCGGCCAGCCGGGCCTTCAGGTCGGCCGCACTGAGCGGCGCGAGCGGCGTGACGTCCCCGAGTAGGGCGGGACCGGCCCTGTTCTGCAGCTTCATGCGGCCGTAGTACAGCGGCGCGTCGGGCTGACCGCTGAGTAGTTCATTCGTGAAGCCCTGTTCGTCCCCGGCGGCTACGTAGGGCGCCCACCAGGCCAGGGCGCGTTCGTAGCCGACGGTGGTGGTCGGGACGGCGCCCAGGGCCTTGCCGCAGGCGCTGCCCGCGCCGTGGCCGGGCCAGACCTGCACGCCGTCGGGCAGGGTCAGGAACTGGTCGCGCAGGCTGGCGAACATCTGCCGGGCGCCGACGTAGCGGGTGTCCACGCCGCCCGCGGCTTCGTCGAGCAGGTCGGGGCGGCCGATGTCGCCGACGAACACGAAGTCGCCGGTGAAGTACATGCTGGGCGTGTCCCCCCGGGGGGTATCGGTCACGAGGAACGAGAGGCTCTCGGGGGTGTGGCCGGGCGTGTGGCGCGCCTCGATGCGGAGGTTGCCGACCATGAAGGTGTCACCGTGGCGCAGCGGCGTAGCGGCGAAACCGTAGGTCCAGTCGGCGCCGCCCTCATCTGACAGGAGCAGCTGGGCGCCGGTGCGGGCGGCGAGTTCGCGGCTGCCGGACAGGTAGTCGGCGTGGATGTGCGTCTCGGTGACGTGCGTGACGCGCAGGCCCTCGCGGGCGGCGCGGCCCAGGTAGATCTGGGCGTCGCGGACGGGGTCGATGACGAGGCTCTCGCCGGTCTTCTGGCAGCCGATCAGGTAGGACGCCTGGGCGAGGTCGGTGTCGTAGAAGCGTTCGAAGAACATGGGTGGCCCTCCTTGGGGGTTCAACTGCCCGGATCGTATACCCCCCAAGGGTATCCTTCAAGACGACCGGACCCCACATCCGGAAAGCCGATACGCCACATCACGGCGGCCGATATCACCGCAGCGTCCCGCCCCGGCCGCGCCGCTCAGGCCCGGCCCAGCAGCGTCCCCACCCGTTCGAGCAGTTCCATCGGACTGAACGGCTTGACGAGGTACGCGTCGGCGCCCACCGCCTCACCCTCCTGCAGGTCGCTCTGCTGCGCGCGGGCCGTGACGAGCATCACGGCCACGCCGCGCAGGTCAGGGTCGGCCTTCAGCGTCTCGCACACCTGAAAGCCGTTCAGGGTGCCGGGCATCATGACGTCCAGGATCAGCAGGTCCGGCCGCCACTCCCGCGCGCGTTCCAGCGCCTCGTCGCCGCTCGCGGCCTCCTGCAGCCTGTAGTCCGGGCCGAGCAGGGTCAGGCGGATCAGTTTGCGCAGGTCGGCGTGGTCATCCACGATCAGGATCTTCTTGGGCATGGCTCTCCTGTGGGGCACTCTGCTGTGAGGCGGGGCTGACGGGGAAGGTCAGGGTCACGACGCTGCCCTGACCCGGCTCGCTGCTCAGCGTGGCACGTCCGCCGTGGCAGTGCATGATCTCCTGCACGAGGCTCAGGCCCAGGCCCGTGCCGGGGATGCTGCCGGAACTCTCGGCGCGGTAGAAGCGCTCGAACGCGCGGTGCAGCTGCTCGGGCGTCATGCCGAGCCCCTGGTCCGTCACCGAGACGTGCAGCAGCGGGTGCAGCGGGTCCATCCACGCGTGCACGAGCACCTCCCCGCCCTGCGGGGAGTACTTGAACGCGTTGGACAGCACGTTCCCGAGCGCCTGACTGAACTTCGCGGCGTCCACCGGCAGCAGCGGCAGGTTCGGCGCGACCTGCACCCGCACGCGCGGACGCTCGTGCGGCGGCGTGAAGGCCTGCACGGTCGTCTCGATCAGGGGCCGGACCGCCTCGTGCACAATCCGGAAGTCCTGCCCGGCGCGCGCCTCGATCCGCGCGAGATCGAGCAGCTCGGTCAGCAGCAGGATCAACCGCCCCGCCTGCCGGTAGATGGTCTCCAGCAGGTCGCGGGTGGTCTCCGCGTCCAGGTCGCGGGTCAGGAGCAGTTCCGTGAAGCCGTAGATGGACGTCATGGGCGTGCGCAGTTCATGCGCGGCAGTGGACATGAATTCACTCTTCATGTTGCTGATCTCGGCCTCGTGCGTGATGTCCCGGAAGTACATGACGTGCCCGAGCACCACGCCGTCCCCGGCGTCCATGGCCCGCCGCGTGCGTTTCAGCACCCGCCGGGCCGGGCGCACCACCTGCAGCACGTCCACCCCGGGCGGCGGGCGGCCCGCCGGGCGCGCGACCTCGCAGCGGCTGCGCAGCACCCGCTCAAACTGCGCTTCACTCAGCCCGAGCAGTTCCTCACGGGTGGTCCCGGTCAGCGCCAGGAACGCCGGGTTGACCTCCACCACCTGCCCCTGATCGCCGAAGGTCACGAACCCGTCGGGGCTGACGTTGAACACCGAGTCCAGCTGCGTGGTGCGGTGCTGCAGCCGCGCCTCCGCCGCGCGCCGGTCCGTGATGTCCCGGACGAACCCCGCGTACTCGGGCGTGACCGTCGGCAGGCGCACCACCGACAGTTCCACCGGGAATTCCTGCCCGTCCCGGCGCACGGCGGGCAGTTCCAGTCGCTGCCCCAGGATGCGCCCGGGACCGCCCGCCGAGAGGCGCTGCAGGCTCAGGCCGTGCGCGGCGCGCAGCCGCTCAGGGATGATCAGCGTGTCCAGCGGCTGCCCCAGCGCCGCGGCGCGGTCCAGCCCGAAGATCTGCTCGGCCGCCGGATTGAACTCGGTGACCGTGCCGCGCCCGTCGCAGGTGATGATCGCGTCCAGCGACGAGCGGATCACGGCCTTGTTCAGTTCCTCGCTGCGGCGCAGCTGCCGCGCCGTCTCCTCCCGCGCGGCGTCCTGTTCCAGCCACTGCCCGATCAGGCGCAGGAAGTCCTCGTCCGCCGCCGTGAAGATCGGGCCGCCCGACCGGCAGAACACCAGCGTGCCGGGACCGTCCGGGGCACGCACCGCCACGCGCAGGGTGTCCGGCGTGCGGCCCGGCGGCTGCGCCGCGAGCACCTGCGCCCGCTCCGCGGACAGCGGCCCGGCGCACGCGACGATCACCCCGCCCCGCACGAACGCGCCCGGCGCGCGGAAGGTCCGCGCGGCGACCTCCAGCAGCTCGCCCACGGTGTCCGGCGCGCCACGCGCCGTCACCTCGTACAGTTCCCGCAGGCGCGCCTCGGCCATCTTCGGGGCGCTCAGGTCCGTCAGGACCGCCGTGACGCCGCCCCCGGCGCGCGTGACCCGCGTCAGCAGGGCCGGGATGCTCGCCCCGTCCGGGCGGCGCAGCGGGACCTCCACCGTGACCCGCGCGCCGCCCGGCGCCGACGGGACGCCCATCACGTCCGCCAGCACCTCCGACTCCGCGTGGCCGACCAGTGCGCCGGGCGGCTGACCCACCATGCGCGCCAGGGCCGGGTTCACGTACTCGAAGGTCCCGTCGGCGCCCGTCACGTACAGGCCCTCGCCCATGGCCTCCATGACCTGCACCGCGAAGTCCCGTTCGCGCTGCAGCGCGCCCTCGGCGGCCAGCAGTTCCCGCGTGGTGCGCTCCAGCACGCCGCGCGCCCGTTCGGACTCGGCGCGCCGCTCGGTCTCCAGGCGCAGGTCGCGCCGCGCGCGGGCCTGCAACTGCAGGATCACAGTCGCGATGGTCAGGGCCAGCAGGGCCGCCAGGGCCGCCAGGGTCACCTCGGCCACGCGCAGGTCCCGCGCGATCGCGCTGCGTTCCCGGCCCAGCAGGTCCACCGCGCCGGCGTAGCCCTCCTGGGCGCGGTCCATGATGCCCGCCAGTCGCGCCGCGGCCTCAGGCCCGCGCAGGTCCGCCAGCGTCAGGGCCTGCGCCGCCGCGACCGCTTCGAGCAGTTCCGCGCGCCGCGCGCGGTCGATCCGGTCGAGCAGCGGCTCGCCACTCACGACGGTCGCCTTGGACTGCAGCACGGCCAGCGGCACCTCCAGCTCGGCCGGGTCCGGCGCGGGCACGCGTGCCACCAGCACGCGCATTTCGGCCGCCTGCCGCACGAACTCCGCGTACGCCCAGCCCGTGATCGACACGCTGCTGAGGCTCGCCACGCGGTTCAGGCGCGCGAACGTGAACGCGAACGCCCCCAGCGTCACGATCAGCACGACGATCAGCAGCAGCAGACTCAGCGGCCAGCGCCGCCTGCCGGGCGCGCCCGGCGCGGGCAGGGTCACGGCGCCCTCAGGTCCCGCCGGGGCGTTCCTCGATCCGGTACAGCTGCCACACCCACGCGGCGTTGTAGATGTTCGGATCGAGTTTCACGCCGCCGTACGGGAAGGTCATGTACACCGGTCCGAAGTTGCGCGGTTCGAGCAGCTGCCCGTCGGATTTCAGCGCCAGGATGACCGGCACGTCCTTGATCGGCGCGAGCTTCAGGTCGGTCTTGTACTTGTCGAGCGCCACGAGGTGCAGCGTCGCCGCCGGCGCGATGCCGGTCTCACGCAGCACGGCGCTCAGCAGCGGCCCGGTGTACTCGTGCGCCTCGTTCTTCCGGGACGGGTCGGGCGTGCTGAAGCTCACCAGGCCCAGCGCGGCCAGTTGCGCGCGCGTGAACGTGAATTCCCTGCCCTGCGCGTTCACGACGGTCAGGACGACCGGGCCTGAACCGCTCAACTGCGGGTCGGCCTCCACCGTCGTGTACAGGCTGGAGGCGGGTCGGGCGCAGGCACTCAGGGTCAGCAGGGCTGGGATCAGCAGGGCCGGTGTCAAAAGGGCACGTCGCATGTCACTCCTCCGCTTCAGGAACCGCTTGAGATTGACCCGCAGCGTAACCTGTCCGGTCATGCAGTTTTCTTGCAGAACGGCAGGATGCGCTCCGACCGGCCGGAGGAGTCCGTATACTGGCCCCGATGAATCCGACGACTCGGGGTGCCGCGTGAGCCGCCCGTTCCGCGTGCTGCTGGTGGACGACAACCCGGCGGACCTGATGCTCGCCCAGGAGGTGTTCGCCGAGCACGGCGAGCGCCTGACCATCAGCACCTGCGCCAGCGGCGAGGAAGCCCTGGCGCGCCTGCGCGTCGGCCCCGTGCCGGACGTCGTGATCCTCGACGTGAACATGCCGGTCATGTCGGGCTTCGAGGTGCTACAGGCGATCAAGGACGACCCGGCGCTGCTGTCCATCCCGGTCGTGATGCTCTCGACGTCCTCGCAGCCGGGCGACGTCGCGCGGGCTTACACCCTGCACGCCAGTTCCTACATGGTCAAGAGCAACAGCTTCCAGAAGTTCGTGGAACAGGTGGACGCCTTCGTCACCTTCTGGCGCGAGAGCCGCACGCCCAGCTGGCCCGAACGTTCCCCGACCTGAACCCGGCCTGCCCCGAGGGCGAGGCCCACGGCCATGCACGGACCGCCATGAAACGCCCCCAACGGGTGGCCGCGCAGCGACGGTGCGCGGCCACCCGTTGGGGTGCGGCTTCAGGCGCTTCTGGACAGTTCCGGGCCGTGGCGACCGGTGGTGCGGGCGTCATCCATGGCGCGGGCCAGTTGCCGCTGGTGCACGGCGAGACGCAGGTGCCGGTCAGCGAGGGCCATCAGCGCCTCACGCAGGGCAGGGGTGGGGGCCGAGTCGGCCTGAGCGCGCAGGGTGTAGGCGTCGGAGTCGTTGATGCGGGCGGCCTTCCGCAGGTGCTGAGCCGCGTCAGGGGACAGGTCGAGCATACGTCATGGTGTGTCATGGCCGGCGTGCTGCACGATATGAAACCTCACACGCCGGGGGATGGTCGGCGGGGGGGAATGACGCGCGGACCGGCCCACAGCGAGGCGGGGCACCCTGACTGAGTGCCCCGCCTCGTGGTGAACCTTCCGGACCGGTTCATTCGGTGCGGTCGCGGTTGGGGTACAGGACCGGCAGGACGATCAGGGGCAGCGCGATGGCGGACAGTGCGAAGATCAACATGCCCACAGTGTGCCCGGCGCCCTGTGGACGCTGATGACAGCAGCGTTCAGGGAGCGTGGAGCGGAACTTCAGGAGACGCCCAGGGAATCTTCAGGTGACGTGAGGGTCAGCTCGGACCACGCCCTGTGATACGGACTCGGATTGAACGGCTTATAAAGCCGTTCAATCCGGGCGGATGCGAGAAGGAGCGAAACGCCCCTCCGGACGTGGAGTTGGCAACCCGGTGCTGTCCCGGGTTGTTAACGAAACAAACGGAATTCGTATGAGGGTCCCATGAGCCGCCAGAACCCCCGGTCTTCACCGGAATCGGGTCACGACACATGAAGCGACTGTCACACTGAACACCATTCCGGCGCGGCCCGGCAGCACACCTGGGCGTTCGGGCAGGTATTCGGGCACTTCAGGCCACACCCGGCCGCCCAGGCGGGCACGGAGGGAACACGATGACGATCTGCGTGCGACATGACGGAACCACCACGGGCGTGGTGCTGCGCAGCACCGACACCCGCTACGCTCCAGGGCAGCGGGTCCGGATGCACCTCCTGCACGACGGGCCGCGCACCACCCTGGCCGTCGATGGATGCCCGGCGCACCTTGACGAACGGGTGCCGCCCCTGCCGCCCGGCGTGGCGCGGCACCTGCTGCACCTCAGCGTGGACGAACCCCAGATCTGACGAACCGAATTCTTCAAGAAACCCGCCGCCGAGGAACGCTGTCCGTTCACGACCCGGAACGGCAACGGGTCGTCAAGGCCACGTCCGGAGGGGCGTTTCTCTCCGCCTCTGCGGGGCAGCCCGACGAGTCGCATCCGCTTGGACCCAGCGGCCGTAGACTCCGTTCATACGGGATTCAAGTGTCTTGTTCATCGGCGTCGCCCGGTGGACCCCTCACCCTTCCGCCGCTTCGCTCCTCAGCACTGCGAGTCCCACATGGGCAGAGGGGACAGCGGAACGCGACTACAGTGCAAGCAAGTCAATGTCATCCCGTACCACTCGGCGTCCTTATCGTTCCTCGTCAGGTGCCGTGGTGGGCGCGGCGGCGTCCGGTGTCCCGGCGTGTGTTTCCTCCCGCATGCCGATGAAGGTGTCCACCAGCGTCGGATCGAGGACGCGGCCCGCCATGCTGCGCAGTTCCGCCAGCGCGCGGTCTTCCGGCCACGGCTGCTTGTAGGGCCGGGCGCTGGTCAGGGCGTCGAAGGCGTCCACGACCGCGAACACCCGCGCCAGCAGCGGAATCGCCTCGCCGCTCAGGCCGTGCGGGTACCCGCCGCCGTTCCAGTGCTCGTGGTGGTGCAGGACGATCTGCAGGCACGCCTCGCCCAGCGCGGGGGTGTGGCGCAGCATCTCGTAGCCGGTGACGGGATGCTGGCGCATGACCGCCCACTCGTCCGGGCTGAGCGGGCCGGGTTTCAGGAGGATCTGGTCGGGAATGGCGATCTTGCCCAGGTCGTGCAGGTACGCGCCGCGGCGCAGGTCGTCCTGCTGCTGCTCGCTCAGGCCCAGGCGGCGGGCGAGGTCCAGGCTGAGGCGCACGACGCGGTCGGTGTGGCCCTTGGTCTCGTAGTCGCGGAATTCCAGCGCGACGCCCAGGGTGCGCAGCGTCTCCTCGCGGGTGGTGAGGATCGTCTGCAGGTGGTGGTCCTGTTCCAGCGCGACCGTCATCAGCTGTCCCGCCTGCGCGACCGCCGCGCTGAGGCGTTCGGTGGGCGCGTCGGGCACCGCGCGGTACAGCGCGACCAGTCCCGGCGCCTCGCCCTGCCGGTCGGGAACGGGGAACAGCCAGCAGGAGCGCAGGCCACTGGCGGCCAGCGCCACCCGCCACGGTGTCCAGGCGCTGGGGTGTTCCAGCGTCGCGACCGTGAGGTCCTGCCCGGCGAGCGCGTCCACCCAGGCGGGGTGCAGGGCGTGAGGCGGCACGTCCGCCGTGAACAGCTGCAGCAGGTCGTCGGGCAGGCCCACGCTCGCCTCGATCCGCAGCAGGCCCGCGTGGACGGTGAACAGCTGCGCGGCGATCACGCCCGGCAGCTGCGTGAGCAGTTCCGCCAGGAGGCGCAGCGTGTCGGGCAGCGGGGCGCCCACGGCGATGGACCGCAGGACCTGCGCGCGCGCCGTCTCCATGAGCTGCTCGCGGTGACTGTCTGTCACGTCGTGCGCCAGGGCGACCGTTCCGATCACCCGGTCGAGCGTGTCGTGCAGCGGTGAGACGTGAATCTCGAACACCCGGTCGTGCAGCCGCTGGGTGTAGCGTCCGCGCTGTCCGGCCAGGGCGCTCAGGTGCGCGCCGACGACGTCCTGCTCGCGTCCGCCCTCGAGCAGGGCCGTGACGTGCCGGCCGACCAGTCGGCGCGGGTCGAGACGCAGGCGCTGCAGGGTCTGCCCGCTGACCATCCGGACGTTCAGATCCGGGTCGGTCGTCCAGGACAGGGTCGGCAGCTGCTCGTGCATCAGGTTCAGGTGCAGCGCCTGCTCGCGCAATTTGCGCTGCGCCTCGAAGTGCTCGGTGAGGTCGTGGATGAACGCGGTGTAGTACTGCTGCCCGTCGATCTGGACGGGTTTCATCATCAGTTCCACCGGGAAGGAATGACCGTCCTTGTGCAGCGCGTTGACCTGCACGCGTCGCCCGGCCACGCGGGTCTCACCGGTCTGCTGGTGGCGGGCCATGCCGCGCTGGTGAGCGTCCCGGTCGGCGTGGGGGATGATCAGGGAGGACAGCTGCTGCCCCAGCACCTCCTTCAGGGAGTACCCGAAGATGCGCGTGGCGGCCGGGTTCCACGCCACGACCCGCCCGTGGCGGTCGATACTGATGATCGCGTCCAGTGCGACCTCCATCAGCGCGTCGCGGCGGGCTTCCAGGGTCCGCGCGTGCTGCTCGGTGGCCTTGCGGGGGCTGATGTCGCGCACGATCGCCAGCGCCCACACGCCGGGCTGCGGGGGCGTGACCGGCAGGAAGTCCAGTTCGCACCACACCGGCACGCCGCGCGTGTTCAGCCGGACCTCCAGGTGCGCGTCCTGACCGGAGTGCAGCCGGATGAGCAGGTCGTCCGGCACGGCCATCTGGTCGTCCGGGTGGATCAGGGTCAGCAGCGGCTGTCCGCGCACCTCGGTCTCGGGACTCAGGCGGGATTCCAGGCTCTCGGTGACGTCCGAGACGTGCAGGTGTTCGTCCAGCACGATCAGGCCCTGGTCCGCCTGCCGCTGGAAGTGCGTCAGGAGCCCCAGCGCGACGGCGCGGGCCGCTTCCGTGATCGAGTCAGTCATGGGCGGTTCCTGAACACCCGTTCAGTATGACCCGCCCCGGAGCCCCGCGCGGCAGAATTCCCCACACCCCCCACCACCCCCACCGGAGGGCGCCCGGCGGGGGGGCGCGTGAACTGTCACCCGCCGGGGAGACACGCCCGGGCGGGGCCTGCGCCGGGACGTGAACTCAGAGCCCGCAGGTGATCTAATGGTGTTTTTCCGCCGCAGCCCGGCGGTCCCAGGAGGCCCCACCTTGACGCAGACGACCCCACCCCCCACCGACCGGTCCGCCATCGACCGGTACTTCGGCCTGAGCGCGCACGGCACCAGCGTCCCGCAGGAGGTCCGCGCCGGCGTGACCACGTTCCTGACCATGAGTTACATCCTGTTCGTGAACCCGCAGCTGCTGTCCGGCGCGATTCCCGTCCCGAACGCGTTCGTGCAGCTGCTGATGACCACGGCGCTCGCGGCGGCCTTCGGGTCGCTCGCCATGGGCCTGGTGGCCCGCTACCCGTTCGCGCAGGCGCCCGGCATGGGCCTGAACGCCTTCTTCGCGTTCACGGTCGTGCAGGGCATGGGCGTGCCGTGGCAGACGGCGCTGGGCGCCGTGTTCATCTCGGGCGCGCTGTTCGTGCTGCTCAGCGTGCTGGGCGCGCGGCAGGCGATCGTGCGGGCCATCCCGCTGGGACTGAAGTTCGCGATCACCGGCGGGATCGGCGCGTTCCTGGCGTTCCTGGGGCTGCGCAGCGCGGGCGTCGTGGTCACGAACCCCGCCACGATCGTCGGGCTGGGGTCGCTGACCTCGCCAGGCGCGCTGCTGACGATCACGGGACTGATCGTCACGGCCGCCCTGATGGTCCGTCGGGTCAAGGGCGCGGTCCTGTGGGGCATCCTGCTGACCAGCGCCGCCGCGATCCTGCTGCGTCTGCCGGTGTTCGCGGGCGGCCCGGACGGCGCGCTGCAGGCCTTCCCAGGGTTCGGCGGGCGGGTGCTGGGCATCATCGACGCGCCGGTGTGGCCCGGCAGTCTGGTCGGGCAGCTGGACCTCGCGGGCGCGCTGGGCCTGGGCCTGCTGAGCGTGGTGTTCACGTTCTTCTTCGTGGATTTCTTCGACGCGACCGGCACCCTGACCGGACTGGCGCAGAAGAGCGGGTACCTGGACGAGAAGGGTGACATGCCCCGCGCGCGGCGAACGTTTGCCATGGACGGCCTCGCGGCGATGTTCGGGGCGTTCATGGGCACGAGCACCACGACCGCGTACGTGGAGAGTGCCAGCGGCATCGGCGAGGGCGGCCGCACCGGCCTGACCGCCGTGACGGTCGGCGTGCTGTTCCTGCTGAGCATGTTCCTGTGGCCGCTCGCGGCGGCGATCCCGGCGGCCGCCACCGCCCCCGCGCTGATCCTGGTGGGCGCCCTGATGATGGACGGCGTGCGCCACATCGACTGGGACGACCTGAGCGAGAGCCTCCCGGCGTTCCTGACGATCATCGCCATGCCGCTGACGTTCAGCATCGCCAACGGCGTCAGCTTCGGCGTGATCACGTACTGCGCCGTGAAGATCCTCGCGGGGCGCGCGCGGCAGGTCAGCCCGATCCTGTACGGCGTGGCGGCGCTGCTGCTCGCCCGCTACGCGTTCCTCGGCGGCGAGTAACGCCGCGCGAGAAGGCCGCCCGCTCCCAGATGGCTGGGGCGGGCGGCCTTTACGTGAGGACGGAGATCAGTTGCAGCTCTGGCGCTTGTAGCCGCTCATGCTGGGGCTGACGAGGCCCAGGTCGCGTTTCATGGCGCTGACGCCCAGCGAGGTGTACGTCGCGCAGTTCAGGGTCGTGGAATATTCGACGTTCAGGGCGAGCTTGCCGCGCTTGGTGTACTCGGCCAGGGGGCCGCACTCGCTGTACTGCTGGCATTCCTCGTTCAGGATGCCGTCGAACTTCTCGACCATCATCTTGCCGGTGCGGTCTTTCAGGAGGATCTTGTCCGGGCCGTTCTTCTGGAACACGGCCAGTCCGGCGGCGTGGGCCTGGTCGGCGACCCAGCCGTTGAAGTCGATCTGCTGCTGCGTGGTGATCTTGCCGCCGCTGACGTTCTCGTCGTTCTGGAGGTTGTCGGGTTCCAGCGCGTCGAAGCCCTTGTCCTTGCACATCTTGAAGCGGGCCTGCAGGATCGGCGCGAGGGCCGAGCCGCTCTTGAAGACGTCGGTGACGTCGAGGAAGTACTCGCCGGCCCAGTCGGGGTCCTGCTGGATCTTCAGGTAGTCGGGGTACTTGGCGGCGTCGGGGCGGTAGGATTCCCAGCTGCCGGCGTTGATGTAGCAGACGGTGTAGTAGCCCTTGCTCTTGAGTTCCGCGACCTTGGCGGCGCTGGTGTTGAAGCCGTCCAGGTCGATGAGTTTCGCGCCTGCGGGGACGCTGACGGCGCTGTCGCTGCTCGCGCCGATCTGCCAGTCCCAGCCCATCAGGCCGGTGGGGGGCAGCTTGATTCCCGTGGTGGGCGTGGGAGTCGGCGTCGGGGTGGGCGCAGGAGCCGGTGCGGGCTGGGTGGCGACGGGCGTGGCCGACGTGATGTCCAGGTAGTCGATGACGGCGGCGCGTGTGCCGGTGCTGTCGCCGTTGAGCATGACGACGCGGACGGTGTCGCCCGCCTGGAGGGCCTGGGTGCCGAGGGACACGCTGGCGTAGCTGGTGCTGGTCAGGGACACGCGGGCCTTCTCGGTGCCGTTGACGCGCAGGGACACGCTGGGGGCGACGCCGCCGGAGCTGACGCCACGGGCACGCAGGGTGACGGCGTAGCTGCCGGTGGTGCCGGTGGGCATCGGGAAGCGCACGGCGCTGCCGGTGGCGCTGAGTTTCACGGCCTGCCCGCCGCTGGCGGTCGCGTCGTTGATCAGCACGCCGCTGCCGGTGCGGGGGTCGATGGCGGCCTGGCCCTGCAGCTGCTCGGTGTCCAGCTGGCCGCGCTCGGCCTCAATCGAGGTGGCGGGGGCCTGGGTGCTGGGGACCTGGGTGCTGGGGGCCTTGGCCGTGGTGGGGGCGGAGGGGGTCTGTCCGCAGGCAGCCAGGAGGAGGAGGGTGGTCAGGGCGGCACTCAGGGGGGCGGCTTTCATGGCCCGCAGGCTACTGATGACCCGCCGTTCAGCTTGTGGGAAAATCGTCTGGCAGCGTGAAAAAATCCCCGTATTCGCCTTTTCTGAGAACAGGCCCGAAGTGGGGCACACGGACACGCGGGCCGCGTATCTGTTCAGCAGGTCACATGAGCGCCGCCCTGCACCAGGGCAGCGTCAGGACGTGGAAGCGCTGTTTCTGAGGACCACCACAGTCGGGACGGGCAGCCTGCCCAGCCGCCAGCGTGACGCGCTGGTCAGATGAGAAATAACGATGAAGAAAAGGTAAAGGCAGCACTCATATGAACCTGTCAGCCCCCCGTGTCGTCCGATCGGGGACGGTACCGTCGCCGCCGCCGGGCCTTTTCGACATACATCCGCTCGTCGGCCACCTGCCACAACACCTCCGGGTGCTGCCCGTCCAGCGGCGCGCGGGCCACCCCGGCACTCGCCCCGGCCTGCGGGAACCCCAGGGCCGGCAGGTCACGCAGGGCCACCTCCAGCGCGGGCACCTCCCGCGCCGGGCCGGTCAGCAGCAGGCAGAACTCGTCGCCGCCCACCCGGTACGCCCGGTCCACACTGCCCTCACCGTGCCCCAGCACGTCCCCGAGGATTCGCGCCACCGCGCGCAGCAGCTCGTCGCCCCGCGCGTGGCCCTCGGTGTCGTTCACCTGCTTCAGGCCGTCCACGTCCAGCGTCACCAGGGTCAGCGGCCCACGGTCCAGGGCGGCGCGCAGGTCCGCCTCGAAGGCGCGGCGGTTGCCCAGCCCGGTCAGCGGGTCGGTCACGGCCGCGCTGCTCAGCTCGGCCAGGATGTCGCGCCGCTCCAGGCTGACCTGCACCACCCGCGCCGCGACGCTCAGCAGCCGCCGCTCGAACGGCGACCACGCCAGCGGCTCGCGGCGGTACGCGCCCAGCACCGTCAGGGTGTCGCCGCCATGAACGGGCAGCAGCAGCGCGCCGTGCAGCCCGAGGTCCCGCAGCCCAGGCGGCACGTCCACCGGGTCGAGCTGCACCGTCTCGCCCGCGAGCAGCTGCCGCGCATAGGTGTCGCTCAGGGCCACACCCTGCCGCTGCCACTGCGCGATCGCCTCGGGCTGCTCGCCGCGCGACACCAGCGGACGGAGCCGCGCGTCCTCGCGGGTCCACAGGACCAGCCAGCTGCCCGGCAGGGCGCGCAGCAGCACCTCCAGCGCCTGCGTGACCACGTCCGGCAGGCTGCCCGACAGGCCCATCACCTGCGTGAGTTCCAGCAGCGTCTCGGCGTGCCGCTGCGCCTGCAGCGCCTGGGCGCGCGACTCGACCAGTTCGGTCACGTCGAAGGCCACGCCCAGCGTGCCGCCCCCACGCGGCAGCGGCACGCGGTGCGTGTCGTACACCCGTCCGGCCAGCGTCACCTGCTGGCGCCGCTCCGGCCCGCCGCCCCGGTCCTCCGGCTCGCCCGAGAAGGTCAGGGTGTCGCCCAGCACCTCGGCGATGGTGTGCCCCAGCACCTGCTCCCGGCGCAGCGGCACCCCCCGGAGCGCGCTGCCCTCCGCGACGACCAGCGCGCCGCGCGCGTCCGTGACCCACAGGATCATGGGAATGCTGCGCAGCGCGAACTGCAACTGGTCCTCCAGGCCCCGCAGGGCGCTGCGCTGCGCGGCGAAGGACAGCAGGTGCCGCAGCGCCCACACCAGGTCGCGCAGCACCTGCCGGTCCGGCGCGGTCCAGCGGGCCGCCGGGCCGCGCCGCACGAACGCCAGGCGCGCCGCGCCGCCCGGCACGTCTGCGCACGCCACAGCCGCCGGCTCACCGCCGGGCAGTGTCCAGCCCTCCCCGGCGTCGAGGATCACGACCGGGTCGGCGCCCGCGCCGGGCGGCAGCGTCAGGGGCACGGGGTCCGCACCCGCCCAGGGGTCCACGCCCTGCGGGGCGTCGCCGGGCGTGAACTGCACCCCGGCCCAGTCCACGCCGATCAGCTGGGCGGTCAGCCGCGCCGCGCCGCGCAGGCCGTCGTCCTCGTCCAGCGGGAGGGCCGTGAGGTCCGCGATGGACTGGAAGGTCCGCGCGGTGAGGATCGCGCGGTCCAGGCGCCGGGCGAGCGCCGCGTGCTCCTGCCGGTCCTGCTCGCGCCCGACAGAGGCCGCGCAGCCCTCCAGCAGCGCGATGATCAGCGCGGCGCCGTCCGTGAGCCGCTCCGGGACACCCGCCCAGTCGCGCGGCGTCCTGGACGCGGCGACCAGCACGCCCAGGGGGGTGCCGCCGGGCGTGATCAGCGGCGCGGCACTCACGGCGCCCCAGGCGTCAGGACCGAGCAGGGCGTCCAGATCCGGCCGCCGCAGCGGGGCGCCCGCGGGCCAGAGGGGGTCCGGGGTCAGGTCGCGCCGCTCGGCCGCGACCGGCCCGAGGTCGCGCGGACTCCAGCCGACCGCGGCCTGCACCCAGCCGCGCCCGGCGGCGCTCAGCACGACCGCCACGTGCTCGAGGTGTAGCGCGCCCGCCACGAGGCGGCACACGCCGTCCAGGTCCGGCGAGGCGCCGGGGTCCGTCACGCCGTACCGGAGGCAGGCGTCCAGCCGGGGGTCAGGGAGACGGGACGGGAGGATCACACGACCCTCATGGTACGCGCGGCGTGTCCGGGCGGGGATGTGGACCGCCCCACGCGCGGCCTTCATGTCCCACCGGGGCGCCCACTGTCAGACGGTGGTGATTGATCCGGGCGCGCCCCGCCCCCTGCTGACGACACGATTCTGGCTGGTCATTTCCATTCAATACTGGCTCTGGTGATCAGCCAGACTCCTGTCTAGAGTGATCCTATCCCCCGCCTGCCCCGCGCAGGTCACGTCCCCCCAACGGCCCAGCGCCACCCGGAGCACCCATGACCATGACCCTGAACCCTGCCGACCTGATCCGCCGCGAGGACCGCCTCGGGGCGCACAACTACAAGCCTCTGGACGTCGTCATCCACCGCGCGCAGGGCGCGTGGGTGTGGGACACGCAGGGCCGCCGGTACCTCGACTGCCTCTCGGCGTACAGCGCCGTGAACCAGGGCCACTGCCACCCGCGCGTCATCGGCGCGCTGACCGGGCAGGCGCAGCAGGTCACGCTGACCTCCCGCGCGTTCCGCAACGACCGCCTCGCGGAGTTCTACGAGACCGTCACGCGCGTCCTGGACTTCGAGGCCGTCATCCCCATGAACACCGGCGCCGAGGCCGTGGAAACCGCGATCAAACTGGCCCGCAAGTGGGCGTACCGCGCCCGGAACGTCCCGGAAAACCAGGCGGAACTGATCGTCATGAACGGCAACTTCCACGGCCGCACGACCACCCTGGTGTCGTTCAGCAGCGAGGCGCAGTACCGCGAGGGCTTCGGGCCGTTCACGCCGGGCTTCGTCAGCGTCCCCTACGGCGACGTGGCGGCCATCGAGGCGGCCATCACACCCAACACCGCCGGGGTGCTGTTCGAACCCATCCAGGGTGAGGCCGGGGTCATCACGCCCCCCGAGGGCTTCCTGCGCGCCCTGCGCGAGGTCTGCGACCGGCACGGCGTCCTGATGATCGCCGACGAGATCCAGACCGGCCTGGGCCGCACCGGCCACTGGCTCGCCTGCGACCACGAGGGCGTGAAACCCGACGTGGTGATCCTCGGCAAGGCGCTCGGCGCCGGCGTGTACCCGGTCAGCGCCGTGCTGTCCAGCCGCGAGGTGATGGACCTCTTCCGCCCCGGCGACCACGGCAGCACCTTCGGCGGGAACCCCCTGGCGGCCGCCGTGGCGCAGGCCAGCCTGCAGGTCATCGAGGACGAGGACCTCCCGGCGCGTGCCCGTGAACTCGGCGCGTACCTGCGCGGGCGCCTGGAAGCCATGAACAGCCCCCACGTGCGCGAGATCCGCGGGCGGGGCCTGCTGATCGGCGTGGACCTCCACGTGCCCGCCCGCCCCTTCTGCGAGGCGCTGCGCGACCTGGGCGTGCTGTGCAAGGAAACGCACGAGACGACCATGCGCCTCGCGCCGCCGCTGGTCACCAGCCGCGAGGACCTCGACTGGGCACTGGACCGCATCGAGCAGGTCCTGCGCTGAGCCCCTGAGGCGGACGGGCAGGCAGCTTCAGGGCCGCCTGCCCGTCCGCCTGCGCCGGGCGCGCCACAGGCCCAGCAGCGCGGCGGCGGCCAGCAGCGGCCACAGGTCCAGCGTCCAGCCCCACACGAAGGCCACGGCGCCGGGGCCCTGCGCGCGGGTCAGCGCGCGGGCCAGCGGCGTGAACGACCCGTCGGGCGTGAGCAGGCCGCCCGCGCCGTACAGCTGCCCCACCTGCACGCTGCCCTGCGGGTGGGCGCGCATGAACGCGCGCAGCTGCCACTCGCGGCGCGGCGCGTGCAGCAGCCCCAGGGGCCAGCGGCGCGCGCGGAACGTCACGGTGTCCCCGGCACTGAAATCCGCCGCCGGGTTCGCGCGGTCCGTGCCCAGCGGCAGCCGCCCGAACCGCGCCTGCAGGGTCTGCCGCCACAGCGTCACGACCGGCCCGTCCGGCGCGCGGTCGGGGCGCAGCAGCACCCCGGCCAGTCCGGGGGGACGCTCGCCGGGACCCAGCGCGCCGTGCAGGGCGCGCAGCGCGCGGGGCGTCAGGGCGTCGAGCGACGCGCCCAGCAGCAGCTGCACGCCCTGCGCGCGGGCTTCCTGCCCGGCCAGGGCCAGCGCCTGCGCGGTGCGGGCCGTTTCGGGCGCGCCGGGCCGCAGGTCCAGCGGGAGGATCAGGGTGTCCAGGCCCAGGTCCCGCACGGCCCGCACGTCGCGCCGCCAGTCGTCGGCGCTGCGCGCCGTCCAGTCCAGGTCCGGCGGGCCCAGCTGCACCCCGCGCGTCCGGGGGGCCGGGCCGGGCGGGTCCGGGTCGGGCAGCGGGTCGTCGCGCAGCACCCGCCAGTGGTGTACGCGCCAGTTGCCGTCGTCGAGCTGCGCGACCACGTCCTGCGTGCGGCGCGCGGCGCGCAGGGCCGCCCCGCCGGGGTCCGGGATGACGTACCAGAACGTGTCCGACAGGCTGACGGTCGCGCCGTCCGGGGCGTAGAAGTGCAGCGTCACGCGGTGCGCCCAGGAGCTGGGTGGCGTGCCCGAGCCCGCCACGGCCCGCGCGTCGGCCAGGGCGGCCTCGGTGAACAGGTCGCGCAGGCCCTCGTGCTGGGCGCTGCTGACCGCGAACGCCAGTTCCCGCTCGCCGCGCAGCAGGCTGTCGGTGAGGGCCTCGCGGGTCGAGGGTTCCATCTCACGCGGGCCACCCTGGTCCGGCTGCCAGGTCAGCAGGCCCGCCCCGGTCCTCAGCGACCCCACCTGCGTCTGGGCGTCCGCGAGGTCCCGCGCGCAGCCGCCCAGCAGCAGCGCCGCGAGCAGCGCACACAGGCGGAGGCCGGGGGTCATGCGAGGTATTCAAGCACGCCCCGGACCTCCAGGCGGGCGCGTCCTGCCCCCGATGTCCCCCGCTGACTCAAGGGGTCCGGTCCGGCGGAGGGCATACACTGGTGGCATCAGGAGATCCATGCCCACCGACCGCTGCGCCCCTGAACTGATGTTCGACGGGTACCTGACCGTCAGCGGGTCCGGCGCGGTGCTGTACGCCAACGAGGCGGCGCGGCGCTGGCTGGACCTGCCCGACCCGGCTGAAACCGACCTGGACCCGCCCGGCCCGGCTCAGCCGCGCGACGGACTGAACCTGCGCGACCTGCTGCCTGCCGGCTGCGCCCTGCGTTCCCTGCTGACGCCCGGCGTGCCGTCCGGCCCGACCTGCCACGGCTGCCGGGGCGTGCGGGTCCACCGGCGGCCCGACGGCCTGGAACTGCAGGGTCCGCCCTCCCCTGCCCGCCGCGACCGGGCGCGGTCCCTGCCCGAGGCGCTCAACGAGGCGCAGCGGCTCGACGAGGTCACGCAGGTGATCCTCACCCACCCGCACTGGCAGGCACTCGGGGCGCAGCTGGCGCTGTTCGACCCGGTCAGCGCGGCCCTGCGCGTCCTGCAGCCCGGACCGGACATCCCGGAATTGATCGGGACGCGGCCCGTGGGCTCACGCGACGTGCTCACCGACACCTTCCGCCGCGGACAGGCCTGCGCCCACCCCCCTGGCGAGTGGCCCCTGCCGCTGCCCGCCGGGACCCGCGAGGTGCTGAGCCTGCCGCTGCGCAGCCCGGACCGCCCGCTGGGCACCCTGCTGCTGTTCATGCCCGCGCCGGGCGGTCTGGAGAACGCTCAGGAGGCGCTGGACGCCTGCGCCGCCGCGCTGGACCGCGCCGCGCACTTCGACGACATCAACCGCACGCAGCTGCGGTACCGTACGCTGCTGGAAAGCACGCACGCCGCGCTGTGGGAACTCGACCGGAACTTCGAGATTCAGGGCGACAGCCCGAACTGGCAGGCGCTGACCGGCCAGACGTACGCCGAGTACGCCGGGCGGGGTTTCATGAGCGTCATTCACCCGGACGACCGCCCCCGGCTGGAGGCGGACATCGCGCGCGGCATCCGCGGCGCGGAACCCTTCGAGCTGCGCGGCCGGATGCGCCGCATCGACGGGCAGTACCGGTACGTGACGGCGGTCGCGCTGCCCGTCCCGGAGGAACGCGGCGCCGCGCAGGGCTGGGCAGGGTCCATTCAGGACGTCACCGAGGACGTCTGGGCCGCCGGGTGGGCCGCCCCGGCGGAACGGTTCCTGACGCTGGCCGCGCAGGGCGGCCCGGCCGGTCCGACCTTCGGGGCGGTGCTGGACGAACTGTCCCGCGTGACCGGCGCGACCGGCGCGCTGCTGTTCGAGGTGGGCGGCGCGGGCCGCACGCTCGCCACGCGCGGCGCGGCCAGTCACCTGCACGAGCATCTGCATGGATTGGTCCTGCCGGACCCCGACCCGGCCCCCGCTGGCTGCGCGCCCCACATGAACCGCAGCGGGCGGCGCTGCTCGCCCCGTTCCACCATCACGAACAGCCCATCGCGGCGGCGCTGCTGGACGTCCCCCCCGCGCAGGTGGACCCGACAGTGCTGGAGCACCTGCGCTGGCTGCAACCGCACCTGGCGTCCATCGTGCACAGCGCGCAGTTACGGGGCGCCCTGCACCGCAGCGAGGCGCAGGCCCGCTCGATCGTCTCCGCCCTCGAGGAGGGCGTGGTCATGATCGACGTGTCGGGCCAGGTGCTCGACGCCAACCGCGCCGCGCACGACCTGCTGGACCTGCGGCCCGGCCAGCCGCTCCCGCACCTGAACGACCCGGTGTGGGCGCTGGAGAACGAACGGGGCGAACGGCTCCCCGTGGACCAGTACCCGGCGATGATCGCGCTGCGTAGCGGGCGGCCCGTACGGCAGGTGATCCTGGCCCGCACCAGCCGGGACGGGCAGCGGCGCTGGTTCTCGATCAACGCGACGCCCCTGGAGGACCGCAGCGGCGTCGTCGCGTCGTTCAGTGACGTCAGCGAGTCGTTCACGCTCCGGCAGCAGCTGACCGCGCAGGCCTTCCAGGACGACCTGACCGGCCTGGGCAACCGCCGGGCCTTCCAGCGGGCCGCGCAGGAGCAGCGCGGGCCCGGCGCGGCCGCGCTCCTGATCGACGTGGATCACTTCAAGGCCGTGAACGACACGCACGGACATCACGTCGGTGACGAGTTACTGCGCGAGATCGCCGCGCGACTGCGCCGCGAGGTCCCGACCGGCGCGCTGCTCGCCCGGCTGGGCGGCGACGAGTTCGGCGTGGCCCACCCGGACCTGAGTGCCGACGACGCCTGCGCGCTGGCCGGGCGGATCGTGCAGGCCGTCGCGCACCCGGTGGTTCTGGGAGGTGTCCGCGCGGAGGTGAGCGCCAGCGTCGGCGTGGCCTGCGCCGCGCACTTACGCGGCGCGGACCTGCACCGGGCCGCCGACCTCGCCATGTACGGCGTCAAGCGCGCGGGCCGCAGCGGCTGGCAGCTGTTCGACCCGGACGTGCACCTGCCCTGACCCTCCCGCATACGGACTCGCTCGGAGCACGGCGAGCAGTCCTCAACACCGTCCGTTGGCAGGCGCGGTCAGTCGGCGGCGCTGCCCGCGTCCTGACTGCCTGCTGCCTGCGTGGCGGGCTGCACGCGGATGGGCGTGCCGTTCAGGACGGCGTTTCCGGTGAGTTCGTCGAGCAGCAGGGGGTCGGTGAGGTCGTTCAGGCTGACGCCGGGGCTGGCCTGGGCGACGCCGAGCTGCACGCCGGGCCGGGCGTGCCCGAAGCCGTGTGGGAGGCTGGCGACGCCGGGCATGACGGCGTCCGTGATCTCGACGGGCACGGTGACGGTGCCGACGCGGGACGTGACCTGCGCCAGCTGCCCGTCCGTGAGGCCCTGCGCGTCGGCGGGGTTGAGGTGCAGGGTGCAGCGGTCCGGGCCGCGCATCAGGCGGGGCGTGTTGTGCATCCAGGAGTTGTTGCTGCGCAGCTGGCGCCGCCCGATCAGGACCAGCGGCGCGACGGGCGCGCCGAGCGTGGCGTGCAGGCGCGTCAGGTCGCGGCGCATGGGGTCCGGGAGGGCCTGGATGCGGCCGCTGGCGGTCAGGAGACGTGCGGGGAACACGGGCTGCATGGGCCCGAGATCCAGGCCGTGCGGGTGCGCGCGGACCTCGTCGAGCGTGAGGTCGTGCGGGCCGTGGCGCAGTCCGGCGTCCAAGCGCTGGGCGGGCGTGGCGAGGGTCTTGCCGCTCAGGCGTTCCGTGAGGCCCGCAAAGATCTGGTGATCGAAACGCTGATCCGCGCTGATCGGGAAGACGGGTTCGTTCACCCGCGCGGTGGCGCGCACGGCGAAGTGATGGAAGATCACGTCGTAGTGCTCGACTTCCAGGCCGGTGGCGGGCGGCAGGATCACGTGGGCGTGGCGGGTGGTCTCGTTCAGGTAGGGGTCGATGCTGACCATGAAGTCCAGGCCCGCCAGGGCCCGGTCGAGGTCGTGCCCGCCGGGGGTGCTCAGGACCGGGTTCCCGGCGACGGTCACCAGCGCGCGGATCTGGCCGTCGCCGGGCGTGAGGATCTCCTCGGCCAGCGCGGCGTTGGGCAGTTCCCCGTCGAATTCCGGCAGGCCGCGCACGCGGGAGTGCCAGCGGCCGTGGTGGGTCTGGCCGGGGCGGGCGCCCAGGAGCAGGTCGAAGGCGGGGCGGGGGAACATCGCGCCGCCCTCGCGGTCGAGGTTCCCGGTGACGAGGTTCAGGGTGTTCAGCAGCCACTGGCACAGCCCCCCGAAGGTCTGGACGCTCAGGCCGATGCGGCCGTACGCGGCGGCGCGGGGCGTGCGGGCGAACGCGCGGGCCAGGTCGCGGGTGGTGGTGGCCGGGACGCCGGTGGCAGCCTGCACGGCCTCGGGGGTGTAGGAGGCGGCAACAGTGTGCAGGTCGTCCAGCCCGTCGGTGAAGTCGGCCAGTCGTCCGGGACGGGACAGGCCCTCGCTGAGGATCACCTGCAGCAGCGCCATCAGGAACAGGGCGTCGCTGCCGGGGCGGATGGGGTGGTACTCGCTGGCATGCGCGGCGCTCTCGGTGCGGCGCGGGTCGAGCAGCACGACGCGGCCGCCGCGCTCGCGGATGGCGCGCAGGCGCTCGCGCATGCCGGGCGCGGTCAGGATGCTGCCGTTGCTGGCCAGCGGGTTCGCGCCGAGCATCAGCAGGAAGTCGGTGCGGTCCACGTCGGGAATGGGCAGCAGCAGTGGGTGGCCGAACATCTCGGCGGCGGCGTAGTGGTGGGGCAGCTGGTCGGTGCTGGTGGCGCTGTAGCGACTGCGGGTACCCAGGGCTTTCAGGAACGCCCCGGCGGTGAGCAGGGTGCCGCTGTTGTGCACACTGGGGTTGCCCTGGAAGGTGGCGACGCTGTCGGGGCCGTGCGCGGCCTGCACACCACGCAGGCGCCGGGCGACGAGGTCCAGCGCGTCGTCCCAGCCGATGGGGTGCCAGCTGTCCCCGTCGCGGCGCATGGGCGTCTTCAGGCGGTCCGGGTCGGCGTGCAGGTCAGGCAGGGCGGCGCCCTTGGGGCAGATGTGCCCGCGCGAGAGGGGATCGGCGGGGTCGCCGCGCAGGTCGGTGACGCGGCCACCCTGCACGGTGATGCGCAGGCCGCAGATGGCCTCGCAGAGGTTGCAGGCGCGGTGGTACACGCCGTCGCGGGCGGGGGTGGGGGGCTGAGGGTCATGCGGGGCACCTCCGTGTGTTTTGGACCGGGTTCAGATGAGTGCAGTATCGCACGCGCCGCGTGATTCACATGAAGATGTCGTGGGCGGCGCGGCCGCGTCAGGCCTGCGCCAGATGGACATCTGTGCAGCTGCAGTCCAGACTCATGAAAATCAGCTGAGTATTCGTGTGAAAATGCTCTAGTCTTAACCTGAGAGCCATACAAGAATCACGAGAGGCAAACAGGTTCACACTGAGCCATGACCCACGCGCCGGCCACCCTCACGGACCCTGGCGCCACGCTGGCCGCCCTGCTGCTGCGCGGTCACACGGTCCTGGCGGCCACCCCGGCCATGACCGAACTGCTGGACCTCGACCTGCCGCTGGGCCGGGACGCCCCGCCGGGCCTGCTGGACGCGCCCCCCGGCACGCCGGTGTCCGGCCTGGTGGTGCTGCACGGTGCGCGCGGGAAGCTGCACTGCCGCGCCGTACCGGTCGACGCTCATGACCTCACCCTGCTGCTGCCGGAACAGCTGCTGGCCAGCACACTCCTCGACCCGCTGCCCCTGGACGTCGCCGTGCTCGACGCCCGGGGGCGCTACCTGTACGTGAACCCGGCGGCCATCCGCAACCCGGACGTGCGCCGCGCGATCATCGGGCAGACCGACCGCGAGTACGTCGCGCAGCGCGGCCACCCCGAGGAGCGCGCCGAGAACCGCGAGCGGCACTTCGCGCAGGCGCGCGACGCGGGCGAACGGGTGAGTTTCACCGAGACGCTGCTCTCCCCCACCGGCCCCGTCACCGTGCGCCGCACGTACCTGCCGCTGCTCGGCGCGGACGGCGAACTGCGCCTGATGATCGGCTACGGCGAGGACCAGACCCAGGACCGCACCCTGACCGAGCAGATGAGCCTGCTGCGCACCATGGTGGACACCTCCGTCGACCCGCTGCTGGTTCTCGACGCCCGCCCCGGCGAGCACCACCTGCGGGTCGTGTACGGCAACCCCGCCATGCTGGACCTGCTGCGCCACCACGGGCTGGAGCAGCTGCCGGACCTGCCCATGCCGCAGTGGCCGATGGCCGAGGGCAACAGCGTGAACATCCTGGCGATGCTGCGGCAGCTGAGCACCCTGCCGGTCGGCAGCACCTACCGCGACACGCTGTTCCTGCCCGACGCGCAGCAGTGGCTGGAAGTCCACGTCAACGGCATCCTGAGCGGCGAGACCTGCACCCACTGGGCGATCAGCCTGCGCGACGTCACCGCGCAGCGCCAGGGTGAAGTGCAGCAGGAACGCGTGGCGCGCGCCCACCGCCTGGCCCTGTCGGGCGCGCCACTGGGTGAGACGCTCGACGTGCTGCTTCAGGACGTCGACTGCTGGGACGTCGGCTGGCAGGTGGGCCTGCTGATCGCCGACACGCCGCACCGCACCGCCGGGCCACTGCCGGACGGGGTGCGGCGGGCCGTCGCGGACCTCCCCCCGGACCTGCTCGAGGACCACTGGAAGCACCTCGACCCGGCGCGGACCGGGCAGGCGCAGATCTGCCCGGACCTGAACCGCAGCGCCGCGCCACTGCACGCCCCGCTGCGCGGCGCCGCCCGCGCCCTGATCGAGGCGCCCCTGTACGGCCGGGACGGTCAACTGCTCGGCGAGCTGATCGCCACGCACCACGCGCCGCACGCCTGGACCGCCACCATCGCGCAGACGCTACGGCAGCTGGAACCGTCCACGGCAATGCTGCTCGAACAGCACCTGAACCAGGCGCGGCTGCAGCGCCTCGCGTACCGCGACCCGCTGACCGGGCTGCTCAGCCGCGCGGCCCTGAGCGAGTGCGCCGAGGCGAAGCTCCGCGCCGGGGACGCGCTGGCGCTGGGCCTGCTGGACCTCGACCGCTTCCGGTTCCTGAACGACGGTTTCGGGCACGTGGTCGGGGATCAGCTGCTGCGCGAGGTGGCCGCGCGCCTCAGGGCGCTGGCCGCGCGGCACGGCCTGGACACCCCGGCCCGCATGGGCGGCGACGAGTTCGCGCTGCTGGCCGCCCCCAGCCAGATTGACGCGGTGGGGGACGACCTGCGCGCCCTGTTCGACGAGCCCTTCGAGGTGCGCGGCACCCCCATGCTGCTGGAAGGCTCGCTGGGCTGGAGTGTCGCCCCGGCCACCGCGCACGACGCGCAGACGCTGCTGCAACAGGCCGACGCCGCGCTGTACGAAGCCAAACGCGCCCAGCAGTTCAGTCAGGTGTACGCCCCGGCCCCCCCGGCCCGCATCCCGGCGGTCACGATGGAAAGCGCGCTGCGCGAGAGCCTGCGCGACGGGCACTTCCGGCTGGCGTACCAGCCGCAGGTGCAGCTGTCCAGCGGTCAACTGGTGGGCGCCGAGGCGCTGCTGCGCTGGACGCACCCGGTCCTCGGGCCGGTCACGCCCGACCAGTTCATCCCGGTCGCAGAACAGGCCGGGCTGATGCCGCGCCTGGGGGAATGGGTGCTGCGCGCCGCGTGCCACGAGGCCGTCCGCTTCAGCAACCCGCACCTGAGCGTCAGCGTGAACGTCTCCAGCCGCCAGCTGAGCGACCCGACCTTCAGCGCCCGCGTCCGGCAGGCCCTGACCGACAGCTCGCTGTGCCCGCAGCGACTGGTCCTGGAAGTCACTGAGAGCGGCCTGATCGACAACCCCACCCGCGTGCGCGAGGTGCTGCAGGACCTGCGCGACCTGGGCGTGCGGGTCAGCATGGACGACTTCGGCACCGGGTACTCCTCGCTGTTCAGCCTGCGGTCCCTGCCGGTGGACGAACTGAAGATCGACCGGGCGTTCGTCCGGGACCTGGGTCAGGACACCCAGGCCGCGCGGGAAAGTCAGGCGATCGTCATGGCCAGCGTCCTGATGGCCCGCTCACTGAACATCGAACTGCTCGCCGAGGGCGTCGAGACACCCGAACAGGAACGGGCGCTGCGCGAGGCCGGCTGCGACCTGGGCCAGGGCTGGCTGTACGCCCGCGCGCTGGAACCCGCTGATTTCGACGCCTTCGAACAGGTGTGGCCCGCGCGGCTCCACGCGCCGCGCGCCGCGGTTCACGACGCGCCCATCCTGCGCGAGTGACGCCCTGCGCGCAGGCGGCCTGGGTGCGCGGGCAATGCATCGGGCAATGCATCTCGCCGTGACCCGGCCTGGCGGTGTGCCGTCAGGCCGGGCGTGGGTCAACCGACGCGGCCTGCAGCGGGCCGAGCACCTGCCGTTCGAATTCGGCGGCGGTCAGGGGCCGGGCGAGCAGGAAGCCCTGGAGGTAGTCCCCGCCGAGCGCCTCGATGAACGCCACCTGCGTTTCCTGCTCGATGCCCTCGGTGGTGACGTGCAGGTTCAGGGCGTGCGCGAGCAGCATCACGGCGCGTACGATGCTTTCCGCGACGCCTTTCTCCTGCCCGAGGTCGCGGACGAACGACCGGTCGATTTTCAGGCCGTTCAGCGGCAGGCGATGCAGGTAACTGAGGCTGCTGTAGCCGGTGCCGAAGTCGTCGAGGCTGAGCCGCACGCCCAGGCCGTGCAGGGTCTGCAGGGTCTGGGCGGCGTCGGGGACGTCCAGCAGGACGCCCTCGGTGATCTCCAGGGTGAGGAGTTGCGGGTTCAGGCCGCTGAGGCGCAGCGCGGCGCTGACCTGTTCGGGCAGGTCCGGCTGCCAGAACTGCCGGGCACTGAGGTTCACGTTGACGCTCAGGCCGGGGCGCTGCGCCTGCCACGCGGCGGCCTGACGGCAGGCCTCGCGCAGCACCCACGCGCCGATCGGGACGATCAGGCCGGTGGTTTCGGCCAGTCCGATGAACTCGCCGGGACTGACGAGGCCCCGCACCGGGTGCCGCCAGCGCAGCAGCGCCTCGGCCGCGACGGGTTCCCGGGCACCTGCGCGGTAGATGCCCTGGTAGTGCAGTTCCAGTTCACCCTGCGGCAGGGCGCGGTGCAGGTCCGCTTCGAGGCTCACGACCTGCGAATCGAGCTGCGCGTGCGGGTCGAACACCTGCATGGGTCGGCCCGAGCGTTTCGCGCTGTACATGGCGACGTCCGCCTGACTGAGCAGCGTGTCGGGGTCCAGGCCGTGCAGGGGGGCCAGGGACAGCCCCAGGCTGGCAGAGGCGAAGACCTCCTGGCCGGCGACCGTGAACGGCTCCCGGAATGCGTCGCGCAGGCGCCGGGCGATCCCGGCCTCGAAGCGCTCCCGGTCGCGGAAGGGCAGCATCAGCGTGAACTCGTCGCCGCCCATGCGGGCCAGGACGTCGGATGGGCGCAGTGCGGCGCGCAGCCGCTCGCCGACCTGCCGCAGCAGGTCGTCCCCGGCGCTGTGCCCCAGGGTGTCGTTCACCTGCTTGAAGCGGTTGAGGTCCAGCAGGCCCACGGCGAGCTGCTCGCCCGCGCGGCTGGCGTCGCCCAGCGCGCGGCGCAGGTGTTCGAGGTACAAGGCGCGGTTGGGCAGCCCGGTCAGGCTATCGTACAGCGCGAGCCGCTGCAACTGCGCCTGCGCGTCGACCCGTTCGAGCAGCGTGACGGTCAGGTCCGCCACCTCGCGCAGCAGCGCCGTCTCGGCGCCGTCCGGCGTGCCTGTCCGGTCGCCGATCAGGGATAGCGCGCCGATCACGCGCGTGCCGTCACTGGCGACCAGTGGCACGGTCCAGAGGCTGCGCACGCCATGCGCGGTGAGCAGCTCCCGCATGCCACCGTACAGGTCCACGCCGGGGTCGAGCAGGTCGGGAACGATCACGTCACGCGCGCCCTGCACGGCGCGGTACAGCACGCCGCGCCCCTGATCGAGGTGCACGGTCTGCCCGCTGCCGGAGTAGTCCACGCGCAGCTCGCCGGGCAGATCGGCGCTGGCGGCGCGCAGCTGCAGGGTCTGGTCACTGCGGACCCACACGGCCGCGCCGTACCCGGGCAGCGTGGACGTGAGGAGGGTACAGATCACGTCCAGGCTGTCCTCCAGGGCGCGGCCGGTCGCGCTGAATTCCAGCACGGCGCTGCGGGCCTCGTCCAGCAGCGTCCGGCGGACCTGTCCGGTCACGTCACGCTGCACGCTGACCCAGTGGGTGTACCAGCCGGTCTCGTCCGCGACGGGCACGATGCTCAGGTTCACCCAGAACGGCGTGCCGGACTTCGTGTAGTTCAGGACGGTTTCGTCCACTGCCTTCCAGCGGCTGAGCCGGTCACGGACACGGTCCAGCACGCGACGGTCGGACTTCGGGCCCTGCAGGATGCGTGGGGTGCGGCCGATGATCTCCTCGGGCGCGTAGCCAGTCATGCGGGTGAACGTTCCGTTCACGTACACGACCTTCGGGCCAGGGTGCAGCGTGGGGTTCGCCTCAGCGATCAGCACGGCCTCGCGGGCCGTGACGGCCACCTTCTCCAGCAACCGCAACCGCTCGCTTTCCTGACGCTGCCGGGTCACGTCGCGCAGGACGACCGTCACGCCCTCCGGACTGGGATGCACCCGCGCATCGAACCAACGCACTCCGTCCGTGAATTCCACCTCCTGACGCCCGGCGCCGCCCAGCACGGCCGTGACCGCCGGGTGCAGCGGGGTCAGGCACAGCCAGCCGGGCATGGCCTGCCCCACGGTCAGGCCCAGCTGTTCGTGCGCGGCGCCGTTCACGTACAGCAGCGCGCAATCCGGGCTCAGGGCCAGCACGGCGTCGTCCACGCTGCCCAGGATGGCCGTCATCTGCTCGCGGGACGCCGTGAGCTCCCGCTGCAGCCGGAACGTCTCGACGGCGCGGGTCACGTCACGGGCGAGCGCTCCGGCCTCCAGGCGCCCCTTGACGAGGTAGTCCTGCGCCCCGGCGTGCATCGCCCGCACGACCAGATCCTCGTCGCCCAGGCCCGTCATGAAGACCACGGCGCACATCCCGGAGATGTGCGCCAGTACCTCCAGCCCGTTCATGTCGGGCAGGTTGTGGTCCAGCAGCAGGCAGTCCGGGGGATCGGCGCGCAGCAGGTCCAGGGCGTCCTCGCCCAGCTGCGCCCAGCGGACCGTCACGCTCCCCAGCGCGCGCCGCAGCAGGCGCGTGAGTGTCTCGGCGTCTTCCGGACTGTCGTCAACAATCAGGAGGCGTAGCCCCCCCGCGCGCGCATCGTCCAGGTCACTCATATGCCGATCATTCCCCCCCGGCTGTCTCGGGCGTCTGACAGTACCCCGGTGTGAACGCCGCGCGGCGCTGCCGTCCGTGCGCTCACGCCTGCGCCCCACTGTCCACACTGAGCCGCACGCCGCCCCCTGCCCGCTTGGCAAGGTACATCGCGCGGTCGGCGAGTTTCAGCAGGTCATCCACCGTCCGCGCCTGTGTGGGCGCCAGCGCCACGCCCAGACTGCAGCGGACCATGACCTCCTCGGCGCCCACCCGGAAGGGCCGCTCGGTCAGCAGGCGCAGGCGGCGGCGCAGGTCCCGTTCCAGCCCGTCGGGGTCGGTCCAGTCAGGCAGCAGCAGCGTGAACTCGTCGCCGCCCACACGCGCCACGAGGTCCGACGTCCGGAAGGTCTGCCGCAACCGCCGCGCCACCTCCACGAGCAGTTCGTCCCCCCCCGCGTGCCCGTAGGTGTCGTTCACGCGTTTGAAGCCGTCCAGGTCCAGCACGCCCACGGCCAGAGGCGACCCGCTGCGCTCGGCGGCACTCAGTTCCCGGCGCAGCTGCTCCATGAACACCGAGCGGTTGGGCAGGCCCGTCAGGGCGTCCTGCCACGCCTGCCGCTGCAGGCGCGCCTGGTCGCGCGATTGCATCAGCAGCAGGGTCAGCAGGCTCAGGACGTCCTCCAGCTGCGCCGGAATGGTCTCGTCAGGTCCGGGGCAGTCCACGAGCACCGCGCCGAGCAGTTCCTGTTCCTCGTCGGACGCGACGACCGGCAGCGCCCAGCAGCCAGCCCCGCTACTCCCGGATGGCCCCGGCACGAACGTCGCGCGGGCGCCGCGCCCCGTCACGTGCGGGTACGTGGCGGTACTGACGCCCAGCGCCGACAGGTGCGGCCAGGTCAGCAGCATCTGCCCGGCCAGCACGCGCCCGGTCACGCCGGGCAGCGCCGCAGCGATCAGGTCCTGCACGCCGCGCAGCACATCCGGGAGGGGCCGGGCCTCCACGAAGCGCTGCAGGACCTCGTGCCGCGCCTGTTCCAGGTGCGCGCGGCGCTGCTCGCCGGTGACGTCGCGCACGGTCAGCGTGAACCCGTCCGCACCGGGCGCGCATTCCAGGTCCAGGACCCGCCCGGCGTGGCGTACCGTCAGCCGCTGCGCCGCGCCCAGCTGCATGGTGCGCTCCAGCAGGTCCGGCAGGTCCCCGCCGACGTCCAGCGGGCCGACCGACGCGCCCAGCAGGCGGGTGGCAGCCGGGTTCAGGGACTCGACCAGCCAGCGTCCCCACTCGGCGCGGATGAACAGCATGCCGTGCCCGGCACTCTCGATGATGGCCTGCATCCGCTGGCGTTCCAGTTGCAGCTCGCGGCGCAGCGCGAACTCGCGCACGCTCTCGGTGACATGCGCGTGCAGGAACTCCGGACTCAGGTCGGCCTTGTGCAGCAGCCGCTGCGCGCCGGCGGCGAGCACCCCGGCCGCCTCGGAATGCTCGGCCGAACCGGTGATCACCAGCACCGGCACCTGCGGCCGGAACTGCTCCAGGAACTCCTGACCGGTCATGTCGGGCAGGTGGAAGTCCAGCAGCACGCAGTCGGGTTGCAGTTCCCGCAGCATCCGCGCGCCCAGGTCACCCACCTGGACGTGATGGCAACGGATGCCGCTGTCCACGCGGGACAGCAACTGCTGGTAATGCCAAGCGTCCTCGGGGGAATCCTCCACGATCAGCAGGTTCAGTCCACCCGCCGGACCCGACCGGGCAGAGGCAACCTGAGAAAGCGACATACCTCATGGTAATGACCCGAGAGTCAGCGCATGCGTCATTCTGGGCACACTCCGGCCATCCGGCGTGCCAGACGCGTCCGTTCAGCTTCCGGACCGCCTTGGGGATTCATTCATGCGCGCTTCATCCACGACTGGCAGCTTCCAGCACAGCCGCCAGCACCCCCCCCGCGCGCCGCACCCCCGCCACACCCAGCCCCCCGAACCCCAGCAGCAGCCCGCAGCGGTCCGCGTGGCCCGCGTACAGCTCCCCGACCGGCGTGACCAGCACCCCCCGCGCCGCGCACGCCGCGACCACCCCCGGCACGTCCAGACACGCATCCAGCTCCAGGAACGCGTGCAGCCCGGCCTCCAGCCCCAGCAGGCGCACGCGCGGAGCCAGCGGCGCCAGCACCTCGCCCAGCGCCGCGCGGCGCAGCGCGTACTCACGCCGCATCCGCCGGATGTGCGCCTCCAGATGCCCGCCCGCGATCAGGTACGCCAGCGCCCGCTGCACCGGCCAGGACGTGTGCGCGTCCGCGCGGGTCTTCAGTGCCAGCAGCCGCGCACGCAGCGCGGCGGGCGCCACCACGTACCCCACGCGCACCGACGGACTGAGCACCTTGCTGAACGTCCCCAGGTACGCCACCCGCCCCGAGCGGTCCAGCGACGCCAGCGCAGGCAGCGGCGCCGCCCCGTAGCGGAACTCGCTGTCGTAATCGTCCTCCAGGATCAGCGCGTCCGCCTGCGCCGCCCAGTCCAGCAGCGCCAGGCGGCGCGGCAGGGACAACCGCACGCCCAGCGGAAACTGGTGGCTGGGCGTCGTGTACGCCAGCAGCGGCGCGTCCGCCCCGAGCGGCAGCGCCGAGACGAGCAGGCCGTCCTCATCCACCGGGACGGGCAGCAGCCGCGCGCCCCGCTCCGTGAAGATCTGCCGCGCCAGCCGGTACCCCGGATCCTCCAGCGCTGCGGCGTCCCCCGGCGTCAGGACCGCCTGCGCGATCAGGTCCAGGCCCTGCACGGCGCCCGACGTGATCAGCACGTCCTGCGGGCCGCACACCAGCCCCCGCGCGCGGCGCAGGTACGCGGCGACCTCCGCGCGCAGCAGCGGGTCCCCCGCCGGGTCCGCGTAGTCGTCCGGCAGGTCGTCCAGCGCCGCCGCGCGCCACACCCGCCGCCACGCCTGCGAGTTCAGGAACGACGTGTCCGTCTGCCCCACCCGGAACGCCAGCGTGCCCGGCGGGGTGGGAGGCTCGACCAGCGCCGCCGGGACGTCGCGGCGCAACCAGCGGGCCGCCGCGACCGGCGCGGCCGTCACCCCGCCCGGCTCGGGCGGCAGGTCCGAGGCGACGAACGTCCCGGACCGGTCGCGGCCCACCAGGTACCCCTCGGCGAGCAGCGCGTCAAAGGCCTCGAACACCACGCCCCGCCCGACGTCCAGCGCGCCCGCCAGCGCCCGCGTGGACGGCATCCGCTGCCCCGGCGCGAGCACCCCCGCGCGGACCGCGCCGCGCAGCTGCCCCGCCAGTTGCCGCGCCAGCCCGCCCGCCGCGCGGTCCAGGGTCACGGGCAGGTTCACGGGCGGGGCGGGCAAACGCGGCATGGAGGGTCATGCTCGCGCGGCCCGCCCCACCCGGTCAATGGGTACAGGGGATTCGGTCGGTCGGTCGGGTCAGCGGTTCTGGGGGAAGCCCAGGTCCACGCGGCTGGTCGCCGGGTCGGGCCAGCGGGACGTGATGACCTTGGTACGCGTGTAGAACTTGATGCCGTCCGGGCCGTACATGTGCGTGTCCCCGAACAGGCTGGCCTTCCACCCGCCGAACGAGTAGTACGCGACCGGGACGGGAATCGGCACGTTGATGCCCACCATGCCCACCTGACAGTCGAACTGGAACTGCCGCGCGGCGCCGCCGTCGCGCGTGAAGATCGCGGTGCCGTTCCCGAACTCGTTGTCGTTGATGAGTTTCAGGCCCGCCTCGTAGGTGGGCACCCGCACGACGCACAGGACCGGCCCGAAGATCTCGTCGCGGTAGGCGTCCATGTCCGGCGTGACGTGGTCGAGCAGCGACACGCCCAGGAAGAAGCCGTTCCCGTCGAAGGTCTGCGCCCGGCCGTCCACCACGACGGTCGCGCCCTGATCGGCAGCGCTGCCGATGTACCCGGCGACCCGGTCGCGGTGCTCGCGGCTGATCAGCGGGCCCATCTCGTTCGCGGCGTCACTGCCGGGACCGACCTTCAGCGCAGGCAGGCGCGACGCGATGGCGTCCACCAGCCCGTCCCCCACGTCCCCCACCGCCAGGACCACGCTGATCGCCATGCAGCGCTCCCCGGCCGAACCGTACGCGGCACTGACGGCGGCGTCGGCGGCCATGTTCACGTCCGCGTCCGGCAGGACCAGCATGTGGTTCTTCGCGCCGCCCAGCGCCTGCACGCGCTTGCCGTGCTCCGTGCCTTTCTGGTAGATGTACCGCGCGATCGGCGTACTTCCCACGAAACTGACCGCCGCGATGTCCGGGTGCTCCAGCAGCGCGTCCACCGCCTCCTTGTCACCGTGAATGACCGTGAACACGCCGTCCGGCAGGCCCGCCTGCTGCAGCAGCTCCGCGATGAACAGGCTGGCCGACGGGTCCTTCTCGCTGGGTTTCAGGATGAACACGTTCCCGCACGCCAGCGCGTTCGCGATCATCCACAGCGGCACCATCGCCGGGAAGTTGAACGGCGTGATACCCGCCACCACGCCCAGCGGCTGCTGGATGGAGTACACGTCCACGCCGGTACTCGCGCCCTCGGAATACCCACCCTTGAGCAGGTTGGGAATGCCGCACGCAAAATCCACGTTCTCGATGCCGCGCGCGATCTCACCCAGCGCGTCCGCGTGCACCTTCCCGTGCTCACGGGTCAGGATGCGCGCCAGATCATCGCGGCGGGCGTCCAGCAGCGCCCGGAAGCGGAACATGATCTCCGCCCGGCGGCTCAGCGGCACCGTACGCCACGACCGCGCGGCTGCCGTGGCCGCCTGAACGGCCGCGTCGATCTCCTGGGCACTGGCGAGGTCCACGAGGCCCTGCACCTCCCCGGTTGCCGGGTTGAACACCTTCGCGCTGCGGCCCGACGTGCCGGGCGTCAACTTGCCCCCCAGCCAGTGGTTGATGGGAGCGGGCTTGGTCATCGTGTCAGTCATGGGAACTCCTGTGGAGGGGAAGGCGGGGAGGGAGAGCGTCAGTCGGCGGCGACGGGCGAGCCGATCATCTGATCGACCAGCGCGAGGGCTTCCTCGTAGGCGGCGAGGCCTTCGTCGAGTTCCTCGCGGGTGACGACGAGGGGCGGGCAGACCCACAGGAAGTTGAAGCGGCTGTACGCGTACACGTGCCTGCTTTTCAGGTGCGCGGCGAGGCGGCCCATCTCGGGCGAGGTGCCGTTGAACGGGGCCAGCGGTTCCTTGGTGGCCTTGTCCCGCACGAGTTCCAGGACGCTGAACAGGCCCTTGTAGCGCACGTCGCCCACGCAGGCGTACTTGGCCTTCATGGCCTCCAGGCGCTGGCCGAGGTACTCGCCCAGTTCACGGGTGTGCTCGAAGAGGCCCTCGTCCTCGTAGACCTTCAGGTTGGCGACGGCGGCGGCCAGCGAGACGGGGTGCCCGCTGTACGTCAGGCCGCCCGCCAGGAAGTGAGTCTCGAAGTACTCGGCGATGGCGTCGCTGACGACCACCGCGCCCAGCGGCATGTACCCGCTCGTCAGGCCCTTGGCGCAGGTGACGATGTCGGGCTTGATGCCGTAGTGCTGCGTGGCGAGCCACGTGCCGGTGCGGCCGAAGCCGCTCATGACCTCGTCGTCGATCAGGAGGATGCCGTACCTGTCACACAGGGCGCGCAGTTTGGGGTAGTAGTCGTCCGGGGGGACGAGCAGGCCGTTGCTGCCGGTGATGCCCTCGACCATGATCGCGGCGATGGTGTGCGGCCCTTCCATCTGGATGATCTCCTCGATGTGGCTCACGCACTCGCGTCCGCAGCTGTCCGGCGTCTTCCCGAACGGGCAGCGGTAACAGTACGGGTCGAAGGCGCGCACGATGCCGGGCACGCCGGGCTCGACCGGCCAGCGCCGGGGGTCGCCGCTGGCGGTCATGCTGCCCATCGTCGCCCCGTGATAGGAGCGGTAGCGGGTGATGATCTTGTCCCGGCCGGTGTACAGGCGGGCGATCTTCATGGCGTTCTCGTTCGCCTCGCTGCCGCCCAGCGTGAAGAAGCTCTTGCCCAGGCCCGTCACCTCGCGCAGTTTCTGGCCCAGCTGCGCGCGGACGTCCGTGGCGAAGCTCGGCCCGGCGAAGCACATGGTGTCCACCTGCGCCTTGATGGCGTCCAGCACCGCCGGGTGCTGATGCCCGACGTTGATGTTGATCAGCTGGCTGGAAAAGTCCAGCCACGTGTTGCCATCCCCGTCGAAGAAGTGGCTGCCCTTCCCGCCGGTCATGTGGATGGGGTTCGTCTGGGTCTGCACGCTCCACGAGAACAGGGTGTGGTCGCGGTTCGCCTGGATGATGTCGTGCGTGTCGGGGTGCGGGTCGGGCATGGGCGGAACCTCCAAAAATGACAGGGCGAACCCAGCAGTGTGCAGGGTGCAGACTTCAGAGAGAAAAGCAGAAACCGAATGTTAACCGAAGTGTAGTTTTTTGCGTGCTGGAGCGGCAAGAGACAGTCTGTCCAGTCGTGTGCCTACGTCCGTTCGGCGGCGCTGAGGGCCTCGCCCGCCTCGCTGCGCGTCAGTTCCAGCGCCAGATGCAGGCCCAGCTGCCGCCGGGGTTCGTCCAGGTCGGGCAGCATGGCGCGCAACTGCTCCAGGCGGTAGTACACCGTCTGGCGGCGCACACCCAGGCGCCGGGCCGTCTCGGCCATGTTGAAGTTCGTGCTCAGCAGGGCGTCCAGCGTGCCCAGCAGCGTCGAGCGGGGCCGGGCGGGCAGGTTCAATAGCGGCCCCAGTTGCGCGCGCAGGAACGCCACGCTGCGCCCGGTCTCGGCCAGCGCGTCGAGCAGCGGCGCGAGGCTCGGGTCCAGCGCCGGGCCGCCGTGGTTCAGGATGCGGGCGTGCGCCGCGCGGGTCAGCGCCGCGAAACTCACCTCGGAGCGGAACACGATCAGCGGCAGCCCGTGCAGGCGCGACGCGCCCAGCAGCGCGGGCGGCACGTCACGGAACACCTGCACGAGTTCCAGCGCCAGCCCGTGCGCGCCCCGCTGCGCCAGCGACGCCACGAAGCCCTCCAGCTCGCCGTCGGTCATGCGGGCCAGCAGCGACCCGGTCGAGAGGAGCAGTTCCCCGCCTGTCAGGAAGCGCGCGGCGTCCGCGACCTCCGACACGTGCACCCACGTGACGGGCTGCGTCAGGTGCGCGTGCCCGCTCACGACCTCCGCGCCCGCGAACGCCGGAAGCGTCAACAGTTCCGCCAGCGTCGGCAACATCGGATCCTCCAGTCGAACAGGGGCCATGGTGACTTCAGTGTGCGCCATTGCGGATGAGCTGTCAGATGCCTTTGGCGATCCAGTCCATCGTGCGCGTGGTGAGTTCATCGAGCACCTGCACGCTTAGGGCGAGGTGGTCCTCGCGGGTGTCTTCGATCCTGTTGTGGCTGATGCCGCGCAGGGACTGCACGAACAGCATGACGGTGGGAACGCCCGCGCGGGCGACCTCGGCGGCGTCGTGGAGTGGGCCGCTGGGGAGGCGGTGCGCGGCAGGCGTGACGGTCAGGATGCTGGCCTCGGCGGCGTCGATGAGCATGGGATGGAAGGGGATGGGTTCGATGTTCCAGAGATACCCGAAGGTGACGGTGCAGCCTGCATCCTGCGCGAACTGCGTGGCGGCGTCCTGCGCGTCCTGCCACATGGCGGCCAGTTTGCCTGCGTCGAGGTGGCGCTGGTCGAGGGTGAGTTCGCAGGTCTCGACGACGCTGGTGACGATGCCGGGCAGGGTCTTCACGCTGCCGATGGTGCACACGCCCCCGTGCCGCGCGGCGATGTCGTAGATGGCCTGCCCGAAGCGTCCGGCGGCGAGGAAGGCGTCCTTGCGGACGTTCATGGGGGTGCTGCCGCTGTGCGCGGCCTGCCCGTGGAAGGTGATGGTGTGCCGTTCGACGCCGACCGTGCCGAGGACCGCGCCGAGGGGCAGGTCGAGGTGTTCGAGGACGGGGCCCTGTTCGATGTGCAGTTCGAGGTACGCGGCGGCACCTTGCAGTTCCGCGCGGGCGTCCGGGGCGTCCGCGAGGGTGATGCCGACGCGGCTCAGGGCGTCTTCGAGGCTCACGCCGTCGCGGTCTTTCAGTCGGCGCATCTCGGTCACGTCGAGTTTGCCCCCGGCAGCACTGGACCCGTACAGGCTGCGGCCGAAGCGGGCGCCCTCCTCGTCGGCCCAGTCCACGAGTTTCAGCGTGACCGGTGGTCGCCCGGCGTACTGCTCATTGACGCGGCGCAGGACTTCCAGGCCCGCCAGGACGTTCAGGCACCCGTCGAGCCATCCGCCGTTCGGGACGCTGTCGAGGTGCCCGCCGATCAGCAGGGCGCGGTCGCTCTCGCCGGGCAGGGTGGCCCACCAGTTCCCGGCGGCGTCCTGGTGCTGCGTGACGGGCAGCGCGTCCAGCCGCTCCTTCAGGAACGCGCGGGCGGCGACCCAGGTGTCCGTGAACGCCACCCGCTGCGCCCCGTGCTCATCGCCCGTCAATTCACGCAGGGCCTTCAGTTCATCGATGGTTCGTTGTGGATCAAGCATGAGTCTCCTTCGGAGACGGTTGAGGGTTGAAAGTCGATGGTGAAAGGAAAACCACCCTCTAGGAGCTCTGGGCTTCTCGCCCTGCTGCGCAGCTCTGCGAGTCCGCTCGGGGTGATGATTGCATCATCACCCGGCAGTGACTTATCGACTTTCAACCATCAACCATCTACTTCTTCCCGGTGGCTTTTTCCCAGACCTTGTACGTGACGGCGGCCGGGGCCGGATCAGCTTTGAGGATGCCGAGGCTCTTGAGCAGCGTGACGTTGGCCTTGTACGTGGCGGGGTCGAGGTACCCGGCGCGGCCCTTGAGGGTGGGGCCGGCGTTGTACAGCTTGGCGACCTCGGTCATCTGCCACGTCTGGTGGCTGGCGGCGCTGGAGCGCGTGCCGCTGCCCTTGCAGGTGTTGCCGCAGTTCACGAGGACGGTCTGCACGGCTTCCTTCTGGTTCTTCACGGCGTAGTTCCAGCCTTTCAGGGTGGCGCGCACGAGCTTGGCGGCGATGTCCTCGCCGCTCTGGCCGCTGCCCTTGAAGTTCCTGTTCGCCAGGGTGCGTTCGGTGGTGAACATGAGGTCCTCGAGGAGGTTGATGCCGTAGTCGCTGGCGTTGAAGATCTGGAGTTTATCCAGGGGGTAGCCCAGCCCGACGATCTGGTCGACCTCGTTGTAGGTCATGGCGGACACCAGATCGACCTTGTCGGGGAAGACGATGCTGGGGTCGAAGGGGTACGTGACGGCCTGCACGCTGGGGTTGCTGACACTGCTGTCGAGGCTGGTGGTCAGGCCGTACTTCTTCAGGAGGGCCACGGCGGGGTACTCGTTGCCGCTGGGCCACACGCCCACGCGTTTACCCTTGAAATCGGCCGGGGTCTTGATGCCGCTGCTTTTCAGGGACACGAGGGTGTAGCCGCTCTTCTGGAACAGCTGCGCGATGTGCACGACCGGGATGCCCTGCTGGCGGGCGGTCAGGAGGTCGGTGATCCAGGTGGTGCCGAAGTCGGCGGTGCCGGTGGCGACGGTCTGGATGGGGCTCTGGTCGCCGGTGGGGAGGAACTGCACATCCAGCCCTTCGGCCCTGTAGTAGCCCTTGGCCTGCGCGACGAAGAAGCCCGCGAACTGCGCCTGCGGGAACCACTTGAGCTGCACTTTGACGGGCACGAGCTTCTGCGCGGAAGCGGGGCTGGCGGCGGCGAGGAGCAGGGTGGCCAGGATCAGGGTGCTGCGTTTCATGGGAACCTCCGGGGAGTGGGGAGCGTGTTCGGGTGAAACGGGGGGGGTCAGGAGCGGCGGGGCAGCAGCCGCGTCTCGGCGGCGCTGACGAGCGCGAAGAAGGCAATACCGGCGATACTGGCGAGGACGATGGCCGCCCAGACGATGTCCAGCCCGAAGCGGCCCACCTCGATCTGGATGCGGAAGCCCAGGCCGTGCCCGTTCGTGCCGAAGAACTCGGCGACGATGGCGGAGATCAGGGCCAGGGTGCTGGCGACTTTCAGGGCGCCGAACACGAACGGCAGCGCGCCGGGCACGCGGACGTCCCGGAAGGTCTGCGCGGGCGTGGCGGCGTAGGTGTGCATCAGGTCGAGGTGCAGCCGCGAGACGCTCTGGAGGCCGCGCACGGCGCCCACCACGACGGGGAACAGGACGGTGACGGCCACGACGACCGTCTTGCTGGGCCAGTCCAGGCCGACGGCCTTCACGATGACGGGTGCCAGCGCCACGATGGGAATCGAGGAGAACAGCGCGGCGTACGGCAGCAGCCCGCGTTCCAGGAAGCGGAAGCGCACGACCAGCAGCGCCAGCGCCAGCCCCAGGACGGTGCCTGCCACGAAGCCCAGCAGCGCCTCCAGCACGAAGGTGGTGTACGTGTCCTGCAGCAGGACGGTGCGCGCGGTCCACAGGGCACTCAGGACGCGGCCCGGCGTGGGAATCAGGCCGGCGGGGACGGCGTAGGCGCGCAGCAGCGCCTCGGTGCCCAGCACGGCCAGGATCAGCGTGAACGCGGCGGGCAGCGTGCGGGCGGCGCGGGACTCGCCCTGCGCCACGCCGCGCACGCCCACGGCCCCCACGGCCAGCAGGGCGAGGATGCCCGCCAGCCACGCCCGCGCGTTCGGGGGGGTGCCCTCGCCGGGGGTGGGGAGGGTCATGGCGGCCAGCAGGAGCCCTCCCACGCCGATCAGCAGTGCGGCGGCGGTCAGCAGAGCCGCGCCGGGCCGGGTGGTGATCGTGCGGGCGGGCGTCATCGTCTGCTCCATGGCGTCACCCACCTCTCCAGCGCGTTCACCAGGGCGACCAGCGTCACGCCCAGCACGGCGCCGTAGCCCATGATCACCCACAGGGCGACGGTGTCGCTGGCGCGTGAGTTCTCGGCGAGCATCTTGCCCAGCCCGGAGAACGAGATGGTGCTGATCTCCGCGACGATGCTGCCCACCAGCGCGGACGTGACCGCCACCTTCAGCGCCGTGAACAGGTGCGGGAGGCTGGCCGGGAAGCGCAGCAGCCGGTACGTCTGCGCGGAGGACGCGTGGTACGTGCGCATCAGGTCCAGGTGCAACGGATCGGCGCTGCGCAGGCCGCGGCTCATGCCGACCGCGACCGGGAAGAACGCGATGTACGCCGCGATGATCGCCTTGGGCAGGAAACCCTGCACGCCGTACTGCCCAAGCAGCACCGCCAGCATCGGCGCGATCGCCACCACGGGGACCGTCTGCGAGGCAACCAACCAAGGCAGCGTGGCCCGCTCGAACGCGCGACTGGCGACCAGCAGCAGCGCCAGCCCGATCCCGGTCACGGTGGCGAGCAGCAGCCCCAGCAGCGTCTCTCCGGCGGTGACGCCCACGTTGTACGGCAGGGCCAGCGGCGACGTGACCGGCGTGCTGAGGCGCACGAAGCCCTGCGCGAGCTGCGCCGGGGCGGGCACCACCGGGTTGCGCAGCTGCGACGCGCAGGCCAGCGCGGTCTTGCAGTCCAGTTCCGCGCCGCTCGCCAGCGTCCGCCCCGCCGGTCCGACGTTCGCAGCGAGCATCAACGGCCAGTACAGCGCCGCCGCGATCAGCGCCACGATCAGCATCGGCCCGAGTCCGGCCATGCGGGAGGGACGCAGGGTGGTCATGGCGTTCCTCTGTGAGTGGGCAGTGGTGAGCGGTCAGTGGAACAGTCCGCTTCCCCACACCCCACTGCCCACACCCCACAACCCCGCATCACGAGTGCCCCTTCTTCAGCAGTTCGCGGATCTCGGTGGCGAGCGTGAAGAAGCGCGGGTCCTCGCGGGTGTCGTCGCTGCGGGGGTGGGGCAGGTCGATGTCCACGACACCCTCGATGCGGCCGGGGCGAGCGGTCATGACGACCACGCGCGTGCTGAGGAACACCGCTTCCGGGATGGAGTGCGTCACGAAGATGACGGTCTTGCCGGTCTCGCGCCACAGGCGCAGCAGTTCGAGGTTCAGGTGCTCGCGGGTGATCTCGTCCAGCGCGCCGAACGGTTCGTCCATGAACAGCAGCGGCGGGTCGAACGCCAGCGCGCGGGCGATACTCACGCGCTGCTGCATCCCGCCGGACAGCTGCCAGGGGTAGTTCCGTTCGAACTTTTCCAGGCCGACCAGTTTCAGCATCTCGCGCGCACGTGCGACCCGGTCGCCGGGCACGTTCATGACTTCCAGCGGCAGCAGCACGTTCTTCAGCACCGTGCGCCATTCCATCAGGGCGGGCGCCTGGAACACGTACCCGTACTGCCGCTCCCGGCGGGCCTCGTCGGCGGGGCGGCCCGCGATGAGCAGTTCCCCGCCGGTCGGTTGTTCCAGGTCGGCCATCAGGCGCAGCAGGGTGGTCTTCCCGCAGCCGCTCGGGCCGATCAGGCTGATGAACTCCCCTTTCTGGATGCTGAGGTTGGCGTCCTTCAGCGCGACCGTCTCCCCGCCGGGCACCGGGAAGACCTTCTGCAGGTCGCGGATGGACACGATGGGCGGCTCGTTCGGGGGCGGACTGGTCTGTGCCGGGCTGGCCTGCGGGCTGGGGCTGGTGTACGTCACGTCTCCTCCTTGAAACTCCGGGCAGGCACAGGCCTGAACCCAATCACCACTTCCGACTTCCCACTTACCGCCTGAGCAGTTGCCCGCGCGCCGGGTCGCCCACGAACGCGCCCCCCTGCACGGCCACCTCACCTCGCACGGTGACGACCTCGGGCCGCCCGTCGATCTCCCAGCCCTCGAAGCCGCTGTAGTCGTTGTTCATGTGACTGGTCTGCGCGCTGATGGTGCCGCGGTACGCGGGGTCGTAGATCACGAGGTCCGCGTCACTGCCCACGCTGACGGTGCCCTTGCGGGGGTACAGGCCGAAGATCTGCGCGGCGCGGGTGCTGGCGGCGTCCACGAAACGCTCGACACTCAGGTTGCCCCGGCTGACGCCCTGCGTGTACAGGACGTTCACGCGGTCCTCGATGGCCGGAATGCCGTTCGGGATGAGGGTAAAGTTCCCGTCGCCCATGCGTTTCTGCTCGACGTCGAAGGGGCAGTGGTCGGTGGCGACCGTGGCGATATCCCCGCGTTCCAGTGCCGCCCAGAGTTTCGGCTGGTTGCCCTTTTCGCGCAGGGGGGGCGACATGACGTACTTGGCACCCTCCACGCCGGGCCGCTCGGCGTATGTCCTGTCGAGCGTCAGGTGCGGAATCACGACCTCCACGTCCAGGTTCACGCCGCGTGAGCGGGCATCCAGCGCCGCCTCCAGCGCGCGGGCGTTGCTCAGGTGCACCACGTACCCGTGCGCGCCCGTCATCTCCACGAACGTCGCGAAGTGCGCGGTGCCCTCGGCCTCCACGCTCTCCGGACGGCTCGGCTCATGCCACTCCGGGCCGGTCTTGCCCTCCGCGATCAGTTTCTGCTGCAATTCCGCGACCAGATCGGCGTTCTCGCAGTGCGCGGTGACGACCACGCCCAGTTCCGCCGCCAGACGGCACACCCGGTACAGCGCCGCGTCGTCGATCCCGAACGCGCCCCGGTACGCCAGGAACACCTTGAAGGACCGCATGCCCTGGCCCACCAGCTCTCGCAGGGTCGCCTCGGTCCGGTCGTCCCAGCGGGTCACGCCGATATGGAAGGTGTAGTCGCACGCGCTGTTCCCTTCCGCCATGCCCGTCCAGGTGCGCCAGCCGTCCATCAGGTCCTCACTGCCCGCCGGGGCGAGCATCTCGATGAACGTGGTCGTCCCGCCGATCAGCGCCGCCTGCGACCCGGTCGCGTGCGTGTCCTTCGCGAACGTGCCCATGAACGGCAGGTGGATATGCACGTGCGGGTCGATGAAGCCGGGGAACACGAACTTCCCGCTCGCGTCGATCACGGTGGCGCCCTCGGGCACCGCGAGGTTCTCGCCGATCTGGGTGATGGTCTCCCCTTTCACGAGCACGTCCGCCCTGAAACGCTTCCCGTCCGTGACAATCTCGCCGTGTTGAATCAGTAGGGTCATGCGTGCAACCTCTCAATGGGTGGTGGTATGGACGGCGCTCGACCGGAGTCCGCCTCAGTGGATCTCGATGCCGACTTCTTCGCGGTAGGCCTGCATGGCGGCCCAGCTCTGCGCGATCTCGGGGCGCTGGGCGGTCAGTTCGTCCCAGGTGATGCTCTCTCTGCCGCTGGGGACGGTGACCATGGTGATGCAGCCGTCGACGGGGCAGACGTTGGCGCACAGGGCGCAGCCGACGCAGTCGCTTTCGCGGACGACGGGTCGGGGGCGGGTGTCGGCGACCTGTCGGCCGTTGGTTCTCATGTCGTAGCCGGGGTCGACGGTGACGCCGTCGGGGCTGACGAGGTCGATGCACTGGTGGGCGGTGTCGTTGCAGGCGGCGTAGCAGAGGTCGCAGCCGATGCATTTGTTCTGGTCGATGCGGGCGACGGACTGGTGCGACAGGTCCAGGCCGCCGAAGGTGCTCATCTGCGGCAGGGATTTGCCGGTCACGTCGGCGATGGTCTTGAAGCCGTGGTCGTCCATCCAGTTGCTGAGGCCGTCGGTGAGGTCCTCGATGATGCGGTAGCCGTGCTGCATGGCGGCCGTGCAGACCTGCAACGAGGTGGCGCCGAGGAGGAGGAATTCGGCGGCGTCGCGCCAGGTGGCGATGCCGCCCATGCCGCTGATGGGCACGCCGCTGCGCAGCACGCCTTCATCGGTCATGAGTTCGGTCAGCATGTTCAGCGCGATGGGTTTCACGGCGGGCCCCGCGTAGCCGCCGTGCGTGCCGCGTCCGCCGATGCTGGGAGAAACGAGCAGGGTGTCGAGGTCGACGCGGGTGACGGAGTTGATGGTGTTGATGAGCGAGAGGGCGTGCGCGCCTCCGGCCAGGGCGGCGTGGGCGGGGTCGACGATGTGGGTGATGTTCGGCGTGAGTTTCACGATGACGGGCAGCCGGGTGACGCTGGTGACCCAGTGGGTGTTCAGCTGGCACATCTCGGGCACCTGGCCGACGGCGGCGCCCATGCCGCGTTCGCTCATGCCCTGCGGGCAGCCGTAGTTGAGTTCGATGCCGTCGGCGCCGGTGTCCTCGATCATCATGACGATGTCCTTCCAGGCCTGCGGGTCGGCGTCGACCATGGCGGACACGATGACGGCCCGGTCGGGCCAGAGGCGTTTGATCTCGGCGATCTCACGGAGGTTGACGTCCAGGGGGCGGTCGCTGATGAGTTCGACGTTGTTGATGGCGAGCATGCGCCGCCCGCCCAGGGTGAGGCTGCCGTAGCGGTTGCTGATGTTCAGGACGGGCGCGCCGATGGTTTTCCAGACGGCGCCGCCCCAGCCGTACTCGAAGGCGCGGTGGATCTGCGCGCCGCTGTTGGTGGGGGGCGCCGAGGCGAGCCAGAAGGGGTTGGGCGAGCGGATGCCCGCGAAGTCGATGCTCAGGTCAGCCATGCTGGGCCTCCGTGACGGGCGCGTGGGCCGGGGCGGTCTGGTTGGGGCCGGTGGGGACGGGGCCGTGTGCTTCGAGGTACAGCGGGTGCTCGCGCACCTCGGCGGGCGGGGTGGGTTTCAGGGTGACGTGCGGCGTGCGGCCCAGGGCGCGTTCGATGCTGGCGGCGGCGATCTTGCCGTCCTGCACGGCCATGACGGTGCTGGCGTTCCCGCGGGCGCGGACGCAGTCCCCGGCGGCGTACACGCGCGGGAGGCTGGTCTGGAGGGTGTCGTCCACGCGGATGTACCCGCCGTCCAGGTCCAGGCCGAGCGCGGCGGCCAGCGCGGGTTTCTCCTGCCCGATGGCGCTGATGACGGTGTCGCAGGGAATCACGAAGTCGCTGCCGGGGATGGGTTCTGGGCGGGCGCGGCCCGAGGCGTCGGGTGCGCCGAGGCCCATGCGGACGCAGCGCAGGCCCGTCACCTGCCCGCCTTCGTGCAGCACCTCCACGGGCTGGGTCAGGAAGCTGAAGGTGATGCCCTCGGACAGCGCGAAGAGGTACTCGTGGTGGTAGGCGGTCATCTCGCGTTCGGTGCGGCGGTAGACCATCAGGGTATCGGCGCCAGAGCGGCGGGCGATGGTGGCGGCGTCCACGGCGGTGTTCCCCGCACCGATGATCACGGCGCGCGTGCCGACGCCGGTGGGCTGCTCCATCTTGCTGGCCTCGATGACCTGCAACCCATCGAGGATGTGTTCCTCGCCGGGAATGCCGATGGCGGGCACGGCGCCCAGGCCCAGCGCGAGGATCACGGCGTCGTTGGTGGTCAGCAGGTCGTCCAGGCCCGCGCGGGTGGTCAGTTCGTGCCCGGTGACGACGTTCACGCCGAGGTCGCGGGCCGCCTGCACCTCGCGCAGCGCCACCTCGACCGGTTCGCGCAGCACGATGATGCCGTAGGTGCTCAGGCCGCCGCCCAGGTCGCGTTTCTCGTACAGCGTGACCTCATGCCCGGCCTTGGCGAGTTCGGCGCTGGCGCTGATCCCGGCGGGGCCACTGCCGATCACGGCGACGCGGTGCCCGGTGGCGGGGGCAGGCGTGAACAGCGCTATGCCGCGTTCCTGCACGTGGTCGACGGCGTGGCGTTGCAGGCGGCCGATCTGGATGGGCGTGTGGTCCGGACCGAGCACGCAGGCACCCTCGCAGAGTTCCTGCACGGGGCAGACGCGGGCGCAGGTGCCGCCCAGGAAGTTGCTCTCCAGGATGGTCCGGGCCGAGCCGCGCAGGTTCCCGGTGGCGATCTTGCGGATGAACGTGGGGATGTCGATATGGGTGGGGCAGGCCTGCAGGCACGGCGCGTCGTAGCAGTACAGGCAGCGGTTGGCCTCGACGCTGGCCTCGTGCGCGGTCATGGGGGGCAGGAGTTCCTGGAACGTGGGCTGCGGTGGGTGGGCGTCTTCCATGACTGACCTCTCTTCGCGGCGGGGCGTGGGGAAGCGGGGTCGGTTCGCACCCTCTCTGGAGTCGATTTAACCGAGGTGAAGCTGAGCTTAAGCCACCCCGATGCATAACGTCAAGCTTTGCAAGAATTTTTATTAGACATAGCGCCGCAGCCAGACCCCCGAGACACAGCACACCAGACAGCACTCAGAGCGACTTTTTTACACACTGTCCAATCCGACTAGCCCAACCTTGAATCCGCAGCATGCATCCAGATATGTATTTTTATTCATTGTAGGCAATCCTGCAGCGTGGGTGTACGCTGAACTTGCCCGCCCCAACGCATCCCGACACCTCGCCCAGCCGACGAAGGCTGCATGAAGTCGATGAATTTTTAAACACCCCGCACATCTGCGCCGGTCATCCAGCAGATGGCGCAGCGAATCGTGCATTCTGCAACTCGAATTTTGAACAGATTGCACAGTACTGCGAATTTCTCCCGTGCTCGTACACCGGACCATGCGCCTGGTCAGTCCAAGCGCCGACCGTCCGGCGCCGTTCCCTGTTCCCTGCTGCGGTCCCCTCCGGCCGAAAGTCAAGACTTCCATCAGGTCTGCTCAACGCCCCCCTCCCCTGACCCCATCCACCCCGGCCGTACCGCGTGACACCGTGAAGGCAGCGCCCCAGGCGCCGGAGCCCTCACATGACCCAGACCACCCACAGCACCGAACCCCTGCAGCGCCCGCACCTGCTGCTGATCGAGGACGACCGCGACGTGCGGCGCGTGCTGTGCGATGAACTGAGCCTCGAAGGCTTCCACGTCCACGCCGAATCCAGCGGTCAACAGGGCCTCACGTACACCGCGCAGCACCCCCCGGACCTGATCCTGCTGGACCTGGGGCTGCCCGACCTGCCCGGCGCGGAGGTCACGCGGCGCCTGCGGCAGCTGACCGACGCGCCCATCGTCGTCCTGACCGCCACCGACGCCCTGCAGGAACGCGTCCACCAGCTGTCCCTGGGCGCCAACGACTTCGTGATGAAACCCTACGACCCGCGCGAACTGCTCGCGCGGGTCCAGGCGCACCTGCGCCGCCACGGCCGCAGCGCCCCGCTGCGCATCGGACGCTTCTGCCTGGACCGCCAGCAGCTCCGCCTCAGCTTCGACGGGCGCGACCTGCACCTCTCACCCACCGAACTGAGCATCGCCGCCACGCTCCTGCGTGAACCCGGACAGCTGCACGCCAGGGCGCAACTGGAGCGGCAGCTGTGGCCCGGCGGCACCTGCCGCAACGCCCTGAACGTCCACGTCTGCCACCTGCGCGCCAAACTCACGGCCGCCGGGGCCGGTGACCTGCTCATCAGCGTCCGCCGCGGCGGACTGGCCCTGCTGGACGACCACCGACAGGATCACTGAAGCCAGCGGCAGGGACAGGCCGGTCAGGCGCGGGCACCCGACTGCAGCAGCGTCGCCGTCCCCACCCGCAGATGGGCGACCGTCACCGCGACGTCCATGGCCTGCACCTGCAGCTCGGCCGGACCGCCCGGACTCTCGCCGCGGAGCGTCACCCAGCGGCCCTGCGGCGCAACGTAGTACGCCGCGCGCGGCCCCACCGGGACGTCCAGGGTGGGTGTGGTCCCCAGCAGCAGGGCGCTGCCTCCCACCTGGAAACCCAGCGCGTAGCACGGCTGGCCGAGTTCAGGGCCGCCGCGCAGGGCGTCCACCCGCACGCTCAGCTGCCACGCACCGGGCGGCAGTGGCCCCCAGGGCAGGCGCAGCGTCACGGGCCGTCCGTACAGACCGTGCCGCAGCACCTGCAGCGCGCCGCCCTCGAGGATCACGCGGTACCCGCTGCCGGTCCGGCACTCCACGCGCGGGCCGCTGGGCATGGTGGGAGGCGGGTCGCTGGGCGGCGCCGGGACGCCCCGCAGGGTGGTGCCGGGCGCGGCGGGGACCGGCGCGTCCTGGCCGGACAGGCGCAGGTAGTGCGCGGCGAGGCGCGGGTCGGCGGTCGTCCGGGCCAGCTGCTGGCGGATCTCCTGGCGCGCGGCGCGACTCAGGGTCGCGGCCAACGCCACGCGCAGCGGTTCGCTGGCGAAGCACAGGGTGTCGTTGCGGTCTGCCGGGCGGTAGTGCAGCTGTGGCAGGTGCACCGTCTCGACCGGGTCGCAGGGGCGCAGCAGGCCCAGGTGCTCGGCGTGCGCCAGGAAGCCCGGCGCGTCGTCCAGCAGCGCCCCTGCGACCGACGGGCTGATCGGGGCGTGCGCGACGGCCAGGCGGGCCAGTGCGTCACGCAGCGCGACCGGCACCCAGTTCAGGTCGCGCAGCAGCACGTCACGGGCCTCGCTGAGCAGCGCCGGGCGGGAACTGCCCAGGTCGGTGTGGTCGGCCAGCAGGCTGCGCGCCAGGGGTTCCCAGCCGTCGCTGTCCATCGCGACCCGCGCGGCGTACGCGGAGCGGCGTTCCTCGGTCCAGGTGGACTGCCGTCCGGCCAGGGCGTCCATGATCTCGGTGCTGCCCAGGGGCGGCAGGTGCAGGGCGTGCACGCGGGACTGGTCGGTGCCGCTCAGGGCGGCGCGCAGGTCGCGCCGGGCGGCGTCGTGGGCCGGGCACAGCACCAGCAGCAGGTCCACGGGCAGGTTCAGGGCCACCTGCAGGTGCGGGAGGATCAGGGCGGGGTCGGTGACGTCGTTCAGGACGATGATCAGCGGCTGGGTGATGCCGGTCAGCAGCGTCCACAGCCGCACGGTGTTGTGCCGGGTGGCGTGTGGGGCGCGCAGAAGGTCCAGCCGGGCTTCCGAGTCGGGCAGCAGCGCGCCCAGCTGGTGCAGCAGCGCGGCCAGCAGCAGGTCCGGATCGGGGGGGCACTCGACGTGCAGACTCTGCCACTGCCCCTGCGCGAGGCCACTGACGACCTCGCGGCGGGTCTGGGCGCTGCGGCCACTGAGCAGCGCCACCTGCGGGCAACCGCGCGCGGCGCGCAGCGCGGCCAGCAGCGGGCGGTGCAGGTCCGGGCCGGTGAAGCTCAGCTCGGCGCCCTGGGGTTGCTCGGTGCGCAGCGCCCAGCCCAGCTGCTCGACCCGCGCGGCGATCAGGTCGGCGGCGTCGTGCTGCCCGGCGCGGTGCAGGCGGGCGTGGGCGCTGCTCAGCTGCGTCTCGACGACCTGCGTGATCCGCCAACGCTGACTGTCCACCCAGGCGCGCAACTCCGGGCTGCCCAGGTCCTCCAGGCCGCTCAGGGGAACGCCGGTGCCCAGGGACAGCCACTCGCCGACCTCGTCGGGGTGGAGGTCGGCGGCGCGTTCGGTCCAGCGGTCCAGGTCGCACGGCAGCGTGAGTTCCAGCATGGGCTGCCGTTCGGGAATCAGGTCGGGCAGCAGGTGGCGCAGGCGGTTGAGTTCGACCCGCAGGTTGCGCAGCGCGTCCCCGGACTGCCACAGCAGTTCCGCGAGGTGCTCGCGGTGAAAGGGTCGGCGTTCCAGCGTGAGGTACGCGATCAGTGCCGCGCCCTTGGCGGACACCGGGACGGGCCGGCCTTCGCGGCTGAGGTACGTGTGGCCGAGAACGTGCAGGGTCAGGTCACGGGGCATGTCTTCTCCCTCCGGGGGGCGCGTGAGGGGGGGAAGCGCCAGGTGTCAGGACGCGCGAGGTCAGGACGGGCGGTGCTGGACTGCGCGGGAACAGGTGTGCATGGGCCGGGGCTGCTTTACGGTTCGCGGGGCGACTCGGCGGGTGTGGTCAGGATCTCGTACAGTTCACGGATGTACCGGGCGCGGGCGCGGGTCCAGTCCTCGCCGCTGCGTCCGCCGTGGTCGAGGCTGCCGATGCTGGACAGGTCGGTGGCGATCTCGAGCGCACGCGTATTGAAATCGGTGGTGACCAGATTCAATTTTTCGCTCATGTTTCATGGTAGCAGACCCCTGCTCGCCCCCGAATGTGGGGGGTGACGCGGCGACGTTGCATGGGCGGCGCGGGCCGCCAGAGGCACTCCGGCACGCTGCAGACCCGGCCAGGGTGAAGTCGGCATTAACGCTCCTGTAGCGGCGCGGGCTGCAGATTAACGTTCCTGCAAGCTGCTCATAAATACCATGCGCCCATCAGTTGCACCCGTTCACGGCCGCCCCCCGAGTCCCAGCCGGCCGTGCGGAGGACCCTATGCCCCACCCGCCCTGCTCCCGGAGGCCCCATGCACATCGCGCTGCTCTGTGAAGGTACGTACCCGTACGCCAGCGGGGGAGTGAGCGTCTGGTGCGACCAGCTGATCCGCGGCCTGCCCGAACACCGCTTCCAGGTCTACGCCCTGACCGCGCAGCGCGAACCGGCGCCCTGCGGCCTGCCCGGCAACGTGCAGCGTCTGGAGAGCGTGCCGCTGTGGAGCCCGCAGGGCCCCGCGCGGCGCGGCCGGGTGGGCCTCCCGGCGGACCGCGCCGAGGCGCTGGGGGGGGTCGCGCAACTGCTGTACGCGCTGTTCACGCCCGGCAGCGACCCCGAGATCATGCTGGGCGGCCTGCGCCGACTGCACACCTACGCGCAGCGCGCTGACCTGGAAGCGCTGCTGACCGGGCGGGGCCGCGCCGAGCAGCTGTACGACCTGTGGAGCCGCGCCGCGCAGCCGGCCCGCAGTCAGGACCGCCCAGCGGGCGACCTGCTGCTGCAGCCCACCCTGGCCGACGCGGTGCAGGCGACCCTGTGGCTCTCACGCTTCCTGCGGCCCCTGAGCGTGCGGCCCCCGGCAGCGGACCTGACGCACGCGACCGGCAACGGCCTGGCGACCCTGCTGGCCTTCACGGCGAAGTGGGCGCACGGCACGCCGTTCGTGCTGACCGAGCACGGCATCTACCTGCGGGAACGCTACCTGGAACTGCGCTTCACGGGGCACAGCCCGGCGTTCAAGTCGTTCCTGCTGCGCTTCTACGGCAGCCTGACCCGCGCGGCGTACCGCATGGCGGACCTGATCACGCCGGGATCGCGGTACAACGAACGCTGGGAGGTCCGCGAGGGGGCCGACCCGGCGCGGATCATGGCGGTGTACAACGGCGTGAACCCGGCGTCGTTCCCGCCCAGCGCGGCGGAACCCGAGCGGCCCACGATCAGCTGGGTGGGCCGCATCGACCCCCTGAAGGACCTCGAGACCCTGATCCGGGCGTTCGCACTGGTGCGTGAGGGGCTGCCCGGCGCGCAGCTGCGGATGTTCGGGTCGGTCCCGCGTGGGAACGAGGACTACGCCCGCGCCTGCCACGCCCTGATCCACGAGGTCGGGGTGCAGGGCAACGCCACCTTCGAGGGTCACGTCCCGGCGGTCGTGGACGCCTACCACGCCGGGCACATGGTCGCCCTGACCAGCATCAGCGAGGGCTTCCCGTACACCCTGATCGAGGCGATGGCGACCGGACGCGCGACCGTGTCCACCGACGTGGGCGGCGTCAGCGAGGCCGTCGGGGAGGCCGGGCTGGTCGTGCCGTCGCGCGATCCGCACGCGGTGGCGCGCGCCTGCCTGGACCTGCTGTCCAGCGCGCCCCTGCGCGACCGACTGGGCCGCGCCGCGCGGCAGCGGGTGCTGTCGCAGTTCACGCTGGAGTCCTTCCTGGACGTGTACCGGGGCCTGTACCCGCAGGTGGCGGCGCGGGGGATCGCGTGAGCGCCACGCTGCGCCGCACCCCGCACGCCGCGCGCGCCCCCGCGCTGCCGGTCCCCTGGACGGGCCGCGACCGCCGCGCGCCGGACCCGCTGGGTCAGCTCTCGCGCCGCCTGGAGGGCGCCTGCCAGGGCGCGGTGCAGCCGCTGGAACTCGCCGCGATCCTGGAAGCCGAGGGCTACACCGACCAGCTGGTGCAGGCGCGTTTCGGCACGCCGGACGTGTTCGAGTGCGCGCAGCTGCTGTACCGCCGCGTGCCGTTCCGGCCGCCCGACGTGACCGCCACGACCCTGCCGCGCCCGGTGCCGCTGGAACGCGACCTGACGCGCGGCGTGATCTACCTGATGCCCGCGCTGTGGACGCCGTTCGCGCTGCCACTGACGTCCGGCGCGGGCGCCGCGCAGGTCACGACCGCCGGACTGCTGACCGCGACGCTGTTCGGCTGGGGCTGGATGCAGGGCGTCGCGTACCGCGGGTACCAGGCGCTCGTGCGCGGCCCGGCCCCCGCCGCGCGGACGCTGGCGGCGCTGGGCGTGCAGGCCACAGTCCTCACGGCGGCGCTGGCAGCCGGGGTGGCCTGGACACTGGGCCTGCCGCCCCTGCCGACGGCCGGGGTGGCGCTGGCGATGGGCGCGTACCTGGCGAGCGCCACGACGCTGCTGGTGCTGGGGCAGGAGGCGGCGCTGCTGCTGACGGCCCTGCCGGTCGCGGCCCTGATCCTCGGGCACCTGAGCGGGCTGCTGCTCGCCCCGCAGTGGCTGACGCTGCTGCTCGCGGTGGGGGGGCCGCTGCTGGCCGCCGCGCAGGCGGTGGTGCGCGCGGGCCGCCCGGCCATCCCGGCCGCGAGTCACGCGGGGCGGGCGCTGCTGTACGCGCTGTACGGCTGGCTGTGCGCGGCGTTCCTGGCGGCGCGGCTCCTCAACCCGTGGGAGCCGGGCGGCGCGGACCTGAGCGGCATGATGGGCCTGTCCTGGAGTGTCGCGCCGCTGGTGCTGGGCATGGGCGCACTGGAGTTCACGCTGCGCGGCCTTCACCGGGGGCTGGCGGTCTGCGCGCGCAGCAGCGAGCCGGTCGGCGTGATCCGCCGCCGGGGCGCGCGGCTGCTGGCGGGGCGCGTGGCGCTGTTCACCGCCGGACTGGGCGGCACGTACGCGCTCGTGGCACTGCTGTCCCCGGCGCTGGGCGGTCCGGCTCTGGCCCCGGAGCTGCTTGCCGGGCATGTCCTGCTGGGCGGGGCGCTGCTGCTCAGCGGGTACCTGATCAACGTGGGGCTGCTGGGCGGGGCGCTGCTGGTGTGGACCGGCGCGCTGGTCACGCAGGTCCTCGCGCGGGAGACCGGACTCGCGCCGGACCCGGCGTACCTGCTGGGGGCGGTGGTGGCGGCGCTGCTGTGCGCGCTGCTGAGCGCCTGGGCGGTGAGGGACGCGCGTCACCTCACGTAAGGCCCGGACAACCGGGAATTCTGGACTGCCGCGGCCCCTGGGGAGGTGCGCCGCGCGGGTGGGTGCGTGCGCCCGATCGGAGGGGAGGAGACATGGGAACACTGGCAGCGGTGACCGGGGCCGAGGGCTTCATCGGTTCGCACCTCGTGGAGACGCTCGTGCGCGGCGGCGCGCGGGTGCGGGCCATGGTGCTGTACAACAGTTTCGGCAGCTGGGGCTGGCTGGACGACCTGCCGCCCGAGATCATGGCCCACGTCGAGGTGGTCCTCGGCGACGTGCGCGACCCGGTGTGCGTGCGGGAATTCATGCGCGGCGCGGACGTGGTGTACCACCTGGCGGCACTGATCGCCATTCCGTACTCGTACGCGGCGCCGCACTCGTACGTGCAGACGAACGTGGTCGGCACCCTGAACGTCCTGGAGGCCGCGCGGGACCTGCAGACGCCCCGGCTGGTGCACACCAGCACCAGCGAGGTGTACGGCACGGCCCGCAGCGTGCCCATCACCGAGCGGCACCCGCTGCAGGGGCAGTCGCCGTACTCCGCGACGAAGATCGCGGCGGACAAACTGGTCGAGGCGTACCACCTGAGTTTCGGTCTGCCGGTCGTGACCCTGCGGCCCTTCAACACGTACGGGCCGCGCCAGTCGGCGCGCGCGGTGATTCCCACCATCATCTCGCAGATCGCCGCGCGCCGCCCGGTCGTGCGGGTCGGGGCGCTGCGGCCCACGCGGGACTTCAACTACGTGCGCGACACCGCGCGGTCCTTCCAGGCGGTCGGCGAGGCCCCGCACGAGCGGGTGGTGGGCCGCACCCTGAACACCGGGACCGGGGTGGAGGTCAGTGTCGGGGACCTGATCCGCGTGATCGCGGACGTGATGGGCCGCGACGTGCAGGTCGAGGAGGAAACGCAGCGCCTGCGCCCCGAGAACAGCGAGGTCATGCGGCTCGTCGGGGACAACAGCGAACTGCGCGCCGCGACCGGCTGGGCGCCCCGCTTCGACCTGCACGCCGGACTGGACGAGACCAGCCGCTGGTTCCTGGAGCCGCGCAACCTCGCGCACTACCGGCCCGACCAGTACACCATCTGACACGCCGAACTCCCCCCCCGACGCCCTCTTTCGACGCGGGTCCGAGCGGCCCGAGGAGGTTCCACCATGCACGCAGTGATCCTGGCTGGCGGGAAAGGCACCCGGCTGCGGCCCTACACCACCTGTGTTCCCAAGCCCCTGGTGCCCATCGGGGACCGCTACTCGATCCTGGAGATCGTGATGCATCAGCTGTCCCACTACGGGTTCACGCACGTGACCCTGGCGATCGGCCACATGGGCACCCTGATCCGCTCGTTCGTGGGGGACGGCAGCCGCTTCGGGCTCTCGGTCACGTACCTGGAGGAAGCGAGCCCGCTGGGCACCATCGGCCCACTGCTGGGCGCACTGGACCGCCTGCCCGAGCATTTCCTGGTGATGAACGGGGACGTGCTGACGAACCTGAACCACGCCAAGTTGCTGCGGCAGCACGCGGCCAGCAGCGCGCCCGTGACGGTCGCCACCTACGCCCGCGAGGTGAGGAGCGAGTTCGGGGTGCTGGACATCGAGGGCGGCACCATCCTGCACTTCCGCGAGAAACCGGTGTTCAACTTCATGGTCAGCATGGGCATCTACGGCTTCAGCCGCGAGACCCTGACGCGCTACCCGGCCGGGAAACCCTTCGGGTTCGACGACCTGGTACTGGACCTGCTGTCGCGCGAGATCCGCCCGGCCAGCTACCCCTTCGACGGGTACTGGCTGGACATCGGCCGTCCCGAGGACTACGACCGCGCGAACGCCGACTTCGACCGGTACATCGGGATGCTGATGCCCGGCATGAACCTGGGCACGCCCGTGCCCACCCCCGACGCCTACCTGAACGCCCCGGCCTGAAGGCCGCCGCCCCGCCGGGGCAGGAGTGACCGCATGAAGCACCTGAAACTGCTGGCCCTGAGCGTCCTGCTGGCCGCCTGCGCGACCCGCACCGCCCCGGCGACCGAGGACGCGGCGCTGCCCGTCACGGACGACCACACCACCGCCGCACACAGCGGCCACCTGATCAGCGACCTGACCCGTCCCGGCGCCGCCACGCCCCGCGGGGAGAACCTGCGCCCCCTGCCGGACCTGACCGGGCCGCGCACGCCGCTGCCGCTGCGGCCTTTGGCGGTCACGCCGAACACCGACGTGGTCGCCCTGCGGGTCCTGATCCTGGCCGGAGGTGCGGACAGCAACCTCGACACGGCCCGCGCCATGCTCGATCAGGCGGGCGTGCCCTACGACGTGATCTTCCCCGCGCAGACGCCCCTGACCCCGGAGTCGCTGGTCGCGCCGGACGGCAGCGGGCGCTACCAGGGCGTGATCCTCACCACCGGGAACCTCGCGTACGAGGCCAGTCCCGGCGTGTTCCAGAGCGCACTGGACTGGGCCGGATGGAACCTGCTGTGGCAGTACCAGAAGGACTACCGCGCGCGGCAGCTGTCACTGTACACCTACCCCGGCACCTGGCCGGAGGATTACGGCCTGCGGGACGCCGGCGTGGCGAGCAGCAGCGCGGACGTGAAACCCACCGCCGCCGCCTCGGGGGTGCTCAGCGACCTGCGGCAGGTGAACATTCCGGTGCGGTACGCGTACAACTACCCGTCCACCCTGGCGACCGTGCCCGGCGTGAGCAGCACGCCACTGCTGCGCGATCCCAACGGTCGCGTGCTGGGCGTGCAGTCCACCACCGACGGGCGCGAGCGGGTCGCGCTGACCTTCGCGCAGAACCCCTACCTGCTGCACAGCACCCTGCTGGGGTACTCCCTGACGAACTGGCTGACGCGGGGCGTGCGGCTGGGCGAGTACCGCCGCTTCGCGCAGCTGGACATCGACGACTGGTTCCTGCCGGGCGACGTGTACAACCCCTCGACCGGCACCATCAGGGCCGACGGGTTCCGGATCGCGGCGGTGGACGCCATGAACCTCCCGGTGCAACTGGCGTCCCTGCGGGCGCTGTACCCGGTCGCCCCGGCACTGAACTTCACCATCGCGTACAACGGGGGCGGCGCGAACGCCAGCGCGCCCGCCAGCTGCGCCCCCTTCCCCCTCGGGACGCCCGACACGCTGTCCAGCGCCACCAAGTGCCTCGCGAACACGTTCGACTGGGTCAGTCACACCCTCGACCACGAGTACATGGACTTCCTGACGTACGACCAGTCGATGGCGCAGCTCGCCCCGAACCTGAGTGTCGCGCAGGCGTTCGGCCTGAAACTCAGCGCGCAGGGGCTCGTGACGGGCGACATGTCCGGCCTGGGCTACTACAACCCCGCCGGGGACGGCCCCAAGACGAACTTCGGGCTGGGCGCGTCGAACCTCGCGTTCCTGAACGCCGCGCAGGCGACCGGCGTGCGCTACCTCGCGTCGAACCGCTCGGTGGACGGACAGTGGGACCCCACCTGCACGAACTGCGGGCTGTACCACCCGCTGAACCCGTCCATCTTCCTGGTGCCGCGCTGGCCCACGAACGTGTTCTACAGCGTCACCAACCCCAACCAGGCCGTCAGTGCCTACAACAGCGTGTACGGCCCGACCGGCACCGCGCCCTACTGGGATCACAACCTGACCTACGCCGAGTACCTGGACAAGGAAAGCGATCTGGCGCTGGGTCACGTCCTGTCCGGCAGCGCGTTCCCGCACTACATGCACCAGAACAACCTGCGGCAGTTCAGCCTGAACAGGAGCCTCGCCAGCGACTGGCTGGGCGCCGTGCTGAAGAAGTACGCCCGGTACTCCACGCTGCCGCTGAACACCTGGCGCTGGGACGACCTGGGCCCGTACATGCGCGACCGGACCCTTGCCCTGAAAGCCGGCGTGAGCGGCAGCTGGAACCGCGCGTCGAACACGGTGACCGTCACCTCCGAACGCGGCGGCCCAGCCTTCGTGACCGGCGCACTGGGCGGCACGCAGACGAACTACGCCGGCCGGACCATCAGTCTCGTGACCCTGGGGGCCGGTCAGAGCGTCACTCTGCCCGTCCAGTGAAGGGGGCCGCGCCCACCGCGCGGTGGCCTGCAGCCGCCCACGTCGTGAACAGGTCGGGTCACCAGCCCCCCACGCCCGGAACCCGCTGCGCTCCGGCCCGCCTGCTGGCCCGACTGCTGGCCCACCTCCTGAGACGGACTCCGATTGAATGGCTTATAAGGCCGTTCAATCCGAGCGAAGTGATACGGACTCCGGTTGAAAGGTTTGCAAAATCTTTCAACCCGAGCGGAGCGAGCAGGAGAGAACCGGGTTCCGGGCGTGGAGTTGGCAACCTGGTGTCGTTCCGGGTTGTTAACGAAACAAACGGAATCCGTATGAGTCGGAGCAAAACGGGTTCCGGGCGTGAAGGTCGCAACCCGGTGATGTTCCGGCTGGAGGGCGAAACACACGGGATCCGTATGACGCTGCTCGGGAGGTGGGGGGCGCCCCGCCCCGCCCGCCACGCGGCCCAGTCCGCAGCCCAGTGTCTGGCCCGGTCTCCGGTCCTGGGCTACGCCCCCGCACGCGTCCCCTGCGCTTCCCGGCACCCCGGCGCCTGGCAGGAGGCCCCATGACCGGACACCTCCGCCACCCCCTGACGTACCTGCAGCCGCCGGCCCGGACCGCCGGACCGCCAGGCCGCCGCGCCCTGAGCGTGTACTACGGCCCGAACGCCCTGAACGTCCTGTGCCGCTACCAGCGGGTCATCGTGCAGCCCGGCCACTACCGCGTGGACGCCGTGCGCTGGCTGCAGTCGCGCGGCGTGCAGGTCCTGGCGTACCTGAGCCTGGGCATGGACAGCAGTCCGCACGGCGAGTGGCTGCGTGGCGCGCCCGACCCGCACTGGCACCTGCGGCCCGTGGACGCCCGCCACCCGGAGTGGCGCGCGCGGATCGAGGCGCAGGTCCTGGCGCACAAGGCGGTGTTCGACGGGTTCCTGCTCGACACGCTCGACAGTGCCAGCGACCCGGTGCAGGTGCGCGCCATGCTGAAACTCGTGCGGCAGGTGCGGCAGTGGGCCGGACCCTGCTACCTGATGGCGAACCGTGGCTTCGGGCTGCTGCCGCGCCTGGGCGGGACCATCAACGGCGTGCTGATCGAGGCGCTGTCCACCACCTGGGCCGACGGGTACCGCACGTACGAACGGCACGAACTGGAGTACACGGCCGCGCTGGTCGCGCAGGCGCGCCGCCTGCACCTGGAGGTGTACGGCCTGGACTACGCCGTGACCACCCGCGCCCGGCGGTTCGCGCTGCGCCGGGCCGAGGCGCTGGGCGTCCCGACGTTCGTCAGCAACCGCGAACTGACCCTGCCCGGCGGGCTGCTGCCCCGGCTGGCCGCGCCGGAACGGGCGGAGGCGCCCAGGCGCAGCGCGCGCGCCTGAGCGCCACCAGACCCCGCGGAACTACAGGGCGGTGTCGATGCTGACGTCGTCCCAGTCGAGGGCGACGTCCGCGAGCGTCACGATGGGCACCTCGCCGAGCAGGGCACGCAGGTGCTCGATCTGCTCGGTGACCTTCGGGGAGGTCGGCGGGGTGTCGTCCACCTCGGCCGCCTTGGCGCGGAACCAGAAGCGCGGCTTGCTGGCCTGTTTGGCCTGGGCGGACCGTTCGTCCAGCAGCGCCACGAGCGCCTGGGTGGCCTGCACGATCTGCTCGTCGAGCGGCGTCGAGAGCAGTTCCGCGACCGCCTGGGTCTGCAGCAGACCGCTGAGGGTGCCGGGGTCGGCGCCCAGGTCCGCCATGCAGCGCGTGGCGAGGTGCTGGGTGTGCCCCATGTTGGAGTTCATGCCGACGGAGTTGCCGGGGCGGCGGACCTTGTCGCCCTGCACGGCCAGCAGTTCAGGCAGGTTGCCGGGGCGGGGCACGGCGATCAGGCGCAGCCAGGGGCCGCGCGCGCGGTGCGCCTGCAGGACCGTGATGACCTGCGCGGTGCGGTAGACCGCATCATCGGTGGCGGTCAGGACCTCGCGGACGTTCATGCGTCCACCCTAGCGGGGAGGGCGGCACAAATCTCTTTCACTGGGGGGAACACGCTGCAGAGGATAGCGGCATTGACGCCCGGCGTCATGTGGGTTGCTGCGCGGCCGGTCACCGCCATGACCGCTCGGCGGGCGGCAGGTGCGCCTCCTCGTTGAAACTGTCCAGGCTGACGCGCCCACCGCCGAAGGTCAGGCGGGTGACGCTGGCGTTGCGCACCCGCCAGTTCAGGCGCAGGGCCGTGGCGTCCGTGGCGTCCAGCACGCGGGCGAGCGTCAGGCCGATCACGCCGCCACTCGTGAAGACCGCCACGCGGCTCCCGCCGGGCAGGGCCAGCGTGTCCGCCAGGGCCGCGAGAACCCGCGCGCGAAACGCCGCCCACGTCTCCACGTCCGGGTGGGTCAGGGTGCCCGCCTGCCACGCGGCCGCGACCGTCTCCAGCAGCGCCTGGAAGGTGCTGTTGCGCGTCTGGGGGTCGCTGGCGCGGAAGGCGGCGACCTGCGCGGCGAACGCGTCGTCCCGCGCGGCCAGCAGCGGCGCCAGTGTACGGATCAGGCCGTCCCCGTCGAACTCGGCCAGCCGGGCGTCCTGGGTCGCAGCAGGCCAGCCGCTCGCCTGCCCGGCCGCCAGCCCCGCGCTGCGCCGCTGCCGCACGAGGGGGCCGTGCAGGACGTGCGTGGGCACCCAGCCCTCCGCCTGGAACGCCGCGCCGACCGCGCGGGCCTGGGTCTCGCCCAGCGGGGACAGACGGTCGGTGTCGGCCTCGAACGGCGTGGCCTGCCCGTGGCGGATCAGCCGCAGTTCACTCACGCGCGTCCTGCGTCCGGATCAGCTCCCAGGCGCGGCGCATCAGCCACGCGGCCTGCGCGGCCAGCGGCGCGAAGCGCGGGTCCTGCGTCTGCCCCAGGCGGTAACGGGCGAAGATCTGGATGACGATCACCGCGAGCTTGAAGTGCCCCAGCACCTCGAACCACGGCAGCGCGTCCGCCACGCGTCGCCCGCTGCGGGCCTCGTAACGGGCCACCAGCTCGTCCCGGTCCGGAAAGCCCGGCGCCGCCGCCCCGACGCGGTTGGGCGCGCCGCCGGGCAGCTCCGGCATCGTCCAGTACGTCAGGGTCAGGCCCAGGTCCACCAGCGGGTCGCCCAGCGTGGTCATCTCCCAGTCCAGCAGCGCCACCACCCGGCCCGGATCGTGGGGGTCGAGCATCAGGTTGTCCAGCTTGAAGTCGTTGTGGACCAGCGCGTGCGCCGTTTCCGTGGGCGTGTGCGCCTCCAGCCACGCGATCACCAGTTCGTCGCGCAGCTCGGCAGGTGGGGGGAGGTCCCCGGTGTCCTGGAGAGCCTCGCGGGCGCGGCGCCAGCGGCCCGCCCAGCCGTCCACCTGACGGCGGTTGAAGCCCTCGGGTTTCCCCAGGTCACGTAACCCCGCGGCACTCACGTCCACCGCGTGCAGGTCCGCCAGCGTATCAATGAGGGCCGCGCCCAGCCGCTCCGGCGCGTCCGGGAGGTCGCGGTACTCGGGCGGGAGGCTGGTCCGCACGACCGTCCCGCGCCGCCGCTCCATCAGGTAGAACGGGCTGCCGATCACGCCCGCGTCCTCCACGACCAGCAGCGGCGCCGGGGCGACCGGCAGCACCGGGTGGATGCGGGAGAGCAGGTTCGCCTCGCGGGTCATGTCGTGCGCGCCCTTCGGGAGCGGCCCCAGCGGCGCGCGGCGCAGCACGTACTCCTGCTCACCCAGGCGCAGCAGGTACGTCAGGTTCGAGAAGCCCCCGGGGAACTGCAGGACCTCCAGCGCCTCCACGTCGCCGGGCACCCGGCCGCGCAGGGCCTCCCGCAGCGCCTCCAGCGGGAGTTCCTCGCCGGGGCGGACGGGCGCGGCGTCCGGCGCGGTCAACGGCTCGCCTCCCCCGCCTCTGCCCCGTCCTGCTGGGCGTGCAGCAACGCCATGGCCTTGCCGCGCAGGTGCCGCATCTTCCCGATCCAGCCGTCGTAATCCGCCGCCTTGAGCTGGAATCCTTTCAGGGTGCTGGGGTGCGTGGTGATCAGGAACCCGTCGGCGCGCAGCACCTCCAGCGTCCTCGCGACCAGTTCGTCGGTCGTGATGGCCGTCTGCTGCAGCAGGGGCGCGTTCTGGATCATGGGCGTCCACACGCCTTCCGGGCACAGCGCGGCGACCTTGATGCCCCGGTCACCGTACGTGATGCTCAGCCACTCCGCGAACGCCAGCGCGGCGTGCTTGGTCACGGCGTATGGCGCGGAGTGCAATTCCGTCAGCAGGCCCGCTGCCGACGCGGTGTTCAGCAGGTACCCGTCCCCCCGCTCCAGCATGTGCGGCAGGACGTGCCGCGCCGCCCAGACGTGACTCATGACGTTCACCCGCTGGATCAGATCCCACACGCGGTCCGGGGTGTCCGGCCCCTCCCCCACCGCGATGCCCGCATTCGAACAGAAGAGGTCGATGCGGCCCTCCTGCGCCAGCACGTCGTCGATCAGGCCCTTCACGCCCGCCTCCTGCCCCACGTCCGCCGCGATGAAGCGCGCCCCGATCACGGCCGCCTCCTGCGCGCCCAGCTCCGCGTTGCGGTCCGAGGCGACCACCGTCGCGCCCTCCTGCACGAACGCCGCCGCCAGCGCCTTCCCGATCCCTGACGCCGCGCCCGTCACCACGATCACTTTCCGTTCAAAGTCCATGTCAGCCCTCCAGTGCATCCGGGAACGCGTGGCCCCCGGCGAGTTGTTCGGTCGTCTGCCGCGACAGGTCCCGCACGCGGCCCAGCCAGCGGTCATGCGAATTCGCGCGCGCCTGGAAGGCCCGCACGGTCATCGGATGCGTCGTGATCAGGAACTGCCCCGACCGCAGGCCAGTCACGGCCGCCCCGGCGACCTCCTCGGGCGTGATCGCCCCGGCCTGCAGGTGCGGCGCGCCCGCGATCAGGGGCGTCTGCACCCACTCCGGGCACAGCGCCGCCACGCTGATGCCCCGGTCCCCGTACGTGATCGCCAGCCACTCCGCGAAGGCCAGCGCCTCATGCTTCGTCACCGCGTACGGCGCGGAATGCACCTCGGTCAGCAGGCCCGCCGCCGACACCGTCTGCAACAGCGTGCCGCTCCCGCGCGCGAGCATGTGCGGCAACACGTGCCGCGCGCCCCACACGTGACTCAGGACATTCACGCGCCACGACACGTCCCACAACGCGTCCTGCGCCTCCAGACCGTTCCCGACGGCCAGTCCCGCGTTCGAGCACAGCAGGTCGACGCGGCCCTCGTGCGCCAGCACGTCGTCGATCAGGGCCTTCACCCCGGCCTCCTGCCCCACGTCGGCCGGCACGAACCGCGCGCCGATCGCTGCCGCCTCACGCGCCCCGGCCTCCGCGTTCCGGTCGGACGCCACCACCACCGCGCCCTCCTGCGCCAGCCGCGCCGCCAGCGCCCGACCGATCCCGGACGCCGACCCCGTCACCACCGCCACCGCCTGATTCAAGTCCATGATCACTCCTCGGTTCCCGCACCCCCTCCCGGCCTCCCCCCTGAAGGGGGAGGAGAAAACCCGGGATGCGCGGCTGGTACGGATTCCGTTTGTTTCGTTAACAACCCGGGACAGCACCGGGTTGCCAACTCCACGTCCGGAACCCGTTTCTCTCCCACTCGCTCTGCTCGGATTGAACGGCTTTGTAAGCCATTCAATCGGAGTTCGTATGACTCAGCGGCGTCCGCTGACGCCCTGGCGGCGCAGTTCTTCCTTGGCGACCGTCTCGGCGTGCACGATGTCCGGGCCGTCCGCGAGGCGCAGGGTGCGCGCCTGGGCGTACATCATCGCCAGGGGCGTGTCCTGGCTGACGCCCGCCCCGCCGAACACCTGAATGGCGCGGTCGATGACGCGCAGCGCGACGTTCGGCGCGACGACCTTGATCGCGGCGATCTGCCCGCGCGCCTCCTTGTTCCCGACGGTGTCCATCATGTGCGCGGCGTGCAGAGTCAGCAGGCGAGCCTGGTCGATCTCCATGCGGCTCGCGGCGATGGCCTCGCGGACGTGCTGGTGCCCGGTGAGGGGTTTGCCGAACGCGGTACGGGACGCGGCGCGCTGCACCATGAGATCCAGGGCGCGTTCGGCCTGTCCGATCAGGCGCATGCAGTGGTGGATGCGGCCCGGCCCGAGGCGGCCCTGCGCGATCTCGAAACCGCGTCCCTCGCCGAGCAGGAGGTTCGCGGCGGGCACGCGCACGTCACGGAAGGTCATCTGCGCGTGGCCGTGCGGGGCGTCGTCGTACCCGAACACGGTCAGCATGCGTTCCTTCGTGACGCCCGGCGCGTCCAGGGGCACCAGGATCATGCTCTGCTGGCGGTGCCGTTCGGCACTCGGGTCAGTCTTGCCCATGAAGATGCTGATCTTGCAGCGGGGGTCCCCGGCGCCGCTCGTCCACCACTTGTCGCCGTTCACGACGTACTCGTCCCCATCGCGGGTGATGCTGGACTGAATGTTCGTCGCGTCGCTTGAGGCGACGTCGGGTTCGGTCATGGAGAACGCGCTGCGGATCTCGCCGTTCAGCAGCGGGATCAGCCACTGCTCCTGCTGCTCGGGCGTGCCGTAGCGGGCCAGGACCTCCATGTTCCCGGTGTCGGGCGCCGAGCAGTTGAACACCTCCGGCGCCCACCAGACGCGGCCCATGACCTCGCACAGGCCCGCGTACTCCAGGTTCGACAGGCCCGGCCCGAAGGTGCCGTCCGGGTCGCTGGCGGGCGGCAGGAACAGGTTCCACAGGCCCTCGGCACGCGCCTTCGGTTTCAGTTCGTCGATGATCGGGAGGTGCTCCCAGCGGTTCCCCGACTCGATCTGCCGGGCGACCTCGGCCTCGTTGGGGTAGATGTGCGCGTCCATGAACGCGGTGAGGCGCGCGTGCAGGTCACGGGCGCGGGGGGACACGTCGAACATCGTCATAGGGATTCCTCCTCAGTCAGGGGGCGGAAGCTGGCCTCGTCACCGTCGATGCCCAGCAGGAAGTCTCGGTAGCCCCGCCCGGCCTCGCCGCGCAGGATCAGGCCCAGCGACATCAGGCCGTCCAGGACCGCCTCGGCGCGCTCCAGCAGCTCCGGGTCGGGATCCTCGGCGAGTTGCCGCGCGAGGCGGGCGTCCTCGTCGAACAGTGGGCGGTACGGGTCGAAGGTGGGTGTAGCCTCAAATGTGCCCCGAATTGCGAACATCTCGGTGGCGGTGACGGTCAGGGTGCCGAGCACCTCGCCGGTCGTGGGGCGCTCCAGGGTGTAGCGGCTGCCGATCTTCATGGCACGTCCGCGCGGGCGATGGTGCCCAGTGCCGTGGCGACGAGTTTCTCCTGACCGTCCTGCGCGGCGTAGAGGTCGCAGCGGGTCACGGCCTGCCGTTTCCCGGCGCTGATGACGCTGCCGCGTCCGATCAGGGTGTCGCCCTGCGCGGGCCGCAGGAAGTTGATCTTGAATTCACTCGTCAGGACGCTCGGCCCCAGCGCGGCGGCCCCCATGAACGTCAGGGTGATGTCCGCCAGCGTCGCCTGGAGGCCACCGTGCGCGAAGCCGTGGTGTTGCGTCAGGTCGGGCCGCAGGGCGAGACGCACCTCGACCTCGTCGGGGGTGAAGCGAGTCGCGCGGGCGCCAACGAGGGTGCTGAACGGTTGGGCGTCCAGCACGCCCTGCGCCATGGAGAGCATGTCGGTCACAGGTAGACCCGGTAGACGCTCTCGGCGGTGCAGGCGGGTTTATCGGCCCCGTCGATCTCGATGGTGTTCGCGACCGTGATCTGAACAAAACCCTGGCCCGGTTCGGCGGACTGGAGCACGGCGCGGTTGCGCAGGCGTGCTCCGGCGCGGACGGGCGCGATGAAGCGCACGCGGTTCAGGCCGTAGTTGACGGTCATCCGCGCGCCGTCGATGTGGGGGCTGCCGCCGCACGTCATGAACTCCCCGGCCAGCAGCGACAGGGTCAGGAACCCGTGCGCGATGGTGCCGCCGAAGGGGCCCTGCGCGGCCCGTTCGGGGTCGACGTGGATGAACTGGTGGTCGCCCGTGGCGTCCGCGAACGCCTGGATGCGGTCCTGGGTGACCTCCACCCAGTCGGACAGCGCGACCTGCTGCCCGACGTGCGCGGCCAGTTCGTCCGGTCGGAGTCCGGTGGGGGTGGTCATACGACGCCGGCGCCGCCGTCCACGGCGATGTTCTGCCCGGTCATGTAGGCGCTGGCGTCGCTGGCGAGGAGCAGCGCGAGGCCCTTGAGGTCCTCGTCGGTGCCGAGGCGGTGCATGGGCGTGGATTCCAGGATGTTCTGCTCGCCGTACGCCAGGGTCCCCTTGGTCATCTTGGTGGGGAAGTACCCGGGGCAGATGCTGTTCACGGTGACGCCCTTGTCGGCCATCTCGGCGGCCAGGGCGCGGGTGAAGTTCACGACGGCGCCCTTGCTGGTGTTGTACGCGACGGTGGGGGCCATGCGGGGGTCGTTGCCCTGCAGCCCGGCGACCGACGCGACGTTCACGATGCGGCCCTTCCCGGCGGGGAGCATGCAGCGTTTCAGGACGCTCTGGGTGATGAGGAACAGGCCGTTCACGTTGACGTTCATGACCTTCATCCACGCCTCCATGGGGTGGTCGACGGTCGGGGAGCCCCAGGTGGCCCCGGCGTTGTTCACGAGGATGTCGATGGGGCCGACCTCGGCGTGGATGCGTTCCACGAGCGGATCAATGGTGTCGAAGGCGCCCAGGTCGTTGGGGTAGACGTGCGCGGTGATGCCCATGGAGGCGAGGTGCGCTTTGGCTTCGTCGAGTTCGTGGGCTTTGCGGGCGGTGAGGACGACGGTCGCGCCGTATTCGCCGAGCGCCTCGGCGATCTGGAGGCCGAGGCCGCGGCTGCCGCCGGTGATGAGGGCGACCTTGCCGGTCAGGTTGAACAGGTCTTTCAGGGCCATGCGGGGTGAACCTCCGGGTGAGGGGACGTGCGGCGGGGGGTTGAGGCCACCAGCATAGGCAGAAATGTACGTGAACGTCAATTTTGAACGCGAACGGACGCTGCGAGCGGGGACGGGGTCACGGCTGGGGGTCAGGGCCGCCAGTCCAGCGTCGCCTCGCGCGCGGCCCGCAGGCCCGCCACCTCCAGTTCCGCCCGCAGGCGGTAGCGTCCCGCCGGGAGGCCATCCAGCACCGGCAGGACCGGCTCGGCGCGCCGGACCTCGCCCGGCCACAGGATCACTGTCGGGCCGCCCGCGCACGCCTCGTCCGGCAGGACCGTCACGTCCTTTCCCCGCGCGTCCAGCAGCCGCAACCGGACCACGAAGCAGTCCCAGTCCACCCGCACCGGCCAGCGTCCGGTATTCACGACGCGCACGTCGACCGCCAGCGCCCCCCGCGCCGGGGAGGTCGGGCGCACGAAGACACTCAGGCGAGACTCGCGGGCCACCTCGTCGGCCGTGACCGTGATGCCGGGCGGCCCGACCCTGGGCGTGCCCACCGGCACCACCACCCGGTTCAGGAGGGGGGCAAGCCGTCCCACACTGCCCACAGCTCGCTCGGTGTCCAGCAGGTGCGCCAGCGTGAAGCGCGCGGGGCGTACCTGCACGGCGCCGCTGCGGGCGATCTCGCGGGCCTCCCCGCCCAGAGTCTCGGTCAGCGCGTCGGTCAGGGCACGTACGGGGGGCTGCCCCGGCCCGGCCCACAGCAGCGTCAGCCGGGGTCGGCCCGCGCGCGTGTCCACGGCCGCGCCGGCAAACGCCGGGAAGCGGGCGGCGAGGGCCGTCCAGTCCGGCCGGTTGCCCGTCCGGGCCTGCGCGCCGGGGCTGGCCAGGAGGAGCAGGGCGCACAGGACCGGGCGCAGGCGTCGCATGGCTCCAGTGTGACCCGCCCAGCCCGGCAACGAGGCGCCACGTTCATGGTTCGGGGCCGTCATGGTCTGTCAGAATTCCCGTCCCACAACCCCCCATCAGGTTAAGGCACACCGATATTTGCGTCTCAGCCGTGGTTTTTCGCATGCAGCCCCCAGTGAAAGCTCCCGGTGATGACCGGCGGGGCAGCATGGAACGCGTGAACGGACGCCGAGAATCCATGCAGGGCTTGCTGACGGTCGCGGCCATCCTGCTGAGCAGCGCGCTGAACTACGCGTTCACGCTGCTGCTGGGCCGCTGGCTGGACGCCTCGCAGTACGGGGCGTTCGCGTCGTTCACGTCGCTGTTCATGCTGTCGGCTGCGCTGCCGATCGCGTTCCAGCAGGCCACGTCCCGCCGCGCGCAGGGGGCGAACACCGCCGCCGCGCTGCGGGCCGGTGGGCTGCTGGGCGCGGCGCTGCTGCTGCTCTCGCCACTGGCGGGCCTGCTGGGATTGCAGCCCGCGTGGGTGGCGGCGTTCGCGCTGACCGTCCCGACGCTGGCGCTGCTGGGCGCGTGGCGCGGCGCGGCGCAGCGGGACGGCCGGGCCGCCGCGTTCGGCCTGAGTCTGCTGGCCGAGCACGGCCTGAAGATCGCGCTGACGGCGCCGCTGCTGCTGGTCCTGCCGGGCGCGGCGGCGGCGGTCGCGGCGACACTGCTGGGGATGCTGCTGGCGCTGCCGCTGGTCCGGCCCTGCCCGGCCTCCGGCACGGCCGGAGCTGCCGCGCCGGAAGCGGAAGGCAAGCGGCTGCTGGCGCTGGTCGCCGCCGCGCAGAGTGGGCTGCTGTACGGGGACGTGCTGCTGGCCGGGGCGCTGCTCGCCCCCGGTGACGCGGGCGCGTTCGCGGCGGCAGCCACCCTGGCGCGCGTGGTGTTCTTCGCCGGGTGGGCGGTGCAGGTCGCGGCGTTCCCGCTCGTGGCCCGCCGCGCCGCCACCGGGGAGCCGCTGCGGCCCCTGCTGCTGGGTGCGCTGGGCGCGACGCTGCTCGTGGCGGGCGTCCCGGCGGCGCTGCTGGCGCTCGCGCCGGAGCTGTGCGCCCGCGTGGCGTTCGGCGGGGCGCTGCCGGGCGCTTCGGCGCTGCTGCCCGCCGCGGCGCTGGGCACCCTGGCGCTGACGGTGGCCGGCACGGCCATGAATCACCTGCTCGCTTCGGGCGGGCGCGGCGCGCAGCTGCTCACGGCGCGGGCGTACCTGCTGTCCGGCGCGGCGATGCTGCTGCTGGCGCTGGTGTCCTCGCATCAACCATCACATTTGACGCTCTTCGTGGCGGTCGGGAAGGGTACCCTGCTCCTGAGCGCCGCGTCCTCCCTCATCCCTCACTCCTGGAGGTTTACCCGTGTCGTATCCCGCGTTTGAGCAGTGGCGTGACGTGCCGCTGCCCCGAGTCACCCTGAGTATCGTCGTGCCCGCGTACAACGAGTCCGAGCGGATCCTGCCGACCCTGGCGGCGTTCGCGGTGGCGGTCAGCGCCATCGGCGAGCCGTGGGAACTGATCGTCAGTGACGACGGCAGCCGCGACGGCACCGCCGACCTGGTCGGGGCGCTGCCCTGGGCGAACCTGCGCGTGATCCGGCACGCGAACACCGGCAAGGGCGGCGCGGTCCGCCGGGGCGTGCGCGCCGCGCGCGGCGACCTGATCCTGTTCGCGGACGCGGACAACAGCACGCCCATCGAGGAACTGCCGCGCCTGATCGCGGCGGTCCGCGCCGGGGCGCACGTCGCGATCGGGTCGCGCGCCGCCGAGGGCGCCGAGGAGGTCGGCAAGAGCCCCCTGCGGCGGCTGGTGTCCGGCGGGCTGCGGCGCGTGACGCGGGTGCTGACCGGCGTGACCGCCGAGGACACCCAGTGCGGCTTCAAGCTGTTCCGGGGCGAGGTGGCCCGCGACCTGTTCCGGCGCGGCGTGCTCGACGGGTTCTCCTTCGACCTGGAACTTCTGTACCTCGCGGCGCGTGACGGTCTGCGCGTCGTGGAGGTCCCGGTCCGCTGGGTGGACGCCCCGGACAGCAAGGTGGATCCCGTGAAAGACTCCGTGAAGTTCCTCAAGGACGTCCTGATGCTGCGCCGCCTGCACGGCAGCGGCCACCCGCGCCGCGACGGGCTGCACCTGGCAGTCGTCACGGCGTACCCGCCGGGGCGGCGCAGCCTGAACGAGTACGGCCTGCACCTCTCGCGGGTGCTGGCGGACAAGCCCGAGGTGGGACACATGACCATCCTGGCCGACCGGCTGCCCGCCGGGCAGGAGGCCGCCGACGCTCCGAACGTGCGGCGCGTGTGGGACTTCAACGATCCGCTGTCGGCGGCGCGGCTGCTGCTGGCGCTGCGCCGCGCGCGGCCCGACGCGGTGATCTTCAACCTGCAGATGGCGAGTTTCGGGGACCGGCGCGTCCCGGCGGCGCTGGGGCTGCTCACGCCCATGCTGGCGCGGGCGCTGGGGACGCCCAGCGTGACGCTGCTGCACAACCTGTTCGAGACGGTGGACCTGGACCGCGCGGGCTTCGGCGGGAATCCGCTGAAGGTGAAGGTCACGCGGGCGTTCGGGCGGCTGTTCACGCGGGCGCTGCTCGCGTCGAACCTCGTGGCGACGACCCTGCCGCGTTACGTGAAGCTGCTGCGCGAGGAGTACGGCGCCCAGAACGTGTTCCTCGCGCCGCACGGGACGTTCCAGCTGCCCCTCCCGCCGCAGCCGTTCCCGGAGGTGCCGACCGTGATGACCTTCGGGAAGTTCGGGACGTACAAGCGCGTGGAGGTGCTGATCGAGGCCCACCGCCGCCTGCTGGAACGCGATCCGCGCACGCGGCTGGTGATCGCCGGGAGTGACACGCCGAACGCGCCGGGGTACCTCGCGGGCGTGCAGGCGCAGTTCGCGGACGTGCCGAACATCACCTTCACCGGCTACGTCGCCGAGGAGGACGTGCCGCGCGTGTTCAGTGACAGCACGGTCGTGGCCTTCCCGTACAACGCCACGACCGGCAGCAGCGGCGTGCTGCACCAGGCCGGGGAGTTCGGGCGCGGCGCGGTCATGCCGAACATCGGGGACCTCGCGGATCTGATCCAGGACGAGGGCTACCGCGCGGAATTCTTCGAGCCCGAGGACCCCGAGTCCCTGGCGGACGCGCTGTGGCGCGTGCTGAGCGACCCGCGTCAGGCGGCGGCGCTGGGCGACGCGAACTGGCGGGTGGCGTCCAGCCTGCCGCTCTCCGACGTGGCAGACTGGTACCTGCTCCACATTGAAGACCTCACGGGCGCCGCGCCCGGTCCCTCACCCCGCGCCCAGGAGGCCCAGGCATGACCCGACCCCCCACCACCCTCGACATTCAGGTGCGCCGCGATACGGACGACCTGCACCTGTCACTCAGCGGACGCCTGGACGCGCACCAGGTGCCGGGGTTCCTCGCGGCGGCCGAACCGCTCGCGGCGCGCACGACCCTGGACCTGGGCGGCGTGACGTTCATGGATTCCAGTGGGCTGGCGGCGCTGGTGCGCCTGGTGCGCGCCGCGCGGTCCGCCGGGCAGGACCTCGGGATCGTGAACGTTCAGGACGGCGTGCGGCTGGCCATGGAGATCACGGGCCTGTACGCCGTGCTGCCGATCCGCTGAGCGCGGCCATGGACGCGCCCGATCCCTTCACGGAACTGCTGGATCAGGTCGCGGACCTGAGTGATCAGCTGGTGTTCCTGCAGCGCCTGATCCCGCAGGCGCTGGCCCTGACCGACGAGGCGCAGGCGACCGGGCTGGTGCAGCAGGCGGCGGCGCTGATCAGCACGCCGGGCGCGGCGCTGAACGTGCGGGGCGAGTGGCTGGGCGACACGCCGGGCTGGCTGCGCGGCGTGCGTCCGCCTGATCACCCGGCGGTCCTCCCGGCGGGCGCGCTGTATACCGGCGCGCCGTTCGTGGGCGCGTGGCGGCTGACGGCGGTGCTGGCGGTGCCGCTGGAGCAGGGCTGGCTGGCCCTGTGGGGCAAGCGCGATTTCCTGGCGGGCGAGCGGGAACTGATCAGCACGCTCGCGCAACTGCTCGACGCGGCCCTGCGGGCCATGCAGGGGCGGCGCGAGGCGGCGCGGTACGAACTGCAGGAGCGCGACCGGCGGCAGGCGCGGGCGGTGTGGCGCGCCGTGACGCCCGAGGCGCTGCGGACCCCGCCGGGGTACCACCTGCACCTGCACTCGCAGCCCGCCAGTGATTTCGGCGGGGACTTCCAGTTCCAGGAGGCCGAGTGGCTGGTCGCGGGCGACGTGAGCGGCAAGGGCCTCCCGGCGGCGATCATCACGGCGATGTTCGCGTCGGCGTTCACGGTCGCGGCGCGTTCGTCGTCGCTGAACAGCACGCTGGGCGAGGCGCTGCACGACCACCTGGAACGCTCGGGGGCGTTCTGCACGCTCGCGGCGATGCAGGTGCGGCCCGACGGGCAGTTGCGCGTGCTGAACATCGGGCATCCGCCGGTGCTGCTGCGCCGCGCCGACGGGCGCCTGGAGGAGGTGCGGGCCTCGGCGCCGCCGCTGGGCACCTTCCCACTGCTGCACGTGGACGTGGAGCGGGTGTGGCTGCATCCGGGCGACGCGCTGCTGGTGTACAGCGACGGCCTGTTCGAGGCGGAGGACGCCGCGGGCGTGCCGTTCGGCCTGGACCGCACCCGGCAGCTCGCGTCGGAGGTCGCGCCCACCTCGTTCATCCGGCAGGCGGTCTCGGGCCTGCGCGGCTTCGAGGTGGCCGATGACCTGACGCTGCTCGTGCTGCAGCGCGACCCGGCGGCGCGCGGGGTGCAGCGGCGCCTGCCGGGCGACCTGCAGGCCCTGGCGACCCTCAGCGAGGCGCTGCGCGAGGCGGTGCCGCCGGACCACCCGGCGCTGATGCCGACGGAACTGGCGATCACGGAACTGTTCGTGAACGCGGTGCGGCACGGCGGGGCGCGCGAGGTGACGCTGCGGGCGCACACCTCCGGCGCGGACATTCTGGTGACCCTGATGGACGACGGGTCGCCGTTCGATCCTCGCAGCGCCGCGCCGCAGGAGGGCGGGGAGCTGCGCGAACACGGGTACGGGCTGCTGATCGCGCAGCGCTGCGCGCGGGAATGGCATTATGCTCGCAAGGCACAGTTCAACCGCCAGACGCTGCGACTGCGCGCGCCCGACCTCTCCGCACTCATCTGACGACGCCTGAAAGGATGCTGCCCCCGATGCCCCTGACCTACACCGTGAACGGCCCTGAACTGATCCTCTCCGGACGCCTGGACGCCCAGAACGCCCTGGATTTACGCGCCGCGCTCGCGGAGCACGCCGGGCAGACCGGTGACCTGCGCGTGGACATGGCGGACGTGCCGTTCATGGACAGCAGCGCCCTCGCGGCGCTGGTCAGCGCCCTGAAGGACCGGCGCCGCGAGGGCCGGTCGCTGCGCCTGACCCGCGCGAGTCCGGCGGTGCATGAACTGATGTCCCTGACCATGCTGGGCCGGGTCTTCGGTCTGGAGGACCCCAGGTGACGCGGCACCTGCCGGCGAACGTGACCCTGTTAGGGCACGTGCCGTCCAAGCACGTCCTGATCGTGGAGGACGCGCCGGGCATGCGGCTGCTGGTGCGGCACATCCTGCAGCAGGGCGGGCACAAGCCGCTGGAGGCCGAGTCGGTCGAGGCCGCCTTCGAGGAACTCGCGCGCGGCCCGGTGGACGTGATCGTGACCGACCTGATGCTGCCGGGCCGCTCGGGCCTGGACCTGCTGCGTGACCTGCGCGGCACGCCGGACGCGCCGCCGGTGATCGTCCTGACCGGCAGCGGCGAGGAGGTCCTGCGTGAACAGGCCCTGAGCCTGGGGGCGCGCAGCGTGCTGTTCAAACCCTTCAGCCGCTACGAACTCCTTGACGCCGTGTTTGCCGCCGGGATGGGTGGCTGACCCGCCGGAGGGCCACCTGGCACGCGTGGAAGGGCTGACCGGGCGGCTCAGGGAACGGCTCCGCCCACTGGCCGGGCCGGTGGGCGGATTCGGGGAGCGGCTGGCGGACGGGTTGGCGCCGCTGTGGGGCTGGCGGAAGCGGCGGGCGCCCGTCGCGCTGGGCGACACGCAGGGCGACGGCGGCGAGGCCCGCCCCAGCCTGGACCTGCCGGGCGCGCTGCTCCCGCCGGGCGAGGACGAACGCGCCGGGGGGCGGCTGCTGGCCTTCGCGCTGCTGCTGATGCTGGTGCTGCACGGCACGCAGCTGATCAGCGGGTCGTTCACGCGCACGTACGACGCCCTGATTCACGTGTACTTCGGCGCGCACTACGCGAAGTCCTTCTTCGACCCGTGGGAGAGCGGGTGGTACACCGGGTTCTCGCTGACGTCGTACCCGCCGCTCAGTCACTACCTGATCGCGCTGCTGAGTTTCCCGCTGGGCCTGATGGGCGCGTTCGCCGCCACGCAGATCCTGGCCCTGACCGGCCTGACGGTCGGCATGTACCGCTTTGGGAAGGTGTTCGTCACGGCCCGCGCGGCCGGGTACGGCGCGGTGCTGCTGATCCTGTCGAGCGCCATCGCCGAGACGGTGCAGGTGTTCGGGCAGCTGCCCACCACCCTCAGTCTGGGGCTGCTGCTGAATGCCATTCCGTTCGCGGTGCGCTGGGTGCGGACCGGGCAGAAGACGTACCTGATCCGCGCGGCCATGTGGACCGCGGCGACCACGGCCGCGCATCACGTCACGACGCTGTTCGGCAGCGTGTTCTTCATCGCGCCGGTGCTGCTGGCGGTGGTGCTGGAGGGTGCCTCGCGGCCCCGCCCGGCCGAAGGGCGCAGCGGCTGGTGGCGGGTGTGGCGGCGCGTGTACCGGGTGCTGCCGCGCGTGTACCGGGGCGGCCTGTACGGCGTGTCGGCCATCATGGCGCTGGTGCTGGTCGTGCTGCCGTACTGGCTGTGGAGCCGCGCCGACCCGATCACGCAGGTGCCGATCCCGCACGGCAGCCGCGCGAACTTCCTGGTGCGGCGCGACTTCGGGTTCATGTTCTGGCTGGTGCCGTGGGCGACGCTGCTGCCCATCTACTGGGACGCGGTCCGCCGCGGGTTCTACAGTCACCGGGGCCTGCCGCGCTGGCCGATGATGGCCAGCATCCTGCTGCTGAGCCTGCTCGGCACGGGCGGGACCACGCCCATCCCGAAGAAACTGCTGCGCGGCGCGTTCGACATCCTGACCCTGGACCGCTTCACGTTCTGGGCGTGCATGCTGATCCTGCCGCTGGCCGGGCTGGTCATCGAGTCGTGGCGGCACGGGGCGTGGCGGGTGTTCGTGCAGGCACGCTTCGGGGCGCGGGTGCACCACGCGCTGGGGTTGCTGTTCGTGACGGCCGCGCTGATCCTGTCGGTCAGCATCAGCGCCCTGACGTACTACCGCAAGTTCCAGCCGGACCGGATCGACGTGCGGCCCATCGTGAACTTCCTGGAATCCGGGGGGCGCGACCGTTACCGCTACATGGTGCTGGGCTTCGGGGATCAGATGGCGTGGCTGAGTGCCAACACCCGCGCGACCACCCCCGACGGGAACTACCACAGCGCCCGGCGCCTGCCGGAACTGACCGCCACGCCGGTCGAGCGGCTGGAGGGCGCCAAGTACACCGGCGTGCCCGGCCTGGGCAGCCTGCGGCAGTTCATCACGACACCCGCGAAGTACAACCTGCGCTTCATGCTCAGCAACGACGCGTTCTACGACCCGGCGCTGCACATGCTCGGCTGGGTGAGGCTGGGGACGCTGCCGGGCGGCATCATGGTGTGGGAACGCCCGGACATTCCCGAGGTGCAGCCCCGGCTGCCCCGGCGGGAACTGCCGGTGTGGCAGCGCCTGATGTGGGGACTGCTGCCGTCCGGCGCGCCGGTGCTGGCGCTGCTGTCGCTGCTGCTGCCGGTCCGCGCGCCGCGGGGCCGCTCGCGCTGGCCGTGGGTGCGGCTGCTGGCCGAGGACAGCCTGGACCCCCCGCCGCAGCAGGGCGCGTGGTGGCATTCCTGGGTGCGGTGGCTGCCGTTCCGGTCGTGGCGCACGGCGCGCCTGCGGTCGCGGCGGCGGCCGCTGATCTGGCGGCTGCTGAACACCGGCGTGCTGCTGACGCTGCTGCTGGGCGGCGCGACGTTCGCGTACCTGAAGTCGCGGCCCGCCGAGACGCCCGAGCGGGCGGTGCTGGGCTACTGGGACGACCTGGACTTCAAACGCTTCGGGAAGGCGTACACCTGGATCGAGCCGCAGGAGGGCCTGACCGAGGAACGCTGGCTGCTGGACCTGTCGGTGGTGGGGGGCCTGCGCAGCGGCTACGCGAAACTCGACTCGCTGCGCGTCCTGGACGTGACGTACAGCGGCCCTCAGAACGCGCCGGACACCGTGGCGACCGTCCGGTCGAGCCTGACGTGGTTCACGGCGCTGGGCGACGTGACCGAGGAGGTCACCCAGGACCTGCGCCGCACCGACCGGGGCTGGCGCCTGCTGGTCTCCCCCACCCTGAACGTCCGCCCGCCACTGCGCTTCCAGGCGGTGCCCGGCGTGCAGGTGGGCGCGCCGCCCACGCCGGACACGCCGGTGCCACTGCGGGTCCTCAGTCAGCGGCTGGTGGCCTTCCGGAACGCGCCGGACGCGCCCGAGCAGGTGGCGGTGGTGGGCGAGGTGCAGAACGCGGGGCAGGTGGGCGCGTCCCTGACCATCTCGGCGAACGTCACCGACGCCAGCGGGCAGGAACTCGCCCGGAACGACGCGACCGAGACGTTCCTGCCGTGGCTGAATCCCGGCGAGCGCACGCCGTTCCTCGTGACCTTCGACGGGCCGGGCATGACCGTGGACATCCGCGACGTGGCCTCCTACGCGGTGCGGGCCAGCGGCGTGAGCAGCAATCGCAACCTCGCGCGGGACCTGAACCTGTGGCGGCGCGGCCCGGCGGTGCGGGTCGAGAACACCGGCCCGGCCGAGGCGACCCTCACGAATGTGATCGGCACGCTGGACGACCCTGGCGGCGTCGCGTGGGTGGGCCGCACGTACCTGATGGAGGCCGTGCCGCCCATGCAGTCGCGCGAGGCGAACCTGCCGCTGGCCCTGCCGCGCGGGTACCGGGTACTGATCGGGGATGGAGGCCGCGTGAGCGGCTCGCGGCTGTTCGCGCACGCCTTCCACCGGGAGGAACCGTGACGCGCCCCCTTTCCCTGCACCCTGCCCTGCTGGGCCTCCTGCTCCTGCTGGGCCTTGTGCTCCTGCTGGGCAGCTGCCAGCGTCCCCCGCCGGACACGGCGGGCCTGCGCCTGACGCCCCTGCCCGGCCTGAGCGTGCGCGGCGCGCAGCTGCAGGTGACCGGGACCGGCCCCCTGCGGGTCGCCTGCGATACCCCGGCGGGGCCGGTCGTGCGGACCCTGCCGCGCGCCGGGACGCTCCCGGTGCCGCCCGGCGCGCTGAGCTGCGAGGCGGCCCTGACCGCCGCCCCGGAGGGCCGCGTCGCGCTGGATCTGACCCAGGCGCAGGTACCACAGGCACAGGCACCCCAGTCACAGGCACCCCAGCCCCCGGCCCCGGCCCTCTCCCGGCCCGGCCCCACCCCAGCCCCGCCCCTGAGCGGCACGCTGCGCGTCACGCCCTCCCGGATCGGTCTGGGCGAACGGGAGGTCTGGACCGTCACCGCCGAGCTGAGTGCCCCCGGTGGCCGCCCCGCCCCGGACGGCACGCCGGTCCTGCTGCAGGCCACCGCGGGCACCGAGCGGCTCAGCGCGGTGCGCCTGACCGTCAGCGGCGTGGCCCGCTGGCAGCTGACCCCCGCCACGCCCGGTCAGTTCACGTTCACCGCGCAGAGCGGCGACTGGCAGGCCCGCGCGCGCGCGGCGGCCCGTAGCGGCCTGCTGGGCGGACGCCCACGGGCGGTGTTCACCGGGCGGGTCCTGACCCTGGGACCGCTGCGCTGGGAGGACGGCGCGATGCCGGACGACGGCACGCCCGTGCGGCTGCGCGCCCTGAGCCGCGCCGGGACGGTCGTGTGGACGGCGGACGTGACCGTCGCCGCCGGACAGGTCCGCGCCGAGGTGCCGCGCCTGCCTGGCGCCGTGACCCTGCGCGCCGAACTCGCGGGCAGCGAGGTGAGTGTCGCGTGGCCGTGAACCGCACTGCCCCACCTGCGCGCCCGGCGCAACCGGTCCGCGCGCGGCCACCCGGAGTCCTCGTGCTTCCGCCGGAGTCCGCATGAGACCCCGCCCGCGCCCCAGCCTGGGCACGCGACTCAAACGGCTGGCGTTCGTGCTGATCGTGCTCGGCAGCGCCGCTGGCGCCCTGGCGACCCTGCTGCTGTCCGCGCAGGTCTTCGAGCGGCTCAGCCGGGCCGACGTGCAGGTCGACGCCCTGTTCCTCGCGCGGCGGCCGCCCTCCAGCGCCACGCTCGCCTGGCAGCCCGCCCCGCCCGGCGCGGACCAGCCCGACGGGATCACGCTGGAGGACATCCGGCAGGCGTACCTGCTGGCCTACAGCGAACTGACGTACGCGCACGGCAGCGGCGACACCACGGGTCTTCCGGGTCGCCTGGGGGGCCGGGCGCTGCGCGAGGCGCTCGCGGCCACCTCGCCGCGCTCCGGGGCGCTGCTGCTCGACTGGGAGCACCGCGCCACGCCGCTGGGCCTGCTCGACCGCCGCACGTTCCGCCTGCGGGACGAGCTGTGGACCCTGCGGGCCCTGCCCGGCCCGGACGGCTGGGCCGAGCCGGTGGCGCGGCGCGAGACGCGCACCGTCACGCTCGAACGGGACGGTGGGGTGTGGCGCGTCACGGACTGGCGCGTCACGGCCGTGCAGACGCCGCGCGCCCGCGCGGCCACGCCGCTGCCCACAGGGTCGTGGCGGGCCGTGACGGTCGAGGAATGGAGCGACTGGACCCGCGAGGACTGGGCGGCCCTGCTGCGCCGCGTCCGCCGCGCCGGACTGGGACCGGTCGCACTGACCATGCCCGCTGTGCCCACGCTGAACACCGGCCGCGCGCTGAGTCTCGGGACGCGGCTGGCGCGGCAGCAGGGCGTCGCGGTGATCGTGACCTTCAGTTCACCGCTGACGCTGGAGAACCTGCCGTCGCGTGTCACGGCGGCCGTGCAGGCGCGCGGCGCGCTGGCCCTGCGGCCCGGCCCGCTGCCGGACAGCGCCCCGAACACGGCCCGCGCCCTGGAGATCCTGCGCGCCGCGCAGCCCCTCCCGCTGATCACCGAGGGCGCGCCCGTCCGCGTGGAGGTCGCGCCGCTCATCGCCGGGACCGTCACCGGGGCGCCGACGCCCGGCGCGGCCTTCCTGCTGCCCGGCCCGCCCCGCCTGCCCTGGAAGCAGGAGGCGTACCTGCAGGCGGTCGCGGCCCTCCCGGACCAGGGCTGGATCGCGCCGGGCCTGGACGCCCTGACCGACCCCGAGGGTCAACTGACCCCGCTGGGCCGCGCCGCGCTGGGCCGCTGACCCGACCCGCTGGTCCTGGCGGACTGGGGGGCGCGAGTCCGCGCTCAGGCGCGCTGGGCGGCGCGGCGGCGTTTGCTGCCGTACATGCGGGCGTCGGCGAGGTCGAGCAGGTCGGCGCGCCTGGCCTCGCCGCTGTGGGCGACGCCGACGCTCACGCCGGGCAGTGGGCTGAGCTGGCGGGTGGCGAGCACGGCGGCGTCCACGAATTCCAGCAGGTGGTCCTCGCTGAGCGGATCGGCGATCACGACGAATTCATCGCCGCCGTAGCGGTAGGCGGCGCCGCTGCGGCCCAGTTCGGCGGCCAGCGCCGCGGCGAAGATGCGCAGCAGTTTGTCGCCCTGCGCGTGGCCCTGGGTGTCGTTCAGGTGCTTGAGGCCGTCGAGGTCCAGCAGTGCGAGCGTGAACGGCACCTCGGTCAGCGCGGCGTAGTCGTCCTCGAAGGCGCGGCGGTTCAGGATGCCGGTCAGGGCGTCGCGGCGGGCCCAGGCGCGCGCCTGGTGGTGGTCGAGCATCTGCTGCGCGGCGCGGCCCGTCGCCTCCAGCAGGCTGCGGTCGGCGGGGCGCCACTCGGGGACGGGGTGGTCGCGGCGGCGGGTGAAGATCAGGTGCGTGACGCCCTGCGGGTCCCGCCCGGCCGGGATGACCGCCACCTGCGTGATGTCGCCGCTGACGGGCACCCCGGCCCGGTCGGCCAGGGCCGGCAGGTCGTGGACGTAGCGGGGTTCGGCGACGCGGTTGAGCCCCAGGGCGCTGATGGCGGCGGGGGCGCCGGGCGCGGCCGGCTGGTGCTGGACCGGCAGGTCGGGGCGGACGTGACTGACCTGCAGGTCCACCTCGTCCCCCTGGGTGCGGCAGACACCGGCCTGGTCGGCGTCCAGCGCGTCGCCGAGCAGCGAGGCGACGGCCAGCAGCGCGTCGCGTGGTTCCAGGTCGAGGTTCAGCAGCTGGTGCACGCCGCTGAGCGCCTGGGCCTGGTCGAGGCTGCGCTGCAGTTCGGAGCTGTGTTCCCGCTGGGCGCTCAGGGACAGGCTCAGGCGCTGCTGGTAGGCGCGCAGTTCGAGTTCGTTCACGACGATCGAGGCGAGGTCCTGCAGGGCCTGCAGGTCGTCCGGGCTCAGCGGGTGCGGCTGGTGGTCGGTGACGCACAGCGTGCCGATGCGCTGCCCGCTGGGCATGATCAGGGGCGCTCCGGCGTACATGTGGATGTGCGGGTCGCCGGTGACCATGGGGTTGGTGGCGAAGCGCGGGTCGGCCTGGGCGTTCTCGATGACGGTGGGGTGGTCGTGCAGGATCGTCCAGGCGCAGAAGGAGTCGCGGCGGTCGGCGACGGCGCTGTTCAGACCGACGCTGGCCTTGCTCCACTGGCGGGCCTGGTCGATGAAGTTGATGGTGGCGACCGGGGTGCGCAGCAGGTGCGCGGCGAGGCGCACGACCCGGTCGAACTGCGGCTCGCGGGGCGTGTCCAGGATGCCGTAGTACGCGAGCGCCATCAGGCGCTGGGCCTCTTCGGGTGGGAGTGGGGCGCCGCTCATCGCACCTCACTGTATGCGCTGGCGGGGTCGCGGCGCATGAACGTGACCCCGAGGCCTGGTACGTTCGATTGACACTCTGTCGCGCAGACTTTACGCTCGCGGGGTGAGTGACCGTCCGGCCGGGGCCGTGAACGACGCCCCGCTGCGCTGCGCCGTGCGGGAGCGGCGGGAGGCCGCGGGCCTGAGCGTCTCGGCGCTGGCGGCGCAGGTGGGCCTGTCACGGCAGGCGCTCAGCCGGGTCGAGTCAGGCGCGGCGGTGCCCGGCACGCGGCAGGCGCTGCTGCTGGCCCGCGCGCTGCGCTGCCGGGTGGAGGACCTGTTCAGTCTGGGCGCGGCGCGTCTCCCGGCGCGCGTCCCGCCCGGCACCCCGCCCGGCACGCGGGTGCGGCTGGCCGAGGTGGACGGCGCGTGGCAGGCGCTGCCGCTGTCGGGCGAGGCGGGCCTGCGCGTCGCGGCGGACGGGGTGCTGCTGGCGTCCGGCGAGGTGGAGGTGCCGCTGTCGCTGGACGAGGCGCGCCGCACGGCGCTCGTGGCGGGCTGCGATCCGGCGCTGGGGCTGCTGTGCACGTCCCTGACCGGGGGCCGCGCGGCCTGGGTGCCGCGCGCCAGCCTGGAGGCCCTGCAGGCCGCCGCGCGCGGCGAGGTGCACGCGGCGGGCCTGCACCTGGGCCGCCCGGAACGCCACCGCGAGGTCGTGGCGCGTGAACTGCCGGGCGCGCGGCTGCTGCGGCTGTGGCAGGCCGAACAGGGGCTGATCGTCGCGCCGGGCAATCCGCTGGGGGTGCGCGGCCCGGCGGACCTGCCCCGCGCGCGCCTGGTGACCCGCCCGGCGGGCGCGGGGGGCCGGGCACTGCTCGACAGCTGGCTGCGCGAGGCGGGCCTGGACGCGGCCGGGCGCGCGGCGAGGCACGCCGCCGCGCCGGTGGCGGCCTCACCGCTGGACGCGGCGGCGGCCGTGGCGCGCGGCGAGGCGGACGTCGCGCCGGGACCGCGCTCGGCAGCCGGCGCGTACGGGCTGGGGCTCGTTCCGCTGGTCATGGAGGCCTTCGATCTGGCCGTGCCCGAGCGGCACCTCGCGCATCCGGGCGTGCAGGCGCTGATCGCGGCGGCGCGCAGCGCGGCCTTTCACGCGGACCTGCGCAGCCTGGGCGGCTACGTCCCGGCCGACCCTGCCCACCCACTGGAGACTCCATGAACGTGATCCTGTCCCCCTCCAATCCCCGCCGCGTGGCGCTGCTGGCCGCGCTGCTGCTCGCGTCCCCGGCGGGCGCGGCGTCCCTGACGGTCTTCGCGGCGTCGTCCCTGACCGACGCCTTCACCGAGATCGGCCGGGCCTTCGACGCGCGGACCGGGCACCGCACGACCTTCCAGTTCGCGGGGTCGCAGGTGCTGCGCGCGCAACTGGAGGGCGGCGCCCGCGCGGACGTGTTCGCCAGCGCGAACGACGCGCAGTTCACGCCGCTGCTGGGGTCGGTGGTCGCGGCGCGCGAGGTGTTCGCCCGCAACCGCCTGACCGTGATCGCCCCGGCGGGCAGCGCGAGGGTGCGGTCCGTGCGCGACCTGACGGCCAGCGGGGTGCGGCTGGTGCTGGCCGCGCCGAACGTGCCGGTCGGGGACTACACCCGGCGGATGCTCGCGGCAGTGGACCGCTCGGGCACGTACGGGCGGGACTTCGCGGCGCGCACGCTGCGCAACGTGGTCAGCGAGGAGGGGAACGTGCGGCAGGTGGCGCTGAAGGTCAGCCTGGGCGAGGCCGACGCGGCGGTCGTGTACGCCAGCGACGTGACCCCCACCCTGAAAAAGACCGTGCGGGTGGTGCCGCTGCCCACCCGCTTCAACCAGCCGGCGGCGTACCCGCTGGGGGTGGTGCGCGGCAGCGCGAACCCCGAGGCGGCGCGGGCCTTCGTGACGTTCGTGAAGGGCAAGGAGGGGCAGGCGATCCTGCGCCGCTGGGGGTTCCTGAGTCCGTGACCGGGCCACGGGAGTCATGCGGACTCCGGTTGAAAGGGTTGCAAAACCGTTCAACCCGAGCAGACTCGGAGAGCTGCGAAGCAGAGCGAGCAGGAACGAAACGGGTTCCGGGCGTGGAGTCGGCAACCCGGCGTCCTTCCGGGTTGTTCACGAAACAGACGGAATCCGTATCAGGGGCCGGGCGGTCGCCGTGAGGCGCACTCGCGGCGGGCTGGGCTGGGCCGGGGGGGCGCTGGGGGCGCTGTTCGCGGCGTTCCTGCTGCTGCCCACGCTGGTGCTGCTCTCGCGCGGGCTGGGCGCGGACTTCTGGGTGACGCTGCGCAGCCCGGCGGTCCTCGACGCGCTGCGGGTGAGCCTGTGGACGACCGGTGTGACGCTGCTCGTCACGGTGATCACCGGCACGCCGCTGGCGTACCTGCTGGCCCGGCGGGAGTTCCCCGGTCGGGCGCTGCTGGACGCGCTGCTGGACCTGCCGGTGGTGCTGCCGCCCGTGGTGGCGGGGCTGGGGCTGCTGCTGACCTTCGGGCGGGGCGGGCTGCTGGGGCCGGGCCTGGAACTGGCGGGGGTCAGTCTGGCGTTCTCCCCGGCGGCGGTGGTGCTGGCGCAGCTGTTCACGTCGGCGCCGTTCTACCTGCGCGCGGCGAAGGCGGGTTTCGCGGCGGTGGACCGCGAGGCGGAGGAGGCGGCCCTGACGGACGGCGCGGGACGCTGGGCGGCGCTGCGGTTCATCACGTTGCCGCTGGCGTTCCCGTTCCTGCTGGAGGGGCTGGTCCTGACCTGGGCGCGGGCGCTGGGGGAGTTCGGCGCGACGATCCTGTTCGCGGGTTCGCTGCAGGGCCGCACAAGAACGGTGACGCTGGCAATCTACGGCGCGCTGGACAGCGAACTGGGACCGGCGCTGGTGCTGTCAGCCGTGATGGTGGTCGTGGCGTTCTCGGTGCTGCTGACCGTTCGGCTGCTGGCCGCGCGGCGCGACCGGCTGGGCTAGCCGTGCGGGCGAAGACAGGGCATCCTCCGGGGCCCGCAGGAACGGTCGCGCCACGCGACGTCGTCGAGGACCCTGAAACGCGTGCGGTCACCGGGTGCCGCCAGTGCACGGCCTGCCGGACAGCTCCGTCCCCTATCCGTCTGTGGCCTGACCCGTCTGGCCTGACCCGTCTGGCCCGATCCATCTGGCCCGATCCATCGGCGGAGCCACCCACACGGGGGCCGCGGAGTTTCGCATGGCGCGCGGCCTGCCACGGGCTACCATGCAGGAGGCATGACCGACACCTTCGCGCATGACCTCCTGCTGAACACCACGCGCTTCCTGCTGGCTCAGCCGGAGCCGGACCGGCTGTGCCGCGACGGACTGACGTTCCTGGCGGGTCAGCTGGGCGCGACGCTGGGGATGCTGCACCTGCGCGAGACGGAAGTCACGTACCGCCTGCACAGCCACGTCGGCACGCACCCGCTGCTGCACGTCCACGAGCTGCAGATCATGGAGCCCGGCTGGGAGGAGCTGCTGCAGGCCGGCGCGTGGATCAGCACCCCGGTGCCCGCCCCGGACTGGACCGGGCCGGAGGAACGCAACTACGCCCGGCTGGACGCGCGGCACCTCGTGAACTTCGGGCTGTACAGCGGGCCGCGCCTGATCGGCACCGTGAACCTGCTCTTCGATCGGCCGCGCCCGGACCTGTCGGACCTGGAGGTGCTGGGCACGGTCGGGGCGCTGTGGGGCACACTGCTCGAACGGCAGCAGGCACAGCGGGACCTCGCGGGCCGCGAGGCGATGCTGCGCATGATCACCGACCAGGGCAGCGACCTGCTGAGCGTCGTGGACGAGCAGGGCGTCATCACGTACCAGAGCGCCGCGTCCGGCGAACTGATCGGGTACCCGGCCGACTTCCTGATCGGCAGACCCTACAGCGGCGCGATCCACCGCCCGGACCTGCCCGGCGTCACGGCGGCGCTGGACAACCTGCGGCGCGTGCCGGGCAGCGCCCTGAACCTCTCGTTCCGCATCCGTCACGCCCGCGGGCAGCTGGTGTGGCTGGAAGCGAACGCCCGTAACCTCCTGCACGAACCGGCGGTGCGCGGCGTCGTGATCCACATGCGGGACGTGACGGCCGCGCAGGCCACCCAGCGGTACCTGGAGCGGCGCGTGCAGGACCTGACGCTGATGCACGACACGGGCCGCCTGCTGCACCTGAGCCGCACCGTTCCCGAGGTCGCCGAGGGCCTCGTGGACCTCATCCAGGGCCGCCTGGGCCTCCCGCACGTCCAGGTGGGCCGCCTGCTGCCGGACGGCAGCGTCGAGGCGGTCGCGCGCGAGACAGAGGTCCGGGACCAGCCGCCCACCCGCCTCGCACCCGGCGAGGGCCTGATCGGCGCGGCCCTGGAGGCCGGACAGACCCTCTACGTCCCGGATGTGCGTCAGGACCCCCGCTACGTGCAGCGGCACGTGACCATGCGCAGCGAGGCGATCGTCCCGATCCGCGTGAACGGGCAGCTGTGGGGCGTCCTCAACGTCGAGAGTCCCCAGCGCGACGCCTTCGACCGGGGTGACATCCAGACGCTGGAGACCGTAGCCGCCCAGGCCGGATCGGTCCTGGCGAACGTGGCGTTGCTTGAGGATCTGCGCCGCAGCCGCGACGAGCTGCGCGCCGCGTACGACGAGACGCTGGCGGGCTGGGCACGCGCGCTGGACCTGCGCGACCGTGAAACCGAGGGGCACAGCCAGCGCGTGACCGACCTGACCGTGCAGCTCGCCCGGCAGATGGGCGTCCCCGCCGAGCAACTGGTGCACATCTGGCGCGGGGCGCTGCTGCACGACATCGGCAAGGTCGGCATTCCCGACGCGATCCTGCTCAAACCCGGCCCGCTGACCGACGAGGAGTGGCAGGTCATGCGCCAGCACCCGCAGATGGCCTTCGACGTGCTGCGCCCCATCGCGTTCCTGCACCCCGCGCTGGACATCCCCCTGGCGCACCACGAGCACTGGAACGGCGGCGGGTACCCGCGCGGCCTTCAGGCCGAGCAGATTCCGCTGGCCGCGCGGATCTTCACGATCGTGGACGTCTGGGACGCGCTGCGCAGCGACCGCCCCTACCGCCCGGCCTGGACGCGCGAGCGGGCGCTGGCGCACCTGGAGGCGCAGTCCGGCGTGCAGTTCGACCCGCAGGTGGTCCAGGCGTTCATGCGCCTGATCCGCAGCCAGCAGACCCTCGGCGGGGAGAGCGCGTGAGCGGCCTCACCGCGCAGGGCCTGCGCGAGGAACTCGAGGCGCTCAGTCTCGCCGCGCAGGGTGCGGCGGACCCGGCCGAGCGCGCCACGCACCTGCGGGACGCGGCGTACCTCGCGCTGGACCTCGGCGATCCGGCCCTGGCCATGACGCACGCCCTGGCCTGCCTGGAGTCGGCGCGCCGCACCGCCGACCTGTCCCTGCAGGCCCGCGCGCACGTCACGATCGCGCTGGTCATGGGCGACGTCCACGACGACGTGGGCGCGGGCGCACACTTCCGGGAGGCCGAGGGGCTGGCCCGCAGCGCCCGCGACGCGCGGGGCGTGGCCGTCACCAGCGTGAACGCCGCCCACTACGACCAGGAACGCGGACATTACGCGGCCAGCGTGCTGCGCCTGCTGACCCTGCTGCGCTCGCCGTACGCGTCGGCGCTGCACTTCGACGCGCAGCGCAAGGGCCTCGATCAGGTGTTCCACATCAACTTCACGCGCGGCGCGGCCTGCGCGCTTCTGGGCCTGGGCGTGGACGCCGACCCCAGCCGGACAGGCCTCGACGCCCGGCGCGACGAGATCGACGCGCAACTGCGCGAATCCCACGCGGTCCTGCAGCGCCTGCACCGGCGGGAGGAGCAGCTCGCGAACTCCCGCTGGCAGACCGACGTCCTGGAGGCGCTGCTGCTGCACGCGCGCCTGCACGGCGCACTGGACCGCGCAGGCGCACTGGCCGACGAATGGGTGCACCTCACGACCGACTGGAACGTGCGCGCGCAACTGGGCCGCGCCCTGCTGGGCCGCGCCGAACTGCGCGCCCAGCAGGGCCAGTGGGCGGCCGTGCGCGAGGACGCCGCCCGCGCCGCCGAACTGTTCGGGGACGAACACCCCAGCCGCGCACTGTCCGCGCAGCAGCTGCTCGCCCGCGCGTACGCCGCGCAGGGCGACTGGCGCGCCGCGTTCGAGGTGCAGCAGGCCCTCTCCACGCAGGCCGAACGGATCTACCGGGCGTTCACGCAGCAGAGCGCCCGGCTGCGCGTCATCGAGCGGCAGGCCATCGAGGCGGAGGTCCGCGCCGTCGCCTTCGCGGAGGCCGCGCTGCGCGACCCGCTGACCGGCATTCCCAACCGCGCCGGGGCGCTGCGCCGACTCGACCAGCTGATCCGGGCCGCCCGGCGCGGCCGTCCCGGCGCGGTGGCGCTGCTGGACATCGACCACTTCAAGTCCGTGAACGACCGCCACGGGCACGCCGCCGGGGACGAGGTCCTGCGCCGCGTGGCGACCACCGTGACCCGCGCGATCCGCGAGGTGGACCAGCTGGCCCGCTACGGCGGCGAGGAGTTCCTGCTGGTCCTCGACGGCCTGAGTCTGCACGAGGCGCGCCGCGCCTGCCGCCGCGTCAGCCAGCTCATCACCGAGATCGACTGGGACGACGTCGCGCCGGGCCTGCGGGTCACGGCCAGCATCGGCGTGGCGGTCGTCCGCCCCGGCCTGGACCGCGAGGTCATCCTGCGCGAGGCCGACGCCGCCATGTACGCCGCGAAGGCCGCCGGTCGCAACACCGTCCGCGTGGCCGTCACCAGCGGCTCGGCCGAATGACCGGGAATCCCCCCGGCCCCGACCTGATTCCGGAGCGCACCGCGCGGCTGCTGCGCGGCGCCACCGGTCCCGGCGGACCCAGCGCCGCCGCACTGGGCGTCGTGACCGGGCGCGGCGCACGCAGCACCCTGACCGTCGGTCACACCCGGCACGGTGGCCCCGCGCTGAGTGGACACGAGTGGTGGGACCTCGCCAGTCTCACCAAACCGCTCCTGACTGCCCGTGAGCTGCTGCGCGCCGCTGAGGACGGCCTGCTCGACCTGGACGACCCGCTCGGACAGCATCTGCCGGACCTCGCCCACGGGCAGGACGCCGCGCTGCGGCAGCGCACGCTGCGCCAGCTGCTGACGCACAGCGCCGGACTGGGTCCCTGGGCGCGCCTGCACACCTGGGGAGACGAGGCGACCATCCGTCACCGCCTCCTGCAGGAACCATGGGAGGTCGGTCCCGCCGGACCCGTGCGCTACTCGGACCTGGGGTACGTGCTCCTGGGCAGCGTCCTGGAACGCGTCCGCGCCCGCCCGCTGCGCGGCTTCACGCTGGACCCCGGCCTGACCTTCAGCCCGGACGTCCACACGGTCTCCACTGAGGTCTGCGCGTGGCGTGGGCGGCTCCTGACGGCGGAGACCCATGACGAGAACGCCGCTGCCCTGGGGGGCACCGCCGGACACGCCGGGCTGTTCGGCACATTGAACGGCGTGCTGGATCAGGCCGAGCGGCTGCTGCGCGGTGGCTGGCTCTCCCCGGCCGCGCAGGCCCTGGCCCTGCGCCCCCAGGTGCCGGAACGCACCCTGGCGTTCGTGCACGCCTGCCCCGGCTGGAGCGGCGGGAGCCTGTGCAGTCCCCACGCGGTGGGTCACACCGGCTTCACCGGGACTGGCCTGTGGGTGGATCCCCCACGCGGCCTGGCCTGGGTGCTGCTGACCAACCGCGTGCACCCGACCCGGCACACCCGGTTCGACATTCAGGGCCTGCGGCGCGCCGTGGGAAACACCCTGGCCGCGCATCACACCCCCGATCGGGTGGAAGTCTGACAGGCATCTGTCAGGCGATTCGTGAAGGGGGGAATTTCTCACGTTCGATACCGATTCGGGGGATGGTGCGTTCCCGGCGCGGGTGGAACCATGAGCCTACCCGGTCACCCAGCCGTGACCCACGAGGAGTTCATCATGCATACCCGCGAACAAGGCACCGCGCTGATCACCGTCCTCATGACGGCTGTCCTGCTCATGGGCGTCGTCACCGTCACCACGCAACTCACGCTGGGCAGCCGTAAGACCGGCGCGGACGACACCCGCACCTTCCAGTCCGCCCTGCAGGGCGAGAGTGCCCTGGCCGACTTCCTGGTCTGGGCGCAGGACAACGGCCAGTTCCTGGGCAGCGTCCCGGCCGGGTGCGTCAGCACCAACGCGATCTCGCAGCTGTCCTGCACCACCAAGGAGTGGCTGAAGACGTACCCCGGCAGCGGCGGCGTGAACCTGAAACTGGCCGGTATCCAGCTGTCGGGCAGCAACATCGTCACCATGGACGTCGAGGCGAGTTCCACCTCGGGCGGCTCGAACACCCGCATCCTGCAGCAGTACAAACTGAAGAAGCTGGATCTGCCGCCCCTGAACGTGCCCTCCGCCGTGCTGTCGTTCCCCGGCGTGGACGTTGGCGGGAACGCCAGCATCGGCGGGACGGTCCTGCCGACCTCACTGCCCGACGGATATGGGCTGTTCAAGAACTTCGCGCGCAGCACCGCCACGTCGGTCACGCCGCTGGCCAAGGGCAGCACCATGCAGGTCGCCCTGAGTGGCGACGCCGACCAGGTCCGCCGCCTGTCCCGCATGAGGGCCGGGGACTACGTGCAGTTGCCCCTGGCGAACAGCGCCGTGGGGAATCTGGCCACCCCGCTCCAGACCGGCACCTTCAAGATCACGAACAACGCGGGCGGCGCCCTGAGCCTGGAGGCCGTGCAGATCCCGGCGGCCGTCGGCAGTTTCAGCCCCTTCATGCCGAAGAACGAGACGCAGCTGGACTACGTCATGAACGGCGTCGTGAGTGCCGGCGCCGGGAACCTGACCCTGCGCGCCACCGAGACGTTCATCAAGGGTGACAAGGTCGCCGTGAAGATCGCGGGCGTCACGTACACCGCGACCGTCACGGCGGACGGCGCGGCCAACGCGACCAGCGGGAACACCTCGGTCAGCATCGGCGCCTGGAGCCCCGCCACACCCGTGATTCCCGAGGGCACGGCCGTCGCCAAGTCCACGAACGCCGTCGTGACCAGCGGGGACTACAAAGACTGCTCCACCAGTGCGCTGGGCGTCACCAACAAATGCTCCACCAGCGATCTGGTCGGCGGCCTGATCACCGGCGCCGCCGCGAATGCCTACGCGCCCAGCCCCCTGAACGACGCGATGTTCATCAAGACCTTCGGCCGCACTCCCGCCGAACTGAAATCCATGGCGACCGTGATTCCCGAGGCGAACTTCGACCGCGAGGCCGCGAACATCAACGGTCTGACCTGGCTGTCCAGCAGCGGCGGCAGCGTCAACCTGAACAACGAGAAGCTGCGCGGCACCGGCATCCTGATCGTGGACGGCGACCTGAACATCAACCAGAACCAGGCGGACGCCTGCGACATGAAAGGCGTGATCTACGTGCGCGGCAACCTCAGCATCCAGGGGAACCTGGGCCTGTGCGGCGCGATCGTCGTGGAGGGCAGCATCACCGACACCACCGGCATGAAGGTCGTCGGGACCGACGGTGAGGACACCAAGTTCAGCGGCACCGGCCGCAAGGTGCAGTACGATCCGAACGTGATCATGGACATCACCGCCGGCGCCGGTAAATACGTCCTGAGCCTCGAACAGGGCACCTGGAGACAGCGGTGAGGGGCACGCAGGGCTTCAGCCTGCTGGAAGTGCTGTTCGTGGTCACCATCCTGGGCATCCTGCTGGCCCTCGGCGTCCCCAGCTACCAGCGCTGGATCACCCGCACCGAACTCGACCGCGCCGCCGGGCTGGTCGCCACCGAGATCCAGACCACCCGCAGCGCCGCCCGCAAGGGCACCGTCCAGACTTTCACGGCCACCGCGGGCGGCACCAGCGTCGTCAGTCGCGGCACCACGCTCAACCTCCCCACCGCGAAGACCGACGGGGCCGTGAGTCTCACGTTCCAGCCGCCCTTCGGGACCATCCAGACCCCAGCCGGGGCCGTCGCGCCCATCACGCCCGTCAACGTGATCGTCCGCTCCACCCGTGACCCGAACCTGTTCCGCACCGTCAGTGTCGTCAGCCTGATGGGGAAGGTGATCGTGAAATGAACCACCAGGGCTTCACCATCGTCGAACTGCTCGTCTCCATCGCCATCCTGGGCCTGATCCTGATCACCATCGGCGCCGTCCTGCCCGGACTGGCCAAGGTCAACCGCAGTTCCGCGCAGGACCAGACCACCGTGCTCGCCGCCCGCGCGTACTTCGAGCAGGTCCGTTCCCAGCTGAAGGCCGATTTCAACGGCAGCGTCACCGGCCTCAGCATTCCGGGCAACAACCAGAACGGCATGAAATGCACCCCCAGCGAGACCAGCAAGTACAGCACGGTCACCACCACCCTGAAGGTCAGCCGGACCGTCACCCTGACCTGCGTATCGAGCGGCCGCACCAGCACCTTCAAACTGACGGTCGCCAACCCGGACCTGGGCGCCGTATGAACCAGCGGTCTATGAAACGCGAGCAGGGCTTCACCCTCATCGAACTGCTGGTCGGCATGAGCATTCTCGCGGTGCTGATGGTCGCGATGTTCAACTTCCAGCAGAGCACCTCCAAGTTCGCCACCAGTCAGAACAGCGTCGCGCAGCGCCTCCAGACCATCAACGACCTGTCCGGGTACCTGGGCGACCAGCTGCGCGCCGCCGGTGGCGTCGCCCCCGCCGGGACCAGCCTCCCGGACGGCACCGCGGCCGGAACCCTGTCCAGCTGCGACCCGACCGGCACCTCACCGTGCCTGGCCCTGCTGATTCCCGTCGTGGAGGACGAGCGCGGCGCGGCCGCCTGCGCCACCACGCCCGCCACCGAACCCGGCCGGATCGTGGGCTGGACCCTGAACGTCTACCGCTACGTGCCCCGCACCAAACTCGAGGCGGCCCTAAAGACCGTCAGCAGCAGCACCCTGGACAGCGCCGCGTACGGTCTGGTCGAGGTTCGCCTGCAGAACCCCAGCAATCCGGTCAAGGCCGCCGGGAGCTGCGGCACCAGCAAACCCCTCCCGGACGCCGTCAGTGCCTACACGACCGTCATCGGCCGGAACCTGATCAGCGACGGGGCCGTCGTGGGCACCGACCCGGCCTTCGCGTACGACGCCACCAAGCGACTCGTCACGCTGCGCCTGCGAACCGTCGAACTCGTGCAGAACAAGCTGACCTACACGCCCAGCGACCGCTTCTACACGCTGAACGTCAACACCCGCAACGTGTTCTGATCGCTGCAGGGAAGGGGCGCCGGGGCAGACTCCCCCGGCGCCTCTTCCTGATCACCGCGCGCCTCACGTCGTCTGGCGGGTTCGTGAAGGAAAGGGCGTATCGCGGGTCTGGGGTGGGTACACTGCGCGGCATGACACGAGCGGTGGCCGGGTGGGTGGAGGCGTGATCACGGCGGACTGCCTGCGGGACCTGCCGCTGTTCGAGGGCGTCCCGGAGGGCCTGCTGCACGCGGCGGCGCAGGACGCGGCGGACGTGCGCGTCAATCCGGGCGAGTACCTGATCCGCGAGGGGGACACGGCGGCGTTCTTCGTGCTGCTGGAGGGCGAACTGGCAGTCACCAAGGAGGTCGGCGGCGCGGTGCAGGCGGTGGACACGTACCGGCCCGGCGATTCGTTCGGGGAGCTGCCGCTGCTGCTGGGCACGGCGGCGACGGTGGACCTGCGGGCGCAGGCGCCGGTGCGCGCCATGCGGCTGGAGGGGCCGGAGTTCATGACGCTGCTCGCGTACACGGAGGTCCTGTCGGGGCGGGTGCTGGCGAACCTGGCGCGGCGGGTGGGGAACCTGCAGCGGGTGACGCTGGAGGCGCCGCAGGCGGTGACGCTGCTGGTCGGTTCGGCGGACGACCTGCACTGCTTCGGGCTGCGGGACTTCCTGTCGCGCAATCAGGTGGTGTTCCGGTGGCTGGACCCGGCGTCGTCCGCGCTGACCTGCGTGCTCCCGGCGGGCGTGCTGGATGGGCCTCTGCCGGCGGTGGTGCTGCCGGACGGCGAGGTGCTGCGCCAGCCCAGCGTGCGGGACGTGGCGACGCGGGTGGGCCTGCAGGTGCAGCCTGAACACGACGAGTACGACGTGGTGATCGTGGGCGGCGGCCCGGCGGGGCTGGCGGCGGCGGTGTACGGCGCCTCGGAGGGCCTGTGCACCCTGCTGATCGAGAAAGAAGCGCCGGGGGGGCAGGCGGGCACGAGCAGCCGCATCGAGAACTACCTGGGTTTCCCGACCGGCCTGTCCGGCGCGGAACTGAGTGCGCGGGCGCTGCGGCAGGCGCGGCGTTTCGGGGCGGAGGTCGTCCTGACGCGCGAGGTCGCGGCCCTGACGCCAGGCCCGGACGGGCACGAGGTGCGGCTCGACGGCGGCACGCGGGTCCGGGCGCGCAGCGTGGTGCTGACCATGGGCGTGTCGTGGCGGACCCTGCCCCTGCCGGACGCGGCCCGCTTCGTGGGGCGCGGCGTGTGGTACGGCGCGGCCCGCACCGAGGCGCCGGGCACGCGCGGCAAGAACGTGTACCTGATCGGCGGGGGGAACTCGGCGGGGCAGGCGGCAATGTTCTTCTCGAACTACGCGCGGCGCGTGTCCATCCTGATCCGCGCCGACCACGTCGAGAAGGGCATGTCGCAGTACCTGATCGATCAACTGCGGGCCCGCGCGAACGTGCGCATCTGCGAGTGCTGCGAGGTCACCGCCCTGCACGGCGACGCGCACCTGAGTGGCCTGACGGTGCACCACTCGGACAGCGGCGAGGACGAGCATGTCGAGACCGACTCGCTGTTCGTGCTGATCGGCGCGGATGCCCGCACGGACTGGCTGCGGGACGTGGTCCTGCGGGACGAGCGCGGGTACGTCTGCTCGGGCCTGGACCTGGCACCGCAGGGGGCGTGGCCGCTGTCACGCGATCCCTTCCCGCTGGAGACGAGCGTACCGGGCGTATTCGTGGCGGGCGACGTGCGGCGCGGCTCGGTCAAGCGGGTAGCGAGCAGTGTCGGCGAGGGCAGTATGAGCATCGCCCTGGTCCACCAGTACCTCGCGCTGGCAGAGCGGGATGGCCGCGGCTGATCCTGCGCCCCTCTGCTCCACTGATCTGAAGAGCGAGTCCAGCCAGGAACGTCGCATGTTGTCCGATAGGCCCAGGCCGAATGGGCACGAGATTCAGGGTGCGCGGCGTGATCTGGACCACCGGGTGGTCCATGGGAGCCGGGGCGACCAGGGAGGGTTCGGCGGCGCGTGACTTCAGGATCGTTCGCGGGCGTGTTCGATGGCGTTCGTCAGCAGCAGGGTGACGTGCTGGTCGGCCAGGCGGTAGAAGACGCTGCGGCCGTCCCGGTGCGCGCTGACCAGCCGGTGTTCGCGCAGGAGACGCAACTGGTGACTGGTGGCGCTCTCGCTGATGCCCGCCACGAGCGCCAGATCGTGCACGCACAGGTCCCCGGGCGCGGGCCACCGCCTGCGGATGCAGGCAGTCCTCGGCTCAGGTCGCGTCCAGTGCGACGGGGGCGGACGAACTCATCCTGCCATCCTATCGCGGCTCTGCGCGAGCACACAGCGGACACGGGACAGGGCATCCCATCCGGCCTCCCACTTGCCTGACAGCGAAATGTGCATTCTGTATTCTGCTCTAAGGCTCTATTTTGACTATCGGACAACTTGCGCCGTTTTTTCGCAATGCCCTATCGGACAACTTGCGCCGTTTGGACGACCGGAGCGCTCTGGGCGGGAAAATCTCGACACTCCATCCGCGCAAGATCGACCTATCGGACAACTTGCGCCGTTTGGGCTGAAACTATCGGACAACTTGCGCCGTTTTTATCCACAGGTATCGGACAACTTGCGCCGTTTGGTGTCACTAGGTATCGGACAACTTGCGCCAAACCTATCGGACAACTTGCGCCGTTTGCCCTGCAGGTATCGGACAACTTGCGCCGTTCAGGGGGTCAAACTATCGGACAACTTGCGCCGAACTATCGGACAACTTGCGCCGAAAAGGCCGTTTTTTCTCGTGTGGCACACATCTCGGTTGGGCGCTTGGTGTTGACAACATATATTTAAAAAAGAATTATCTAAAAGATAAAAAACAACAAACACACACCGACGACACCCCGGGGGAGCAGTGACCGACAAAGGCATCAAACGATTCGACGAGCTGAACATCGCGCGACTGAGTCTCATCAGCGTGCAGGAACGCATCCCAGCCGACTACCGCGACTGGACCGTCGAACTCGAGGACGGTGACCGCCGCTACCGCGTGACCTGTCAGGCCCTCCCCGAATACGGCGTGCCACACGGCATCGACACCGACATCAGCGCGGCGCTCGTGAACCTGTACATCGATCAGGGCTCTCCGCCGGACGGTGTCGTGACCTGCACGCCCTACCAGTTGCTGCAGATGGCCGGACTCGACACCAGCGGCCGGTACTACGCCGCGCTGGACGAGAGCCTCAAACGCCTGACGACCACCACGTACTTCATCGCCGAGGGCTGGCGGGACCATCCGCGGGGCCGCTGGACCAACGTGAACTTCCGGTACATCGACCGCATCGAGTTCACGTCCGGTGAGGCTGACCGCCTGGACGCCAGCAGCATCCTGCGGGTCACGCTGCCGCAGGAGATCTCCCGCAGTGTCCGCGCCGGATACATCAAGTCGCTGGACCTGTCGTTCATGCAGACCCTCCGGCGTCCCCCCACCCGCGCCCTGTACCGCCTGCTGGACGCCCAGCGGCGCGACCCGGAACATCCCGACGCGGTCGCCATGGCCTACCAGGTGGGTCTGATGGAGTGGGCGCAGGCGTGCAAGATCGTCACCGACCGGCCCAGCATGGCGCAGCGCACGCTGGACGCCGCGCACGAGGAACTGATCGAGAAGGGCTTCCTGAAGAACGTCGAGTACGTGGGGCGCGGCAAGAAAAAGCTCCTGCACTACACCTTCGGCGAGGCGTTCATCCCGCCGGACCCGGCCCTGCTGCAGGATCTGGCGGACCTGGGCGTCACCCAGACGCGCGCGCTGCAACTGGTGCGCGAATACGGCGAGAAGCCCGTCGAGGAGGCGGTGATCCGCTGCCGGGCCGTGCTCGCCTCGGGCTTCAAGCCCCGGTCCCGACCGGCCTTCTTCGTGGACGTCCTGCGCAACCCAGGCAAGTACGAGGTTCCCGAAGGGGCCGCCGCGCCCCAGAAAGGCACCGTGAAGGCCTCACGGAGCGAGGTGCGCCCTTCTCCTCAGCCCAGCCTGTTCGAGGGGCCTTCCGGTGGCGCTGACGAGGAAGGTGACGGACGGCTGCGGGCCATGCCCCGCGAGAAGCAGGTCGAGGAGGTCATGCGGACCCTGACGTTCCTGCTGCGCAACGACCTGAAACTCCAGGAGCTCGACACGCTGCGCCTCGCGCTGGACGAGGGCCTGGAGGACCCGCTGGACATCAAGGCCTGGGCGATCCGGGGCATCAGCAGCGGGCAGAAGAGCTCGGTGGTCCGCGACCTGCGCGCCCGCCTGAGCCTCACGCCGGGCGGCCCCGCGTGAGCCCCAGGGGCAGTTCGGCCAACACTTCGACCCGAAGCGTCACCGCGCGGCCCCGCCGGGTCACCGCGCCCCGCACGATCAGCGCCCGCGCGTCGCGCAGCAGGATCCGGTGCGCTTCCCAGAGATCCGGGCTGATGATCGCCTGCACCCGCCCCGTGGCGTCCTCCAGGACGTAGAACGCGAAGCCCCGCGCGGTCGGCGGGCGCTGCCTGGCGACGATCACTCCGGCCGCCCAGCGGTCCACGCCGGGCTGCAGCCCGGCCAGCGGCCCGCAGCCCAGGTCGCGCAGGCGGGTGCGGTGCGCGTCCAGCGGGTGCCGCCCGGTCGGGGACGTGCCGGTCAACTGCGTGTCCAGGGCGGCCTGCACGTCCAGGGGAAGGTCCGGCAGGTCGGGCAGCGCGGCCCCCGGGGCCAGCAGGGCCCGCGTGCCCGGTGGGCGGGCGTGCGCGACCGTCTGCAGCGCGGCGTACGCCTCCCGCCGGTTCTTCCGCGCGTCGGTCGCGTCGAAGGCTCCGGCCCGCACGAGGGAGTCCAGCGCGGCCCGGCTGACGGTCACGCGGTCGTAGAAATCCTCCACGCCCCGGAACGTCCCGCCCGTCACGCGTTCCTGCACGATCGTCCGGGCGGTGTCCGCGCTGAGGCCCGCCACGGCGCTCAGGGGGACACGGACAACTTGCGCCGTTTCGGCCCGGTACGCCGTCCCGGAGCGGTTCACGTCCACCCCGGCCAGCCGCACGCCGCGCCGGGCCGCCTCGCGCGCGACGGTGCTCGCGGGCCACATGCCGGGCGCCTCGGTCAGGAACGCCGCGAAGTACGCCGCCGGGTGGTGGCGGCGCATGAACGCGCTGGCGTAGGTGTGCTGCGCGAACGCGTGCGCGTGCGACTCCGCGAAGCCGTAGCCCCGGAAGGCCGCGCACTGCTCGAACACCGCCTCCGCCTCCCAGGGGAACGCCCCGACGGTCGCGGCGGCCCCGTCCACGAACGCGGCGCGCAGCCGCGTGAGTTCCGCGTCGTCCTCGACCTGGCTCAGGCGACTGCGGAAGCGGTCGGCGTCCGGCCAGTCCATCCCGGCGTAGCGCGCGGCGAGGCGCAGGATCTGCTCCTGGAACAGCAGCGTGCCGTAGGTCGGGGCCAGGATCGAACGCAGGGGTTCGGGCATCTCCGGGACCACCTCCTCTCCCCTGGCGCGGCGGACGTACGGGTGCACGGTGCCGCTCTGGATCGGACCGGGGCGGATCAGGGCAATCTGGTGCGCCAGTTGCGTCAGGTTCCTGGGTTGCAGGCGGGCCGTCATCTGCACCTGCGCCGGGCTCTCGATCTGGAACAGCGCCATGGTGTCCCCGGTGCCGATCTCCCGCCACACGCCAGGGTCGTCCGGGAGCTGCCCGTACTCGATCCACTCGCCGCTCAGGCGCAGGACCTCCTCGCGCGCCCGTTCCAGCGCGGCGAGCATCCGCAGGCCCAGCAGGTCCAGCTTGATCAGGCCCAGCCGCTCGACGTCGTCCTTGTCGAAGCTCAGCATGCGGACGCCGCCACTGGACCGCGTCAGGGGGCTGAAGTGCGTCAGGGGTTCACTGCTCAGGACCACGCCGCCACTGTGCGGCGCGAGGTGCCGCGTGAAGCGGGGTTCCACCTGTTCGAGCAGCGTCAGCAGCGCCTCCTTGACGGGGGCGTCCCCGAGGACCTCGGTGAACGCGGCCTCCGCCTCCCGCGCGCGGTGGGGCCGCAGGTGCCCGTAGTCCCGGCCCAGCGCGCGACTCAGCCGGTCCCGGAGGTCCGGCGGGAGGCCCAGCGCCCGCCCGAGATCCTGAATGGCGCTCCTGAGGCGGTACGTGACGCGGTTGGCGACCATCGCCTCGCCCGCCCCGTTCAGGCCCCAGCGGTCCTCCACCCAGGCGAGCACCTGATCGCGGCGGGAACTGGCGATGTCGATGTCCACGTCCGGCATGCTGGTGCGGCCCGCATGCAGGAACCGCTCGAACAGCAGCCCGTGCGCCAGCGGATCACTCAGGGTGATGCCCAGCACGAAACACAGGACGCTGCCCGCCGCGCTGCCACGCCCCGCCGCGAGAATGCCGTGCGCGCGGCAGTGGTCGGTCACCTCGGCCGCCGTCAGGAAGAACCCCGCGAGGTCCAGCCCGGCGACCGTGGCGAGTTCGGTCCTGAGCCGCTCGAGCGCGGCGGGCCGCGCGTCCGGCAGGTAGCGGTCAGGCACGGCGGCGAAAGCCCGCTCCTCCAGCCCCGCCTGAGCCGTCTGCAAGGGCCGCAGCGGCGGTTCCGGAACGCTGAGCCGTTCGGGCAGCAGGCGCAGCGCACAGTCCCCCGCCAGCGTCCGGGCATTCAGCAGCGCGTCCCCGAACGGCAGCAGCCTCGCCCAGCCGCCCGGCGTGCCGACATGCCGGGCGTCGTTGCGGGGCCGCCCGGCGTGCGGGGTGCCCACGTCGACGCCCAGCCGCGCGCAGCTCAGCGCGTCCAGCAGCGGGTACTCGCCGGGTGAGGCCATGCAGACCTCCGGCGCGGCCACCACCGGCAGGTCCAGATCCCGCGCCAGGCCGCGCAGGTACGACAGGCGCCGCTGCTCGCCCGGCGCCTGCCCGTGAAACAGCTGCACGTACAGCGCCGACGGGAAGAGGCCCCGCAGCAGCCGCAGGTACGTCGCCGCCCGCGCCAGCTCGCGCGCCTCGCCCAGCACCGTCGGGAAACCCGCCCGGCCCCCGGTCAGGCACACGAGGTGCTGCATGCCGCCCACCTGCCGCAGGACGTCCAGCGGCAGCCCGTCCGGACGTTCCAGATTGACGGCTGTAATCAGCTTGCAGAGGGTCGCGTACCCCTCGCGACTGCGGGCCAGCAGCACGAGCGGGAACATGGTGGTCGGGGTGGAGGACCTGGGTGGATTCGGGAACAGCACGGGCAGGGTCACGCCGACCACCGCCGCCATGCCCTGCGCCCGCGCCTCGTCGCACAGCTCCACGGCCCCGGCGACGCTGCACCAGTCGGCCAGCCCGACCGCGCCGAACCCCGCCGCCTTTGCCACCCGCACCAGCCGCCGGGGCGAGACGGTACTGCGGCCCTCGCTGAAGAACGACTGGCAGGCCAGGAGTGCGTCCAGCCGCGCCGCCCCAGCGGGCGTCACGCTGCCCCCCGGCGCGGCCCCGGCAGGTCGGTGACCGGAACCCGTTTGACCGGGACGGTCCGTCTGCGCGTCAGTCCACCAGTCGCGCCAGCCACCAGCGGCCCTCCGGTCCGTCCTCATGGTGCAGTTCGGCCGTCAGGGCGCCGGCCTGCACCAGGAAGCAGTCGCGGGGTCGCTCGCCCAGCCACCAGCGGCCCCCGTAGCGCCACTCGTCCAGCACCGCCTCCACCAGGTACGTCCGGCCCTGCCAGGTCAGGCGGGCCGGGCGGTCCCCGCGCGCCTCGACCTGCGCGGTCTGGACCGGCACGACCTGGACCTGCACGGCGTGCCCGTACGCCTTCACGCGCCCTCGAAGAACGCCAGGACGCGCTGCACCGCCTGTTCACGCCGCGCGGCGTGCCGGGGCGCCCAGCGCGGGGGCGTCAGGTCACGGGGGCGGACCTGCCCGGTCAGCCAGTCCACCCAGGCGTACTGCGCGTCGGTGGCGTACGCCCAGGGGTCGAGCCACTCGACCCGCACCAGCGCGTCCGGGAAGCGTGACAGGACCGTCTTCGTGACCTCCAGTTCGTCGGGACCGGCCCACAGGCCCACCATCCGCGCCGGGTGCGCCAGTCCGCCCAGCTGCGCGCCCAGCCGTTCGATGCCCAGCGGCAGCGCGCCCGTGCCGCGCAGTGCCAGGCCCGCCACGCGGGCCAGTCCCGGTCCGTCCAGCGGCCACTTCAGCTGCCGGGTGGCGTCCAGGCGGCCGCCCGGCGTGTCGGCCTGCACGGTCAGCGTGGCGGCCAGTCGGCCCCGCAGGGCGCTCAGCAGGTCGGCCGTGAGTTCGCGCAGCGCCGCGTCCACCTGCGCGGTGTCCAGCAGTGGCGTGTCGAAGGTCAGCGCCGCGCCGAGCACCTCGCCCGTGCGGGGTCGGGTCACGCCCGCCGACCTCTCCCCTCTCAGGAAGCGGTTCAGGGGCCGCCCGATGTCCACGCCCAGGAACGCCTCGCGCTGCGCGGCACTCCAGGCCATCAGGTCCCCCAGGTCGCGCACGCCCAGGAACTGCAGCCGTTCCAGCGCGGCGGGCGGCACGCCCAGCGCAGCGAGGTGCGCCAGCGGCGTGAGGCGCACGAACGCTTCCTCCGGCGCGGCGCCGTGAACCGCCCGCATCTCGCCGGGCGCGGCGCGCAGCGCGGCCAGCTGGGCGATTTCGCGGCTGGCGGCCAGGCCCACCGGGGCGTGCAGCGCCGCCGCGAGGTCACGCGCGCCGGACTCCCCGAGCGTCAGGAACGCCACGCCGGGCTCGCGGCCCTCCACGCGGTCGCTGAAGCGGGCGTGCAGCTGCCCGAGCAGTTCCGCCCAGATCGCCTGCGCTTCGGGGGCGGGTACGATCTCGGCGTGCAGGTCCGGGCAGCGCGACAGGGCCGCCGCCACCCGCAGGCCCGGCTGCACCCCGGCCGCCTGCGCCAGCGGGCAGGCCTGCAGGACGCGCCGACCCTCGTTCAGCGCGGCGACCGGCACGCCCGGATGCTGCCGCCGCAGGTGTGAGAGCGGCCAGGGGCTCAGCAGGACGCAGGCGACCCCGACCCCGGCCACGGTCAGGCCCTCCGGGGCAGGGGTCGCGGCCCGGCGAGGCCCAGCCGGGCCACCATCCGTCCCTGCACCTGCACGTCCGCCGCCGGGTAGGTCCGGCGGGGATGGTCCGGGTTCTCGCTGACGAGCACGACCTCGTCTCCGAACACGTACAGCCGCTTGAGCGTCGCGGCGTTCTCGCCGGGGATCAGCACGACCGCCACCTCGCCGTCCAGTACCTGCGGCGCGGGCCGCACGAGCACGTAGTCGCCGTCGAGCACGCCGATGCCGGTCATGGAGTCGCCGCGCACCTGCAGGAGGAAGTCACCCTCGCGCACGCCGAGCAGCTGGTCGAGGCTGGGCGTGACGTGATCCGGCGTCTGCTCGGCCAGGATCGGCGCGCCGGCCGCGACCTGACCGTAGATGGGAATGCCGTCCTGAATGGCCGCGCGGGCCTGCTCGCTGAGATGCAGGCGGCCCCGCGCGCCGTGGCGTTCGATCAGGCCCAGTTCCCCCAGCGCCCGCAGGTGAAAGGAGATGGTCGCCTCGCTGAGTCCGGCGGCGCGGGCGAGTTCGGCGGCGCTGGGCGGGCCGCCGGCACGGGTGAGCTGCGCGGCGAGGCGCAGGAGGTTCAGGCGCAGTGGGGTCAGGCGGGGGGGCATCAGGGTCACTCCTCGACTATCGAAGAATCCTTAGATAGCTGCCCGCATCGTGACCCATCTCAGGATTGCGCGTCAAGACACCGCCTTCAGGCGGAGTGATACGGGATTAAATTGACTTGCTTGCAACGTGATCGCGTTCCATTGTCCCCTCTCCCCTGGTGGGAGAGGGAGGGAGGAGCGAAGCGACGGAAGGGTGAGGGGGCCACCGGGCGACTCCGAATGATGTGGAATCACTCGAATCCCGTATGAGGCGTTCCCTCATGACGCAGGAGTGGTGAGGCCCGGCGCGGACTGGACCACCCGGTGGTCCACCCGATCGTGAAGCGCAGGGCGCGGCGGCACTCCGGCTTGAAAAAAGGTGTACATCTTTTTATAGTCCGCGTATGGCTCAAGCGGGACGCGACACCAGCGTCAAGACACGGGACCTGCGCAGCAGCCTCTCCGAGGTGCTCGGACAGGTCGAACGCGGCGGCCGGGTGATCGTCGAGAAGTACAACGACCCCGTCGCCGCGATCATTCCCATGAGCGACTACCTGACCCTCCGCCGCCTGGGCGCCGCCCGCGCCCACCCCAGTGACAAGGAGCCCCACATGGCCCACCGCATCGTGACCAGCAACATCTCCGGAGGCGAGGGCAAGACCTCCATCACCCGCGAACTCGCCCTGACCCTCGCCGACCAGGGCTACCGCGTGGCGATCATCGACACCGACCCCCAGGGCTCCCTGACCAAGAACCTCGGCCTGCACGACCCGGTCGAGGGCGTCGCCCGCGCCGATCTGCCCGGCTACCGCCGCGAGCACACCATCCTGAGCGTCTTCGACGAGGACACCGAACCGCGCCTGGGCCCCCCGGTACCGGTGCTCGGCGTGGACGTCTGGGTGTCCAACGACGCCCTGTACGAGGTCGACCAGCGCATCGGCGCGGACCTCACCAAGATGGGCAACCTGCGTGAGGCCGTCGACCACATCGCCCCGCAGTACGACTTCATCCTGATCGACACCAAGCCCGGCATCACACCTCTGCTGAACGCCGCCGTGGCCGCCGCCGACCACCTGATCGTCCCGATCTCCGGCGACAAGGGCTTCGAGAACCTCGACAAGATCGTGAAACTCGTCAAGGGCGCGCGGCCCTACGCACCCGGCCTGGGCGTGCGGATGTTCATTCCCAACCGCGTGCGCAGCAGCACCAACGTCTACAAGGACCTGCTGGAGATGATGAAGCAGTACCAGAGCGTCGCGCCGGTCTCCAGCCAGATCCGCGACAGCGTCCTGATGATGGACGCCCAGCGCGCCCGCCGCCCCCTGGTCCGCCACAAGCCCGGCTCGGACATCGCGCAGGACATCCGCAACGTCACCCGCGACCTGCTGAACGAACTGGGCGTGCAGCAGGTCACGACCGGGGTGACCCCGTGACCCGCCCCGGCGTGAGCGCCGCCGCGTTCGGCGCGCTGGACATGATGGAGGAACTGCGCGACCGCAGCGCCGACGCCCAGCTGCCCATCGCGTCCATCCGCGTTCTGCCGGAATTCAACCCCCGGCGCCTGCTGGGCGACCAGGCCTTCACCGACGAGGCGCTGGCCGACCTGGCGCAGAACATCCGCACGTACGGCGTGCTGCAACCCGTGCTGGTGCGCCGCCGCCGCGCCGAGATCCTGCTCGTCGCCGGGGAGCGGCGCCTGCGCGCCGCGACCCTGGCCGGGCTCACGCAGGTGCCCGTCATCTACGTGGACGCCGACGACGCCCGCGCCTACGAGATCGCCATCATCGAGAACGCGCAGCGCAACGACCTCGACCTCGTCACCGAGACCCTGGTCGGCTTCCAGTTCCTGTCGCGCCGCCTGAACCTCAGCAGCGACGAGATCGTCAGTTACCTGCACCACGTCCGCAAGGGCCGCCGCGAGGACGACCTGGGCGTCGAGCGGCTCCTGCGCGACATGTACGGCACCGGCATCAGCGTGTGGGGCCAGCAGCGCGCCCTGATCCTGCGCATGACCGCCGCCGAACGCGAGGCCATCCAGGCGCGCCGCGTGGACGCCAAGGTCTGCGCGGAACTCGTGGCGCTGACCGAGGGCGATACCCGCAGCGCCCTGCTCGACCTCGCCATCCGCGAGGGACTCACCGCGCGGCAGGTCCGCGAACTCGTGCGCAACGAGCAGGCCAGCAGTCGCCCCGCCCGCCCGGCCCTGACCGTCCAGGGAGACCAGTTGCGGCGCCTGCTGCCCCGCCTGAACCGTCTGGAGGGCGAGGACGCCCGCCGCGCCGGGGAGCTGCTGAGCGAACTGAACGGCCTGCTCTCCCCCCACCCCCCGCTGAAACCACCTGCCCGGAGGCCGCCCGCCAGCATGGCATGGGCGGCCTCTTTCCTTGCCACAGTCAGACCGGTCGCACGCTGGACCACCGGGTGGTCCACAGGTGGACTGATCGCTTCTGGTGAGGGACTTCCGTGCTGATGCCCGCCCAGTGCTCCCGGGACAGGGGGTGCCGGGCGCCGCGGTCGAGGGAGCGGAAGCCCAGATCGGTGGACCACCCGGTGGTCCAGTGTCTGACCTCCCCCGTGTGGCATTGCGGACCGAGTCGATGTCCGATCGGACGGGGAATGCGCTACGCCCTCGAACAAGACGCTGTCCCGCCAACACGCCGCGTCCCAGGCTGTGTGTGGGTGTGGACCACTGGGTGGTCCAAAGCGTGACTTGCCCCGTGCGGCGTTTCAGACCGGCTCGAAGTCCGAACCGGTGCGGACGCCGTGTGTGTCGTGGACAGAGCGGAGCACCAGCGATCCGTCCACTCCATGTCCGGAACCCGTTTCTCTCCTTCGCGTTCTGCTGCGCACCTCAGCGGGTCCGTATGAGGGTCAGTGGGACACGCTCTGGCTCACGACGCCATGCCGTCAGGATGCCGGGCCCTGGCCAGTCCGCGAGTGTGGACCACCCGGTGGTCCAATCGCGAAAGTGCCGTACTCCCACCCGCTCTGGCAACCCGGCGCGGCCCTCAGCCCTGCGTGTTCTCTCGCCCATCCGGTATGGTGGACCACCCGGTGGTCCAGGCGATGGGCCTTCAGTCGGGTGGCGTGTCCTGGCGTTCCAGGTGATCCAGCAGCAGTTCGCTCAGGTGATCCAGCTTGCCGAGCTGGGTGGCGTTCAGGGGCTGCAGCAGCCCGGCTTCCAGCGTCAGGAACTCGGGCAGCAGGGTCTCGACCAGCGCTGTTCCGGCGGCGTTCAGGCGGACGTAGGCCTGTCGGCGGTCGCTGGGGTGCGGCACACGCGTGATCAGGTTCAGGTCGAGGAGCCGCGCGATGCGGTTGGAGGTGGCGGGGCCGTTCACGGCGCAGCGGTCCAGCAGGTCGCCGGGGCGCAGGCCCTCCGGAGGGGCGCTGCGGTACAGCGTGAGCAGCAGGTCCCAGCCGGCGGCGTTCAGGCCGTGCGCGGCCAGCAGGCGGTCGAGTTGCGCTTGCAGCCTCATGCCCAGTCGGGTCAGGCGCAGGACGCGCAGCATGGGGCTGGCGTCCAGGTCGGGCCGCCGCGCCTGCCAGTCCTCCCCGACCTGGGTCAGGAACGCCCGGGAGTTCACGCCCGTCAGCTGCCCCGGTAGGTGCTGTAGGACCAGGGACTGACGAGCAGCGGGACGTGGTAGTGGGCCGACGCGTCCGCGACGGTGAAGCGTAGGGTCACCTCGTCCAGAAAGGGCGTGGCGCTGGTCAGCTCGGCGAAGTACGCAGCGACGGTGAACGTCAGTTCGTACGTGCCGGTCCGGAGTTCGCCGCGTGCGATCAGCGCCTCGTCGGTGCGGCCGTCGGCGTTCGTGACCGTCCGGGTCAGCAGGGTCCGCGCCCCGCCGCCGTCCACCCGCTGCAGGGTCACCGGAATGCCCCCGGCCGGGCGGCCCCGCGCGGTGTCGAGGACATGCGTGCTCAGGCCAGCGCCGCTCACGCGCGTTCCACCCAGCCCTCGATCACGCCGTACGGTTCGGCGTCCGCGTGGAAGATCACGCCCGGGTTGTCCATGCCGAAGCGGTCCAGCGGGTAGAGGATGTGATGCCGGTTCGGGAACGAGAAGTGAATGCGGTCGATCTCGTCGCAGCGGGTCAGGACCGCCTCGCCCAGGCGGTAGAGGGTCTGCTGCATGCTGTGCGAGTAGTGGTCCGGGAACACGTCCAGCAGCGTCTGATACACCCGCGTCCAGACGTCGTCGTAATCGGGCTCGTCGGTGTCGGGTTCTTCGGTGCGGTACGTCCAGCGGGCGGTGACGGTCGTCGCCAGGACGCGGTCGGTGGTGTCGGGCAGCGTCGTGAACTGATCGCGGTGGAATCCGGCCCAGCCGCTCCGGGTGGTCTTGAGGATGTACAGCTCGTCGATGCCGCTCTCGACGGTGAAGGTGTGCCCGTCGCCGCTGACGGTCGCCGTGTGTTTGGGCATCTGGCGCACGAAGGCGTGGTCGTGCGCCTCGCCGCCGCTGCACATGCGGTCCCAGGTGTGTTCAACGAACGTGGCGCGGGCGTGCGTGACGCGCGGGCCGCGCTCCACGAAGTGCCGGATCAGGTGCTTGCCGAACGCCTCGACGCTGCCGGTCATGCCGTCGCGCGCCAGGGCGTAGATGGTGTTGCGGACCGTGTCGGTCGCCACGAGGTCCGTGTTGTCGCCACTCACGTGCGCGGCCTCGAAGTCGCCCTGCATGGCGACGCGTACCTGCACGTCCTTGATGTCGTGGCGGGGCTGGTCGCGGAACACCTTGAACAGGCGCACGTCGGCCTTGCCGTAGTTGTTGTCGCCGAGTCTGACCTTGACCATGGGAAACTCCGGAGTGGGGGAGAGGGCAGGGGGCTGCTGGATCAGGTCCAGCACGCGCAGGCGGGCGATCCGGTCGATCTCGTGCAGGGCCGCCTCGACCTCCTGCTCGGAGGTGTGCGTCAGGCGGCGCCGGGCCTGCTCGAAGATGCTGGCCTTGTCGTGCTCGCGGACGCACACGACGTACGGCAGGCCGAACTTCTCGTGGTACGCGGCATTCAGGGCGTGGAATTCGGCGTACTCGGCGTCGCTCAGGCGGTCGAGGCCCGCGCTGGCCTGCTCGTGGGCGCTCTCGCGGGTCAGGTCACCGGCCCGCGCGGCCTTCCCGGCGAGGTCCGGGTGGGCGCGGATCAGGGCGCGCTGCTCGTCGGGGGTGCCGCCGCGGGCCGCGCGGGCGAACGCGGCGGCCAGCGCCTCGGCGCCGGGGTAGGGGCGGCCCCTGGCAACCTGCGCGGCGTACTGCGGGGAGTGTTCGAGCACCCCCGCGAAGTGCGCCTGGAAGTCCGACTCACTGAGGAGGTTGATCTGGTCGAGGGACAGGGTGGGCACAGGGGACCTCCGGGCAGTCAGGATTATTTCGACGGCGAAATGATGTGAGGTGCAGCGTAGTCCCCACCCCCTTGCCTGTCAATGCCAATCCGTTCTGCTGCCTGGACCGGTGCGGCGTACACTGCGGCCTGACCGCAGCACAACCCACCCAGTCGCTTCCACCCAGTCGCTCCCAGCCTGCTATGGAGGACCCGTGACCCATCCCGACCAGCCGCTCTCCGCGCCGGACGTATTCCAGCCCGAATTCGAATGCCTGCCTACCGATAAACTGCGCGCGCTGCAACTGCAGCGGCTGCGCGACCTCCTCGCCCTGCAGTGGGCCAAGGTGCCGCCCATGCGCGCCCGGCTGGAACAGGCCGGACTGCACCCGGACGACCTGCGCCGCCTCCCGGACCTCGCGGCGTTCCCGTTCACCCGCAAGGCGGACCTGCGCGACCACTACCCGCTGGGACTGGTGGCCGCGCCGCGCGCCGCCCTGCGCCGCATCCACGCCAGCAGCGGCACCAGCGGCAAACCCACCGTCGTCGCGTACGACCAACACGACCTGGACGTGTTCGCGGAGGTCGTCGCCCGCAGCCTGTACGCGGCGGGCGCGCGCCCCGGCATGACCTTCCACAACGCCTACGGCTACGGCCTGTTCACCGGGGGGCTGGGCACGCACGCCGGGGCCGAGCGACTGGGCCTGTGCACCGTCCCGGTGTCCGGCGGCGGCACGGAACGGCAGCTGGACCTGATCCTCGACCTGCAACCCGAGGTGATCGCCTGCACGCCCAGCTACGCGCTGGTCCTCGCCGAGGGCTTCCGGCGGCGCGGCGTCACGCCGGGCGACCTCAGCCTGCGCTACGCGGTGCTGGGCGCCGAACCCTGGGCGGAAAAGACCCGCGCCGCCGTGCAGGAGGGCCTGGGCGTCACCGCGACGAACATCTACGGCCTGTCGGAGATCATCGGGCCCGGCGTGAGCAACGAGGACGCCCGCGAGCAGCGCGGCAGTTACGTCTGGGAGGATCACTTCCACCCGGAGATCGTCCACCCCGAGACGGGCGAACCCCTCCCGGACGGCGAGTGGGGCGTGCTGGTCCTGACCTCCATGACCCGCACGGCGCTGCCGCTGCTGCGCTACTGGACCGGCGACATCACCCGCCTGCTGCCCGAAGCGAACGCCACCGGGCGCACCGTGCGCCGCATGGACATCGTCCGGGGGCGCAGCGACGACCTGATCATCCTGCGCGGCGTGAACGTGTACCCCACGCAGCTCGAGGCGGTCCTGCTGACCCTGGGCCACGTCAGTCCGCACTACCACGTCGTCCTGACCCGCACCGGTACGCTGGACGACCTCACCCTGCAACTGGAGGTGCCGCAGGCCAGCCCCGCGCTGCGCGCCGAGATCGAACGGCAGATCAAGGCGCAGGTGGGCGTGACCGTCCGCTGCGAACTGTGCGACCCCGGCACGCTGCCCCGCAGCGAGGGCGGCAAACTGCGCCGAGTGACCGACCACCGACCACCCCGCTGAAGGTGGATGCGGCCCGGCCGTGTGCCGGGGTGGTGTGGCGCCTGGTCATCGGGCATGATCCCCTAGGGGGGGATTCTGAGTGGGTCGACAGTGGTGGATGATCGCCCGGGCGGCCTGCTGCTCCGGGGCGTCGCGGAGGTGTGTCCGGACCGGCCGATCAGGCGGTCGTCTACGCCCAGACGATCGCGTGTGGGGTCGGCGGATGGCGCCGGGTCACCTTGCGGTCCTGGGACCTGCGGCCTATCCTGTCCACATATCCCCCCAGGGGGGATCAGGAGGCGGCATGAGTCAGACGATCGAACTGGGGGTGGGCGGCATGACCTGCGCGAACTGCTCGTCGCGGGTGGAGCGCAGCCTGAAACGGGTTGGGGGCGTGCAGGACGCCAGCGTGAATCTGGCGACCGAGCGGGCCACCGTGACCTTCGATCCGGCGCAGGTCGGCCCGCAGGCCCTGGTGGACACCGTCCGGGACGCCGGGTACGAACCGCTGACGCAGGAGACTGAGTTCGCCGTGGGCGGCATGACCTGTGCGAACTGCTCGTCCCGCGTGGAACGCGCCCTGAAGCGCGCGCCGGGCGTGCTGTCGGCCACCGTGAACCTCGCGACCGAGCGGGCGACCGTCACGTACCTGCCGGGGACGACCTCGCCGGGGGCGCTGCACGCGGTCGTCACGGACGCCGGGTACAGCGTTCCGCTGCCCGCCGCGGCGCCGGACGCCACGGGGATGGTCGCCACGGTACTGGACGCCGGGGCCGCCGATCCGCAGGACGCCCGCGCCCGCGAGACGGCTGCGCTGCGCCGCGACGTGGGGTTCAGCGCGCTGTTCGCCGTGCCGCTGCTGCTGCTCGCGATGCTGCCCATGCTGATCATGCCGCTGCACATGGCCCTGATGGCGGCCGTGGGTGAACGCGCCCTGAACGTGCTGATGCTGCTGCTGGCCGCGCCCGTGCAGTTCGGGCCGGGGCGGCGCTTCTACCGGCAGGGCTGGGCGGCGCTGCGCCACCGCAGTCCGGACATGAACACCCTGGTCATGATCGGCACGACCGCCGCGTTCGGGTACAGCCTGCTCGTGACGCTCGCGCCGCAGCTGTTCCCGGCGGGCACCCGGCACGTGTACTTCGAGGCGTCCGGCGTGGTAATCACGCTGGTGCTGCTCGGGAAGTACTTCGAGTCGGTCGCCAGGGGGCGGTCCAGTGACGCGATGCGCGCCCTGCTGAACCTCCAGCCGCCGGTCGCGCACGTCCTGCGTGGCGGCACCGAGACGGACGTGCCGCTGGCGGCCCTGCGGGTCGGGGACCTGATCCTGGTGCGGCCCGGTGAGAAGATTCCGGTGGACGGCGCCGTGGAGCGCGGCTCGTCGTTCGTGGACGAGAGCATGCTGACCGGCGAGAGCGTCCCTGTCCTCAAGGAGACGGGCGCGGCACTGACGGGCGGCACCCTGAACGGGCGCGGGGCGCTGCACTACCGTGCCGAGCGGGTCGGGGCGGACACCGCGCTGGCCGGGATCATCCGGCTGGTCGAGCGGGCGCAGGGCAGCAAGCCGCCCATCCAGGGCCTCGCGGACCGGGTGGTGGCGGTGTTCGTGCCGGTGGTGCTGGTCATCACCGCCGTGACGTTCCTGGCGTGGCTGCTGCTGGGCGGCCCTGACGCGCTGCCCCGCGCGCTCGTCAGTGCGGTGGCGGTGCTGATCATCGCCTGCCCCTGCGCGATGGGCCTGGCGACGCCCACCAGCGTGATGGTCGGTACGGGCCGCGCCGCGGAGCTGGGCGTGCTGTTCCGGGGCGGCGCGGCGCTGGAGGGCCTGCAGGGCGTGCAGGTGGTCGCGCTGGACAAGACCGGCACCCTGACGCTGGGCCGCCCGGCGCTGGGTGAGGTGCGCCCGCTGTCCGCGTTCACGCGGGACGAGGTGCTGGCCCTGGTGGGCGCCGTCGAGGCGGGCAGTGAGCATCCGGTGGCGCGCGCGCTGGTGGACGCGGCCCGCGCCGGGGGGCAGACCCTGCCGGAGGCCACGGACGTGCAGGCCGTGCCGGGCTTCGGCGTCGAGGGGACCGTGGCGGGGCGGCGCGTGCAGGTGGGCGCCGCGCGGTTCATGACCCGCCTGGGCGTGGACACCGCCGCGCTGGACCCCGAGGCGCAGGCGCTGGCCGACGCCGGGCACACGCCCATGTTCGCCGCGGTGGACGGGCGGATGGCGGCGCTGCTGTCGGTGGTGGACCCGGTGAAGCCCGGCACGCCCGAGGCGGTGCAGGCCCTCCAGGCGGCCGGGCTGCGGGTCGTGATGGTGACCGGGGACGACCGCCGCACCGCGCAGGCCGTCGCCCACACGCTGGGCATCACGGACGTCCGGGCCGAGGTGCTGCCCGAGGACAAGCAGCGGGTCGTGCAGGACCTCCAGGCGGGCGGGGCGCGCGTGGCGTTCGTCGGGGACGGCATCAACGACGCCCCGGCGCTGGCGCAGGCGGACGTGGGCGTCGCCATCGGGACCGGCACGGACGTCGCCGCCGAGAGCGCGGACGTGATCCTCATGAGCGGCGACCTGCGCGGCGTGCCTACCGCCCGCGCCCTGAGCCGCGAGACCCTGTCGAACATCCGCCTGAACCTGCTGTGGGCCTTCGGGTACAACGTGCTGCTGATCCCGGTCGCGGCGGGCGCGCTGTTCCCGCTGCTGGGCTGGCAGCTCAGCCCTGTGCTGGCTGCCGCCGCCATGGGCCTGTCCAGCGTGCTGGTCCTGAGCAACGCGCTGCGCCTGCGCGGCTTCCGGGCACCGCACGCCGCGCCCCGGACGGCTGCACAGGCTGCCACGGCCTGACAGCAACAGGGGAACACCAGAGGCCCGGCCCCCACCTGCTCGGGGGCCGGGCCTCCGGCGTGGTCAGCCTGCGCGGCCCAGGCGCGCGGCGATGATGCCGGGGGCGTGCTCGGCGGCCATGCGGACCAGGATGCCCATCTTGTGCGGGTTGGCTTCCAGGTCGATTCTCAGGCCCAGGTCGGCGGCGGCCTCGCTGCACGCCGGGCCGATGCTGACGACCACCAGGCGGTTCAGGCCCGCGCGGGCTTCCTCCAGCAGGCCGAGTTTCTCGGCGTACTTCAGGAAGTGCAGGATCTGCGTGCCGCTGGACAGCAGCAGAATGTCCGGCCCGCCCAGGACTACGTCGCGCACGGCCTTCGCCAGCGGGGTGGGGTCCTGCGGGAAGGCGCAGCGGTACACGGGCACGCTGGTCACGCGGATGCCCGCGTAGCCGAGTTCGCGCAGCATCGCGCCGGGGATCGCTTCGCCGTACTCGAGGATCACGGCGTGCTGCCCGCGGGTCAGGGTGGCCAGGAGGTGCTCGGTGACCTCGTGCCAGGTGCTGGGTTTGGGCACCTGGGTGCTGCTCAGGCCGAAGGTCTTCAGCGCCTGCGCGGGCTTGTTGCCGCGCGACACGAACGGCACGCCCTGGAGGGTCTCGAGGTGGCGGGGGTCACGGGCGGCGAGTTCCTTGAGGAACATGCGGGTGCCGACGCCGGTGAGGCACGCGACGGCGTGGATGTCCCCGGCCAGCAGGTCGCGTTCGAACTGCGCGAGAGGGCCGGTGAGGTCGAGTTTCATCTCGCGCATGCTCGGCGCGACGTGGGGCACGCCGCCGTACTTGCGGATCAGGGTCTCCATTTCCTCGCTGCGGCGGGATTCCAGACTCAGGACACTTAAGCCAGCGAACCAGTCCATACGTCACCTCCGTCAAAGCGCGTGGCGTACACGGGGACGCTCACGCTGGGGTCGTCGAGGCTCAGGCCGCTTTCCAGGTCGAAGGCGTGCTTGAGCAGGGGAGAGGCGACCTTCACGCGCGTCTCGCCGCTGACGGTGTAACTGCCGGTCAGGCCGCGCGAGAGGACGTTCGCGCCGGTGTACGGGTCGCGGTTGCCGGTGGCGTAGACGCGCCCGCCGACGCGGAACACCGCGACCTGCTGGCCGCCTATCAGGGCGCACACGCCGGTGCCGGGCAGGATGTCCTCCAGCGCGCACACGCGCGTCCAGGGAATCGGGGGGTGGGTGGGGTGGGGCGGTGAGGGTCATGGCGCGTCTCCTTGCGGGGGCTGCGGGGTTCAGGGTGCGGGGCGGAGTTCAGTGGCGTGTCAGGTGCCCGGGGTGCGCGGGTCGCGGGGGCCGGGGGTCAGTCGCCGCCGAGCATCGGCAGGGGGTAGAGGTACGGCGCGTCGGCCGGGCGGATCTGGCCGCGTTCATCGACCCACTGCACGCCCTCGTCGCGGGCGTCGCTGTTCACGAAGGTCCGGAAGCGGGCGCGGATCGCGGGGTCGTTCACGGCGGCCGCCCATTCGTCCCGGTACGTGCCGACGTGCCGGGCCATCTCGGCGTCCAGGTCGGCGCAGATGCCCAGGCGGTCGTCGATGATCACGCTCCGCAGGTAGTCCAGGCCGCCCTCCAGGTTCTCCAGCCAGGTGCTGGTGCGCTGCAGGCGGTCGGCGGTGCGGACGTAGAACATCAGGTAGCGGTCGAGCAGGGTGATGACCTCGTCCTCGCTCAGGTCACTGGCGAGCAGCACCGCGTGCTTGGGGGTCACGCCGCCGTTCCCGCCGACGTACACGTTCCAGCCCTTCTCGGTGGCGATGATCCCGAAGTCCTTGCTGCGTGCCTCGGCGCACTCGCGGGTGCAGCCGGACACGCCACTTTTCAGCTTATGGGGGCTGCGCAGGCCCCGGTAGCGCAGTTCCAGCCGCACGGCGAGACTGGTGGAGTCCTGCACGCCGTAGCGGCACCACGTGCTGCCGACGCAGCTCTTGACGGTGCGCAGGCTCTTGCCGTACGCGTGCCCGCTCTCGAACCCGGCGGCGATCAGTTCCTCCCAGATGGCCGGGAGGTCGTCCCGGTGCGCGCCGAGCAGGTCGATGCGCTGCCCGCCGGTGATCTTGCAGTACAGCCCGTAGCGCTTGGCGACCGCGCCGATGGCGATCAGGCCCTCGGCGGTGATCTCGCCGCCCGGCACGCGCGGCATGACCGAGTACGTGCCGTTCTTCTGGATGTTCGCCAGGAACGCGTCGTTCGTGTCCTGCAGCGGCGCGTGCTGCGGCGCGACCACCAGTTCGTTGTGCAGCGAGGCCAGGATACTGCCCACAGCGGGTTTGCAGATCTCGCAGCCCAGGCCCGAGCCGTGCGCGGCGAGCACCTCGTCCCAGGTGACGTGCCCCCGGACGCGGATCAGGTCGAACAGTTCCTGCCGGGAGTACGGGTAGTGCTCGCACAGGTGGTTGGTGACCGTCTCGCCCAGGCGGCGCAGTTCGGTCTGCAGCAGCCCGTGCAGACTGGGCACGCACCCGCCGCAGCCGGTGCCCGCGCCGGTGCACTTCTTCAGGCTGGCGACGTCCCGCGCGCCCTCACCTATCGCGGCGCACAGGGCGCTCTGGCGGACGTTCTCGCAGGAGCACAGCAGCGCGTCGGTGGACGTCGTCACCGCGCCGCCGGGCAGCGGGGGCACGATCAGCGTCTCGGGCGGGACGCTCAGGGGCGTGGCGGACATGGTCAGGTCGAGCAGGTCCGCGTAGCGGGCGGTGTCGCCCACCAGCAGGCCGCCCAGGACGCGCCCGTCGTCCGACACGACGACCTTGCTGTACGTGCCGCGCACGTTGTCGCTCAGGGACACGCTGCGCGCGCCGGGCGTCACGCCCTTGGCGTCGCCGAAGGACCCGACCTCCACCCCCAGCAGTTTCAGCTTGGTGCTGAGGTCCGCGCCGCGGAAGTGCGCGGGCGGGGCGTCCAGCACGCCCAGGTCCCGCAGGACGTTCACGGCCGCCACCTTCGCCATCTGGTAGCCGGGCGCGACCAGACCGTACACGCGCCCGTCATGCAGGGCGCACTCGCCGACCGCGTAGGTGTGCGGGTCGCTCGTGCGGCAGGCGTCGTCGATCAGGATGCCGCCGCGCTCGCCGATGCTCAGCCCGGCAGCGCGGGCCAGATCGTCGCGGGGGCGGATCCCCGCGCTGAACACCACGAGGTCCGTGTCCAGACGGGTACCATCCGCGAAGTCCAGGCCGGTCACGCGCCCCTGTGCGTCCACGCTGACCTGCCGCGTGTTCCTGCCCAGGTGCACGCCGATGCCCATGCCCTCGATGGTGCGGCGCAGCGCGGAGCCGCCCTCGGCGTCGAGCTGGGCGGGCATGAGGTGCGGCGCGAACTCCACGACGTGCGTTTCCAGGCCCAGCTTGCGCAGCGCCCCGGCGGCCTCCAGGCCCAGCAGGCCGCCGCCGATCACGGCTCCGCGGCGCGCCCCGCGGGCGGCCTCGCGGATGGCGTCCAGGTCGTCCAGCGTGCGGTACACGAAGCACCCGCGGGCGTCCCGGCCGGGGACGGGCGGCACGAAGGGGAAGGAGCCGGTGGCGAACACCAGCGCGTCGTACGCGAGGGTCTGCCCGGCGACCTGCACGGTCTTCGCGGTCAGGTTCACGGCGTCGGCGCGGCCCGTCACGACGCTCACGCCCGAGTCGCGGTACCCGGCGTCGGTGGCCAGGGACAGGTCGGGGCGGGGGTCGTCGAGGTGGCTCGACAGGTGCACGCGGTCGTACGCGAGGCGGCTCTCCTCGCTGATCACAGTCAGGTGCAGGGCGTCGGGGGCGGCGTGCTGGCGCAGCTGTTCGGTCAGGCGGTGGCCGACCATGCCGTTGCCGACGATCACGAGGTGGGGGATGGGGGTGGACACGGTGAAGCCTCCGTCAGGGACTGGGCAGCCGCCGGGGTGGGGCGGGTGGGGCTGCTGCGCCACAGTTAACGGGGCTTTCTGCGCTTTGTCAAGAAAAACTGAAACGTATGTGCGGATTCGCCCAGACAAATCGAATAAATCGGACCTAACTTGCAGATTGTCCAGAAAAATCTGAGCGGTCTGCAAAAATTGGCCTTGACTTCCCGCGCCGCGACCGCCACCCTGGCCGCATGAGTCAGGCGACCCTGCACGCCCCCACCGTCCGGACCACCTGTCCCTACTGCGCCGTGCAGTGCACCTTCGACCTGCACCTCGAACGCGGCCTGCCCGTCAAGGTCACGCCCACCAAGGACTGCCCGGTCGCGCACGGCACCGTCTGCAAGAAGGGACTCGCCGCGCTGAACGACCTGCGCCACCCCGAGCGCCTCACCACACCGCTGCTGCGCAAAGGCGGCGAACTCACCCCGGTCGGCTGGGACGAGGCCCTCGCGTACGTCCGGGACGCCCTGGGCAGCCTGCCCCCCGAACGGATCGGCGTGTTCGGCAGCGGCAGCCTCACGAACGAGAAGACGTACCTGCTTGGCAAGTTCGCCCGCGTCGCCCTGCGCACCCCCCACATCGACTACAACGGCCGCTACTGCATGGCCAGTGCCAGTGCGGCCCTGAACCGCACTGTCGGCTACGACCGCGGGCTGGGCTTCCCGGCGGACGACCTGATCCGCAGCGACCTGCTCCTGCTGGTGGGCGCCAACGTCGCCGAGACCCTCCCGCCCCTGATGCAGTACCTCAAGGGCATCAAGGACCGCGGCGGGACCATCTATGCCATCGACCCGCGCGCCACGACGACCAGCAAGGTCTCCGGGCGGCACCTCGCGCCGCGCCCCGGCACGGACGGCATCCTCGCCCTGGGCCTGCTGCACCTCATGAAACAGTGGGGCCGCATCCGCCCCACCGCGCCCGCGCACGGCATGGCGCAGGTCCTCGCGCATGCCGACGACTACCCCCCGGCGCGGGTCGCGCACGACTGCGGCCTCACTGAAGCCGACGTATTCGCCCTGGGCCGCGCCTACGCTGAGGCCCGCACGCCCCTGATCCTCACCGGACGCGGCCCCGAACAGCACACCCAGGGCACCGACACCGTCCAGGCCTGGCTGAACCTCGCGTTCCTCACCGGGCACTTCGGGAAGGTCGGCGGCGGCTACGCCCCCCTGACCGGGCAGGGCAACGGCCAGGGCGGGCGCGAACACGGACAGAAGAACGACCAGCTGCCCGGCGCGCGCAGCCTGCGCGACCCCCGCCACCGCGCCGAGATCGCCGCCCTGTGGAACGTCCCCGCTGAGGCGCTGCCGCAGCCCGGCCACAGCGCCCAGGAACTCCTGAACGCCTGCGGCAACCCCGCCGAGGGTGGCCTGGACGCCCTGATCGTCATCGGCAGCAACCCGGTCGTCAGCGCCGCCGGCGCCGGACAGGTCACGCAGAACCTGAAGGCACTCAGGCACCTGATCGTGATCGACTTCCTGCCCAGCGAGACCGCGCAGCTCGCCACACTGGTCCTGCCGGGCAGCATGTGGTGCGAGGAGGACGGCACCACCACCAACTTAGAAGGCCGCGTGCAGCGCCGCCGCCGCGCCGTCACGCCCCCCGGCGCCGCCCGCGAGGACTGGCGCATCCTGTGCGACCTCGCCGCCGCGCTGGGCCGCCCCCACGGCTTCACGTACCCCGACTTCCGCGCGCTGCAGGACGAATTCTTCCGCGCCACGCGCGGCGGAAAGGCCGACTACAGCGGCCTGAGCGCCGACCGTCTCGACCGCTCAAGCGCCCAGTGGCCCGTCAAGACCGCCACCGGTCCCGACACCCCGCACGTGTACGCCCCGCCGTTCCTCACGCCCGACGGACTGGCGACCCTGCACGTCCCGCAGCTGCGCGCCCCCACCCTGGCCCCCCGCGCCCTGCACCTCACCACCGGCCGCCTGGGGAACCAATACCAGAGCGGCACCCAGACCCGCCGTAACCCCGCCCTGAAAGCCGAGCAGACCGTGCAGATCCACCCCGACACCGCCCGCGAGCACGGCCTGAGCGCCGGGGACCTGGTCACGCTGCGCACCGCGCACGGGCAGGCCACCGCGCCCGTTGCCCTCACGCCCGGCCTGAGGCGCGACACGGTGTTCATCTCGTTCCACTGGCCTGAGAGCGCCAACCTCCTGACCGACCCGCACGCGCTGGACCCGCACTCGCGGATGCCCGGCTTCAAGGCCACGCCCGTCACGCTGCACCCCGCGCACCTGAGCCTGCCGCTGCCCACCCGCCCGAGCCTCAGTCCGGTGTCCTGACCCCACCCCCGAGAGGAGCCCGCCATGCCGCCACCCATCCGCTGAGCACCCCCACCCACCGTCCCGTCCGGCCCCCCAGACCCGCGCTCCGCGCCGGTCCACGCCCCCCTATTGCCCACAGGAGGCCCCGCATGACCACGACCCCCGCCGCTCCGCCCCTGACCGCCGACGCCCGCCGGGTCGTCACCGCCGCCACCCTCGGCTTCACGCTGATGTTCGCCGTGTGGGTCATGTTCGCCATCGTCGGACTGCCCATCCGCAAGCAGCTGGGCCTGACCGACGCGCAGTTCACGCTGCTGACCGCCATTCCCGTCCTGACCGGCTCGCTGCTGCGCCTCCCGGCGGGCATCTGGGCCGACCGCTACGGCGGGAAGACCGTGTTCCTGATCAACACCGTCGTGACCGCCCTGTTCGCCCTGGCCCTCGCCTGGGCCGACGGGTACACCACGCTGCTGGCCCTCGCGCTCGGCGTCGGCCTCGCGGGCGTCAGCTTCGCCGTCGGGAACGCCTGGATCGCGCAGTGGGTCCCGGTCAGCCGCCAGGGCCTCGCGCTCGGCACCTTCGGCGCCGGGAACGCCGGGGCGAGCATCACCAAGCTTCTCGCGCCACTGATGATCACCCTGGTCCCGGCGGGCCTGCTGATTCCCGGCGGGTGGCACTTCGTGCCCTTCGTGTTCGGCGTCGCCCTGCTGGTGTGCGCCGCGCTCACCGCCCGCCTCACCCCCGCCGACCGCGCCCAGCCGTCGGGCCGCACCCTGGGCGACTGGCTGCGCCCGCTGGCCCGCGCGCAGGTGTGGCGCTTCGGGCTGTACTACGTGATCTTCTTCGGCGCGTACGTCGCCTACAGCCTCTACCTGCCCAAGTACTACGTCGACCACTACGGCATCCCGCTGGCGCAGGCGGGCCTGCTGACCGCCCTGTTTATCTTCCCCGCCAGCCTGCTGCGCCCCCTGGGCGGCTACCTGTCCGACCGCTTCGGGCCGCGCGCCGTGACCGTCGCCGCGTTCGCCGTCATGCTGGCCGGACTGCTGCCCCTCCTGCGCGACCTGAGCGTCACGCCGTTCATGCTGCTCACCACCATCGTCGGCATCGGCATGGGCGTCGGCAAGGCCAGCACCTACACCCTGGTCGCCCAGTGGAACCCCGGCCAGATGGGCGTCGTCGGCGGCCTCGTGGGCCTGCTCGGCGGCCTGGGCGGCTTCATCCTGCCGCTCGCGTTCGCGGCGCTGAAACCCAGCCTGGGCGGCCAGACCGCGTTCGTGGTGCTGTTCGCACTGACCGCCCTGACCACCGTGATCTTCGTGGCGAACATGGTCCGCCTGAAGGTGCTGGGCCGCCAGCCGAACTTCGCCTGATACGGGATGAAATTGACCTGCTTGCACCGTGATCGCGTTCCGTTGTCCCCTCTCCCACAGGGGGAGAGGGAGGGACTCGCAGAGCGGCGCAGCTGAGGAGCGAAGCGACGGAAGGGTGAGGGGGCCACCGGGCGACTCGGAATGACGTGGAATCACTTGAATCCCGTATGACTCCCGGCTCTGCGGGCCGACCGGATCACGACCGGTCGGCCCGCTCCTGTACGCCCGCCACCACCACGCGGTTCCGCCCGGCGCGTTTGGCGGCGTACAGCGCCTGATCCGCCGCCGCGACCAGCGCCTCCCCGCTGCCGCCCGGCGTGAGGCCCGCCACGCCCAGTGACACCGTCACCTGCCCCAGCGCGATCCCGTCGTGCGACAGGTCCAGCGCCGCCACCCGCGCGCGCAGCGTCTCGGCCAGCGCCGCCGCCTGCCCCACATCCGTCTGCGGGAGCAGCAGCGTGAATTCCTCCCCGCCGGGCCGCGCCGGGGTGCTGCCGGGCGGCGCCACCTCGCGCAGCGCCGCGCTGACCCGCACGAGCGCCGCGTCCCCTGCGTCGTGCCCGAACGTGTCGTTCAGGCGCTTGAAGTGATCGATGTCCAGCGCCACCACGCTCAGCGGCTCGCCCCCCTGCGCCGCCGCGACGCCTGACGCCAGCTGCGCCTCCAGGTGACGGCGGTTGAACAGGCCCGTCAGCGGGTCCCGGATGGACTGCTGCAGCAGCCGGTCCTGCAGGCGCAGACTCGCCAGGGCCAGCGCCACCTGCCGCGCCACGTCGTTCAGCGCCTCACGCAGCGCGCCCAGGTCCGCGTCCGGTCCCGGCTGCACGCGGATCAGGCCCAGTGTCTCCCCGTGCGAGAACAGCGGCGCGCACAGGTACCCGCCCGGCATTCCCGCGCAGCCGGGCATGAAGGGTCTCCCCGCTCCGTCCCCCTGCGTCTCACCGCGCCGCAGCGCCCAGCAGGACTCCGGGCCGGGCGTGAGCATCTCCTCGCCCCACGCCGCCGCCGGGAGCAGCAGGTTCCGCGACGCGTTGTGCTGCGCGAGTTGACCACTCGTGCCCGGCAGCAGGTGCGGCAGCGCCCGCGCCAGGATCTCCGTGCCCTCCGCGACGCTGCGGGCCGCCTGCAGCGCGTCACTCAGGCGCGCCAGATCGCTCAGCCACGCGTTGCGGGTCGCGAGCTCGTCCGCCGCGCGCGCCGACGACGCCCGCGCCTCCTGCACGCCGCGCGCCATGCGGTTGAACGCCCCGGCCAGCTCGCGGTACTCCCGCGGTCCCCGCTCGGTGACGGTCGCCGCGCCGTGATCCGTCACGCGCCGCGTGCCGCGCCCCAGTGCCGAGAGCGGCCCGGTCAGCAGCCGCGCCGTGAGCAGCGTGATCCCCACGCTGAGCAGCAGCAGTGTCACTGCCGCGCCCACCAGCACCCGGCGCAGTTCCCCCAGTTGCGCCTGCGCGCGGGCGTCCACGTCCCGCAACTGCCGCCCGAGCGATTCTTCGATCCCGCCGATGTCTGCCCGGATCTGATCCAGGATCCGTTTGCCCCGGCCGCTACGCACCATCGCCTCCGCCTCGGCGGGCCGGTCGGGCCGCAGGCGGATCTCGGGCTGCGCGATCTCCGCCTGCCACTGCCGGATCAGGTCCGAGACCTGCCCCAGCCGCGCGCGGTCCGCGTCACCCAGGGTCGCGCCTCCGCGCAGCGCGTCGATCACCGCCGGGTACGCCGCCTCGCCCCGGTAGTACGGTTCCAGGAACGCCGGTTGCCCCGCGATCACATAGCCCCGCACACCGGTCTCCATGTCCAGGACGTGCGTCAGCAGCTCCGCCGTGTGTTCCAGCTGCGTGCGGGTCTCGGTGACCTGCGCCAGGGTCTGCACCCGGCGGTCCAGGCTTCCCTGCAGGACCAGGAAGGTCGCCAGCAGCAGCGCCCAGAACGGCAACTGGGTCAGGAGCAGCAGGTGACGCAGACGCATGCCCGACACTCTAGGCGACCGGAACGGCCCGCCGCATCCGGCCCGCCGGGGGCAGCGGCCGGGGCGTGTCCGGTTCAGGTGGGCGGCTGATCCGCCCCGGACCCCGCAGGCGTGGGAGGCCGCACGTCCGGCGCGCCCGGCACGTCCAGCGGGTGCGTCCAGGCGAACGCGCCGTTGCGGCCCGCGTGCTTGGCGCGGTACAGCGCCTGATCCGCTGCCTCGCGCAGCGGCACCTCCCCCGTGAGTTCCGTGCAGGCCACCCCCAGGCTGACCGTCACGTACCCCAGCGGGTGCCCCGGATGCGGCAGGCGGCGCTCCGTGAGGGCCGAGATGACCCGCCGCGCGACCGTCAGCCCCCCGGTCAGGTCCGTGTCGAGCAGCAGCAGCGCGAACTCCTCGCCGCCGTAGCGGGCGGTCAGGTCGGTGCGGCGCGGCGTGCAGTCGCGCAGCAGCGCCGCGACCTCCTGCAGGCACGCGTCCCCGGCCGGGTGGCCGAGCGTGTCGTTGTACCGCTTGAAGTGATCGATGTCCAGCATGATCAGCGTGACGCTCAGGCCGCTGCGGGCGTGCAGGGACAGCGCGCGGTCCAGGTGCGCGTCGAACGCCCGTCGGTTGGCGATCCCGGTCAGGCCGTCCGTGACGCTCAGTTCCGTCAGTTGCTCGTTCAGGCTGCGCAGGGACGCCGTCATGAGTTCCAGTTGCGCCTCGCGTTCCCGCCGCGCCCGCAGCGCCCGCGTCAGCCGCGCCGCGTGCAGGGTCCGCGCGCACAGCACCGTGGGCCGCACGGGTTTCGTGACGTAATCGTTCGCGCCCGCCGCGAAGGCCTCGTCCAACCGGTCGTCCTCCTGCAGCGCCGTGACCATGATCACGCTCAGGTCCTGCAGGTGCGCGTGAGCGCGCAGTTCCCGCAGGAACGTCAGGCCGTCCGTGCCGGGCATCACCAGGTCCAGCAGCAGCACGTCCACGTCCGTGTGCCCGCCGCGCAGCCCCAGCGCCTCACGCGCCCCGTCCAGCGTCGCCGGGGCCTCCACGCGCGCCCCGAGCCCCTGCAGCGACTGCCGGAGCATGGCGCGCATCAGGGCGCTGTCGTCCACGATCAGGACGTGCAGCGGCTCGGGCGTCACGGGCCACCGCCGCTGTCATACCCGCGCAGGCGCCCGCACAGGTCGCTCGCCGCCGCAGACGGGGCCGCGCCGGGCCGCAGGTCCCCCAGTTCCGCCCCCAGCACCTCGCACGCGATCCCGGCGTCCGCCAGCCACGCGGGTGAACCGTTCGGCGGCTCGCCGCCCAGCAGCCGCTCCAGCTCGGCCGCGACCAGCTGCACCCCGCGCACGTCCAGCATCGCCGCGCTGCCCTTCAGCGTGTGCGCCGCCACGAACGCCGCCTGCCACTGCGTGTCCGGCTCGCGGCACAGGCGCCGCAACTGCGCGAGGTGCCCGGCGGCCTCCTCCGCGAACAGGTCCATGAACTCCGCCGTCATCACGGCCTCCCTCCCGTGCACCGGGCGGCGCGTCCATCCACACGAACCCGCCTCACCGGCAGGCCCACAGGCATCCATGCGAGAGGGGCGACTGACATGCTTCGACTGTGCGGCGGCGCCTCTTGCAGACTTCTCACGCCCACGTTCATTGACGCGCGCCGGTGCAAAACGTCACGCCGCGCCTGCACAGCGGAGTGTCATGATGCCCGCATGACCCCCGAAGCGGACCGACTGAACGCCCTGGCCCGGTACGCCGTGCTGGACACCCTGCCGGAGAACGCCTTCGACCGCGTGACCCGCATCGCCGCGCGACTGTTCCACGCGCCCATCGCGCTGGTCACGCTCGTGGACCAGGACCGCCAGTGGTTCAAGGCGTGCCTCGGCCTGGACCTGCGCCAGACCGACCGGTCCGTGTCGTTCTGCACGTACACCATCCAGTCCGACGGGGTCATGGTCATCCTGGACGCCACGCGCGACCCGCTGTTCGAACACAACCCGCTCGTGACCGGCGCGCCCCACATCCGCTTCTACGCCGGCGCGCCACTGGTCACCCCGGACGGCTTCCGGCTGGGCAGCCTGTGCGTGATCGACCAGCGGCCCCGCGAGACCTTCCCCGAATCGGACCGGGCGCTGCTGACCGACCTGGCGCAGTCGGTCGTGACCGAACTGGAACTGCGCTTCACGCAGCGCACCCTGACCCAGGAAGCCGAGGCCCGCGCGGGCCTGCTGCGCACCGTGCAGGACGCCCAGACCCTCGCCGAGGCGCTGCTGGGCGTCAGTCAGCTGACCAACTTGGACCTGTCCGTCGAGGAGACCGCCACCTTCGCGCTGCCGCTGACCGCGCACAGCGCCGGGGTGGACTGGGCCGCGCTGCTGCGCCTGGATCACGTCATGACCGCCCTGACCCACTGGACCGGCAGCGCCGCCGGAGAAGCGTTCCACGCCGCGCTGCCCGACCAGCTCCCGCGTGGCGAGGGGCTCGCGTGGCAGGTCGCCGACCGCGACACCCCGCACTACGCGCACGACTACGCCCAGCAGGACGGCGCCGCCGCGGCGGTCGCGCAGGCCGGAGGGGACGCCGTGGCCTACGTGCCGCTGGGCGCGTTCCACGGCGCGCAGTACGTCGCCGCGTACGCCCTGACCGGAACGGGCCGCGCGTGGTCAGCGCGGCAGCGGGAACTGCTCGAGGCGTCAGCGGGCATCGTCCGGCAGGCGATGTGGAACCGGCACCAGCGGGAACAGCCGGTGCCGGTGTACTGACCCCGCCGTCAGACGGGGGGGCGGGTGCAGATCAGGCCGTTGAAGTACAGTTCGTCCCGCGCCTGCTTGCCGTTCTGGTTCAGGTGTTCGTGCGCCATGTGCGCGTCGTAGGCCTGCTGAGAGACGCTGATCACCACGTAGCCGTTGCTGTCCACGGCGCTCGTCGCGTGGCAGATCAGGAGCTTGTTGGGGTGGTTCTCCCCGTAACTGCCGCCGTTCCCGCGCGGGTAGCCGGGCAGGTCGATCTTGACGACCACGCCGTCCGGCAGGATGGTGGTCTCGGGTCGGTCGGCCAGGGCGGAGCCGAGGCCAAGGGCGGCGAGCAGGGTCAGGGTTCTGAACATGGAATCCTCCGGCGAGATGAGGTGAACTTCACAGAGCGGCTCAGGTAGTGTAGTTTTTTTCACGCGTGAGTGTGTGTGCGTTCCCTTCACGTCACCTGCCCCCGGGTGGGGGAGGCCGACCGGGCGGCACTCATGAACGGGACGCCCGGCGCCCCCGCGCCGGAAGGGGCACCCCCCCGATTTCACCTTCAACCGCTGTCCCCCGGTGCGCGAGCTGACTCGCGTGGCTCGCCTGCCCGCTCTGCTGCGCCGCTCTATGAGTCCGTACGAATGGTGCCGTCAGTACTCGATGCCGGTCTGCCCGCCGATCCCCTGCTCGTAGGCGTGCTTGACGGGATGGATCTCACTGACCGTGTCGGCCAGTGCCACGAGTTCCGGCAGGGCGTCCCGGCCGGTGATGACCACGTGCAGGCGGGGGTCGCGGGCGCGCAGGGTGGCTTCCACGTCCGCCCAGGGCACCCAGCCGTACTTGAGGGGGTACGTGAACTCGTCCAGGACGATCAGGTCGTCCTCGCCGGACTGGATGGCGTCCCGCGCGAGTTCCCAGCCGTGCGCGGCCAGCGCCGCCGAGTTCTCCAGGTCGCGGCTGCGCCACGTCCAGCCGTCCCCGAGGCCCTGGTACGGGATGCCCAGCAGGTCCAGGGTGCGGTGCTCGCCGAACTTCGCGGTGTCGTGCTTCAGGAACTGGAACATCCGCGCCTTCAGGCCGCGTCCGTGCGCGCGGATCATCAGGCCCAGCGCGGCGGTCGTCTTGCCCTTGCCGTTGCCGGTGTTCACGATCAGCAGGCCGCGGCGGCCCTTGCTGATCCCCTCGGGTTTGCGGTACGCGTCGCGCTGCGCGGTGAGGTCCTGCATGGCGCGCGCGCGGCGTTCCTCCGTGCTGACTGCAGTGTTGTCGGTGCCGGTCCGGTCGGGGGTGGGGGCGTCGGTCACAGGCGCGCCTCGGGGTGCAGGAAGCGGATCAGGGCGCGCAGCGCCTGCGCCAGGCGCGGGCCGGGACGGCTCAGGGCGTCGCGTTCCTCGGCGGTGGGTCTGAACACCCGCCCGGACGTCACGGCGCGCAGGCCAGCCCAGCCGGGACGCGAGCGGGCGTCCTCCAGCGTGAGGCCCACCATGACCTGCGGGTTGCGCCGCACGATCAGTTCCGGGTCGAGTTTCGGGAAGTCGCCCAGCGCGGGCGGCACGATGGTCTGCCCGCCGGCCTTCGTGATCAGCGTCCCGATGAACGAGTTCGGTCCGACCGAGTACGGGCTGGGGTCGATCTCGTAGTACGTGCTGACCTTCGGCAGGCCCGCCACGCTGCGCTGCAGGGCGTTCAGTTCGGCGCGCATGGCCGTCGTCAGACGCGTGGCGTTCGCCTCGCGGTTGGTGAGCTTGCCCAGCATGGCGATCTTCTCGAACACCTCGCCGTACGTCTGGCCCGTCCCGCCGTACACGGTCAGGCCCGCCTGCGCGAGCTTCTGCGTCAGGCGCGACCCGGCCGACTCGTCGGCGAGCACCAGATCGGGCTTGAGCGCCACGATCGCCTCCAGGTCCGGCTGGTACGCGCTGCCGACCTTCGGCACGCGGCTCACGACCGCCTGCGGATAGTTGCTGTACACGTCCACCGCGACCAGTGTGTCGGCCGCGCCGATGGCGGCGAGCGTCTCGGTGTGGCTGGGCAGCATGGCGATGATGCGCCGCGGTTCGGCCTTCAGGGTGACGCTGCGCCCCAGGTCGTCCGTGACGGTCAGCGGGTAGGAGGTCGCGGCGGCAGGGGAGGCCAGCAGGGCCAGGATCAGGACGGGGGGTGTACGCATGGTGAAGCTCCGTGTATGTGGGGGCGCGGGCGGGAACAGCCCGGACGTCCAGCGGCGCGAGAATCCGCTGTGGCCCGGTGGGGCCCCGGCCCGCCTCCGTGACGGAGCGGTCCTGACATGGCCCTCTGACGGCGAGAGGTGCCCGTAAATCGGGCGTCCCTGAGGGGCATTCGGGCTCGCGTTCCATGAACGCATACCGCTGCGCGACAGCGCCGGACTCTCACCGGACTTCCCCGCACTCAGGTGACGATGAAGGTAGCACGCCTCACCTTTACCTGACAGCGCGCAAGGACTGTGAGAGGCGCGGCGCGGCACACTCGGTCCAGGAGATCCCTCCCGCCACAGGAGCCCCCATGCCCGCAAGCCTGCACCTCGCCGACCACGCCTGGACCCTGCGCGACCTGGACCCCGTCCAGGCCCGCACGCTGGCGCGCCGCAGCGCCGAGGGCCGCGCCGAACTGGAAGCGCAGGTCGTCCACGCGTACCTGGACTGGCGGGCAGGAGACTTCGAGGGGGCGACCCGCTGCCTCGCCGCCGCGCTGACCACCCTGCGCGCCGAGGGACCCAGCGTCTGGCAGGCCCGCGCCGCGAGCGTCCTGTCGTGCCTCGCCGGGGACCTGAACGAACCGGACCTCGCCCTGACCCTGCTGGACGAGCAGATCCAGCTGTGCGAGGCGCTGGACATCACCGAACTGCGCGCGTCGGGCATCCACGACCTGGCGGTGCAACTGCGCCACCTGAACCCCGCCCGCTCCCGCGAACTGCTGCTGCAGGCCAGGGACGCCTTCCGGCGCTGCCGTTACCCCATCGGGGACCTGCTCGTGCACGGCAACCTGGGTGAACTCGACCGTGAAGCCGGACAGTACGACTCCGCCCTGCGCCTGCACCGCGCGGCCCTGAGCGACCCGCTGATCGCCCACCACCCCAGCATCGAGGCCTGGACCCTGCACGGCGCCGTCCGCGCCGCGCACCAGGGCCGCCTGCCCCGCCCCGACGCGGAACTCGACCGGCTGCGCGCCCTGCTGGACTCCCCGCACCTGGACGTGCAGGTCGAGGTCGTGCCCGCGCTCAGCCTGCACCTCCCCCCGCACGAGGCCGCGCGGCTCCTGCGGGGCGTACTCGACCGCCCCGACCTGGGCAGCCACTACCGCGCGGGCCTGCTGCACGAACAGCTCTCGGAGGCGCTGGAGGACACCGGGGACGACCGGGGCGCCCTGCGGCACCTGAAACTCGCCCGGCAGCACGAACGGCGCGCCCACGCCGGACAGACCCGCCACGCCGCGCGCCTGATGGACATCCTGCGCGGCATGGACGACACCCGCGCCCGCAACGCCGCGCTGGAACGCCACCTGAACGAACTGCGCACCCTGCACGCCCAGGCGCAGCGCCAGAGCCTCACCGACCCCCTGACCGGCCTGGGGAACCGCCGACAGTTCCAGCAGGACCTCCAGACCCTCACAGGCGCCGACGCGCTGCTGCTCATCGACCTCGACCACTTCAAACGCGTGAACGACACCCTGGGCCACCCCACCGGCGACACGGTCCTGACCCAGCTGGGCCGCCTGCTCGCCAGCGCCAGCCGCGGCGAGGACCGCGCCTACCGCTACGGCGGCGAGGAATTCGCCGTGATCCTGCGCAGCCTGCCCGCCCAGGCGCTCGACGGCGTCGCCGAGCGCGTCCGGGCCGCCGTGGAACGCAGCGTCTTCCCGGACGTTCCCTGGACCCTGACCGTCTCCATCGGCGCGGCCCGCGCCGCCGACCTGCCCGGCGACGCCATCCTGCGCGGCGCCGACGAGGCCCTGTACGCCGCCAAGCGCGCCGGACGCAACCGCGTGCGCCGCTGGGCCGCCGCGCCCCCCACCATGGGCAGCAGCGACCACCTGCGCCCCCTCGACTCCGCCGTGCTGTGACCCCGCCGCGCTGTAAAATCGCCGCACTGTGGCCCGGACCCCCGGTTCACTCCACGAACGCCACCACCCGCGCCCACCCGGCACTGGCCCCCTCGACCTTCACAGGAAACGCCATCACCGTGAAGCCCGTCGCGGGCAGTGATTCCAGGTTGCACAGCTTCTCGATCTGCAGGTACGGGCGTTCCAGGCCGTAGAAGTGCGCCTCCCAGAACTCCGCGCGGCCTGCCACGGCGTCCTGGATCAGCGGACCGAAGGGCCGGTCGATGCCCCACGCGTCGATGCCGATCAGGCGCACGCCCCGCTCGACCAGCCACGCCAGCCCGTCGCGGGTGTACCCGGCGTGCCGCTGCTCGTACCCGGCCTCGCGGTAGTGCGCGCTCGCGCCGGTCAGGGTCAGCACCACGTCCCCCGCCGCCAGGGTGTGCCCGGCGGCGTCCAGCGCGGCCTGCACGTCACTGGCGGTGATGCCCGCGCCCGGCGCGAGGTGCCGGACGTCCAGGCGCACGCCGCGCCCCCAGCACCAGTCGAGTGGCACCTGATCGATGGTCAGCGGGGCGCTGCCGTCCGCCATGCGCGGCCCGTAATGGTACGGGGCGTCCACGTGCGTGCCGCTGTGGGTGCTCAGGGTGACGTTCTCGACACTCCAGACGTGCCCGCGCGCCAGCACGGCGTTCATCGCGGGCTCCGGAAGGTTCAGCAGGCCGCGCGCCTGCCCGGCGGCCTGCGCGTGATCCACGTACGTGATGCGGTGCGGGTTCGGTTCGAAGTCGCTCGTGGCGTTGCTCAGCGGGACGGACAGGTCGATCAGGCGGGCGCGGGAGGACGGGACCATGACTGCACTGTACCGGGCACCGGGCGCTGGACCTGCGCTCAGCGCCGCACCTGCACGGGCGGCGCGTGCCACATGGCGGCCCGCAGCTGGTCGCGCGCCCCGCTCAGTGTGGCGTCCAGCACCGGTCCGCGCGCCGCGACGCCGCGCAGCCACACCGCGCCGCCCGCCGACACCCCGGAGGCCAGCACGCCCGGCACGTCCGGCAGGTCCGCCGGGACCGGGCCGCCGACGAACACCCCGGACGCCTGATAGTCCTGCCCGCTCCACACGCCCGGCGCGCGGGTGAATTCGCCCGGCACGAGGCGCTGCCGGTCCAGGTACACCCGCCGCCCCGCGACACTCACCTGCACGCGACTCTCGTAGGACAGGAAGGCCAGCCGCTCGCCGGTCTGCACCCGGCCCGACGCGAGCGTCTCGGTCAGGGCGAACTGCGCGCCGACCTCCAGCTCGGCGGTCAGGGTCTGCGTGAACGCACTCCCGGCGAAGGGAATGGTGCGTTCCGGGTGGAATTCCAGCCGCGCGCCCGCCGCCACCGTGAAGTGAACGTCCTGCGTGGCGGGGCGACCATCCGGCGAGGGCTGTACCCGTGTGGCGGACTGCGTGAGGATCAGCACCTGCGCGCCCGCCTCCACCGTCACGCGGATCTCGGCGTGATCGCCGCCCAGCACGCCGCCGGTCGGGTTCACGATGAAGACCATCAGCGTCCCGCACGGCAGTTCGAAGGGCCGGATGACCATCAGCGGCGCCTTCTGCGTGTCCCGCAGCAGCGCGGTCCGTCCGCCCCGCACGCCGAAGTGCAGGTGCAGCACGCCCGTGCGCGTGCGGGCCAGCAGGGTGCCGGAAGACAGGGGGCGGGGCAGGGTCAGACCGGCGCTCCCCGTTGGCCCGTGTCCTGCAATCCCACGCGGGGCGGCGGCACGTCCCGGAACAGCAGGTCGTGCTCGATCCACGCGATCACGTCCGCCAGCCCGTCGCCACTCTTGAGGTTCGTGAACACGAAGGGCCGCACCTCGCCCCCCACCGTGCGCCCGGCCCGCGCGTCGGCGTCCATCACGCGCAGGTCCGCCCCGACCAGCGGCGCGAGGTCCGTCTTGTTGATCACCAGCAGGTCACTGGCGCGGATGCCGGGGCCGCCCTTGCGCGGCACCTTCTCGCCGCCGGACACGTCCAGCACGAACATCCATGCGTCCACCAGCTCCGGCGAGAAGCTGGAGGCCAGGTTGTCCCCGCCCGACTCGATGAACAGCAGCTCCAGGCCCGGATACTCGCGCGTCAGGGCCTCCGCCGCCTCCTGATTCAGTGAGGCGTCCTCGCGGATCGCGGTGTGCGGACAGCCGCCCGTCTGCACGCCCCGGATGCGGTCGGCGGGCAACGCGGCCGCGGCCGTCAGGATCCGCTGGTCCTCGAAGGTGTAGATGTCGTTCGTGATGACGGCCAGCTCGAAACGGTCGCGCAGCGCGCGGCACAGCGCCTCCAGCAGCGCCGTCTTGCCACTGCCGACCGGGCCGCCCACGCCGATCCGCAGCGGAGAGGAGGGGGTGTGGTGGGTCATGGGGTCTCCTTGAGGTTCAGGTCGGGGAGGGTCACGTCTGGAACAGTCGCGCGTCCAGCCGGGGCTGTTCGCTCGCGGCGACGTCCAGGTGCGGGGTGAAGGTAAAGAGGTCGTCAGGGGTGGCGTGCAGCGCCGCGTGGATGCAGGCCTGCGCGGCCCCCTCGCAGTGGGCGGCGCAGCGCTGGGCGTCCAGCCCGCCGAGTTTCATCAGGCGCGTGGCGGAGGTGGCGCGGCCCAGCAGCCAGCCGCTCACGAACGCCGTGACGGTATCCGCGCGGGGCGTGCCGAGCGCGTGCCCCAGCAGCGCGAAGGTGGTCGCGTGGTGCCGCGTGGCGGGCAGGGTCGCCACGATGCCCGGCCAGAGGTGCGTGGCGGCGCGTCGCAGGTTCGCCCCGACCCGCGTGCTCGCCGCGCGCGGCCCCGGCACGAGCTTCAGGTCGTCCAGCAGGTCGTCGAGGTCCGCCAGCGTGGCGGGGTCGGCGCCCCACGCCAGCGCGCAGGCGGGCGCGTCCTGCGCGCCCCACCCGTGCGTGAGCTGCCCCGCCAGGAACGCCGTCAGGTCGCCGGGCGTGCGGACCTCGCCGCGCGTCGTGAGGGTCTCCAGCCCGTCGCTGAACGCGTACGCTCCGGTCGGAAACGCCGAGTCCGATAGTTGCAGCAGGCGCAGCAGCGTCACGACTCGTGCTCCCAGGACGGGCGGCCATGAAACGGGCGTTCCTCGCGCGTGAACGGCACCCCCAGCCGCGTCAGCAGCAGCTCCAGCGGCGCGTCCCACAGTGCCAGGAACGCCGCCCCGTCCGGCACGAGGTCGCGGTGCAGGTTGCCCACCGCGTGCCCCAGCGCCGCCGCCTCGGCCAGCGTGCGCGGCGTGACGACCGCCACGTCCTCCGGGGCAGCCGTGACGACGTAACTCACGTCGCCCCGCACCTCCAGCGGCGTGCCGGGCGACAGCACCGTCCCGGTCGGCAGGGCCAGCAGCAGTTCCGCGCCGTCCGGGGCGCGCAGGCGGCGGCGCACCCGGCGGCGGTCGGCGGCCGTCATGGGGACGAGGACCACCTCGCCCGCCACCGCCCCGGCGGCCGTGACCGTGCCCAGCACCGGGCGGCGCAGCCCGGACAGCCGGGTCACGCCCGCTCGCCCCGCACGAACGCGAACCATGCGTCCAGGCCCGCGCCGCTGCGGCTGCTCAGCTCGATGACCGGCACGCCGGGCCGCGCCCGGTCGATGTTCTCGCGGCACAGGTCCCGGTCGAACCCCACCGCGTCCGCGAGGTCCATCTTCGTGATCACCACCACGTCCGCCGTGTTGAACATCGTCGGGTACTTCAGCGGCTTGTCCTCGCCCTCGGTGGTGCTGATCAGCACCGCGCGGGCCGCCTCGCCCAGATCGTACGAACTGGGGCACACGAGGTTCCCGACGTTCTCCAGGAACAGCACCTCCAGCCCCGCCAGATCGAAACGCGGCAGGACCGCCTGCACCATCGCCGCGTCCAGATGACAGATGGTCCCCGTGACGATCTGCTCGGCCTGCGCGCCATGCTGCCGCAGCCGCGCCGCGTCGTTCTCGGTCGCCAGATCCCCCACCGCGACCGCCATACTCACCTGCCCCGCCAGATCCCGCAGGGTGCGTTCCAGCAGCGCCGTCTTGCCCGCACCGGGACTGCTCGCCAGATTGATCGCCCGCACGCCCGCCGCTTTGAGTGCCGCGCGGTTCTCGGCCGCCGTGTGATCATTCGCCTTCAGGATGTTCTGCCGCACCGTCACGATGCGCGGATTCGCTACCGTCATACGTCCTCCAGATCAGGTTCCACCAGTTCGAGCTCGTCCAGCTCCAGTTCATCGCCCGCCAGCAGCGTCGGCGTCGGCGCGCCGCATTCAGGGCAGCGCAGCCCCCGCGTCACGTCCAGCGTCACGCGCCCATGCACCGGGCACTCGCCCACGCCGGGCACCGTCACCACGCTCAGCCGCGCGCCCTCCAGCGGCGTGCCCTCGGCACACGCGGGAAATGCCGCCTGCAACGCCTCGGGCACCACGCTCGACCACGCCCCCACCCGCACCGTCAACGCCGACGCCTGCGCCGCGCCGTGCTCACGCAACACTTCGGAGGCCACGTCGATCAGCGACAGGGCAACCGACGCCTCATGCACGGGAAGCAGGCTCCGAGCTCTGAACGCTGGGCTGTGAGGGGAATGACCGCATCAGAACAGGAAGTACCGCTGCGCGAGTGGCAGTTCGTCGAGGGGTTCGCAGGTGACCACCTCGCCGTTCACGCGGACCTCGTAGGTTTCGGGGTTGACGTGGATGTCGGGTGTCTCGGCGTTGAGGATCATGTCCCGCTTGCCGATGTCGCGGGTGTGCTGCACGGCGCTGTAGCGGCGGCCCAGGTCCGGCAGGTTGTCTGCGTCCAGGCTGGCCTGAGACACGAAGTGCAGGCAGGTGGCGTCCGGCCCGCCGCCGTGTGCGGCAAACATGGGGCGGGGGTACACGGGCTGCGGCGTGGGAATTGAAGCGTTCGCGTCGCCCATCTGCGCGGCGACGACCAGACCACCCTTGATGACAAGCGCGGTCTTCGCGCCGAAGAAGGCGGGTTTCCACAGCACCAGATCGGCGAGTTTGCCGACCTCGACGCTGCCGACCTCGTGCGCGATGCCGTGGGCGACGGCGGGGTTGATGGTGTACTTGGCGACGTACCGCCGGGCGCGCAGGTTGTCCGCGCGGGTGTCAGTGCCCAGGCCAGGAATGCCCAGCGGGCCGCGCTGGAGTTTCATCTTGTGCGCCGTCTGCCACGTGCGGGTGATGACCTCGCCCACGCGGCCCATCGCCTGACTGTCGCTGCTCATCATGCTGAACACGCCCAGGTCGTGCAGGACGTCCTCGGCGGCGATCGTCTCGGGGCGGATGCGGCTCTCGGCGAAACTCACGTCCTCGGGAATGCGCGGGCTGAGGTGGTGGCAGACCATCAGCATGTCGAGGTGCTCGTGGATGGTGTTCACCGTGAACGGCATGGTGGGGTTGGTGCTGCTCGGCAGGACGTTCGGCAGGCCCGCCACCTTGATGATGTCCGGCGCGTGCCCGCCCCCGGCACCCTCGGTGTGGAAGGTGTGGATGGTGCGCCCCGCGAACGCCCGGATGGAGTCCTCGACGAACCCCGACTCGTTCAGCGTGTCGGTGTGAATCGCGACCTGAATGTCGAAGTCCTCGGCCACACTCAGCGCGGCGTGGATGGCGGCGGGCGTGGTCCCCCAGTCCTCGTGCAGCTTGAGGCCCAGCGCCCCGGCGCGGATCTGCTCCGCCAGCGGCGGCTGGGTGCTGGCGTTCCCCTTGCCGAGCAGGCCGAAATTCAGCGGCAGCCCCGCCAGGGATTCCAGCATGCGGTGGATGTGCCACTCGCCCGGCGTGCAGGTCGTCGCGGACGTGCCCGCCGTGGGGCCGGTGCCGCCACCGATCATGGTCGTCACGCCCGACTCCAGCGCCGTCCAGCACTGCTGCGGCGCGATGAAGTGAATGTGCGTGTCCACCCCGCCCGCCGTGAGGATGTGCCCCTCGCCCGCCACGATCTCGGTACTCGCCCCGATCGTCAGGCCCGGACTCACGCCGTCCTGCGTGCCGGGATTTCCCGCCTTCCCGATGGCCGTGATCCGCCCGTCCTTCACGCCCACGTCCGCCTTCACCACGCCCCAGTGATCCAGAATCAGCGCGTTCGTGATCACCAGATCCGGCACGTTCGCATCCTCGCGGGTGGCGGTGCTGCTCTGGCCCAGCCCGTCGCGGATGACCTTCCCACCCCCGAACTTCACCTCCTCGCCGTAGGTCGTGAAGTCCCGCTCCACCTCGATCAGCAGGCCCGTGTCACCCAGGCGCACCCGGTCACCCACGGTGGGGCCGTACAGGTCGGCGTACTGCTTCCGGGTTACACGCATGGGGAAACCTCCGGTCGGGTCGAAGGTGAACCCCTCAGTCCGCTTCGCGGCCAGCTCCCCTCTCCTGCGGAGCTTTGCAAGTCAAGGGGAGCCAGAACATGTTCTTTGCCTCCCCTCAAGGGGAGGTGGCGCGGAGCGCCGGAGGGGTCGCGCGGCGCGTATCCGCTCATTCCGCCCCCCCAAATCCCTGTGCCCTGGCCTGTTTCAGTGCGGCGTCCTTCATGCCGTTCCCGTCCAGTTCGCCGCTGACGAGGGCGTTCATGCCGTGGACTTCGCGGGTGCCGCCGAGGGGAACGAGTTCGATGTCGCGTTCCTCGCCGGGTTCGAAGCGGACGGCGGTGCCTGCGGGGATGTTCAGGCGCTGGCCGTACGCGCTGTCTCGGTCGAAGTGCAGGCCGGCGTTCACCTCGAAGAAGTGGAAGTGACTGCCGATCTGGATGGGGCGGTCGGCGCGGTTGGCGACGGTGAGGGGCGTGACGGGTCGTCCGGCGTTTAGTTCGATGTGGCCGTCTTCGAGCAGGTACTCGCCGGGCACCAGCTGGCTGTGGCCGCCGCGGATGGGGTCGTGGATGGTGACGAGTTTGGTCCCGTCGGGGAAGGTGCCCTCGACCTGGATGTCGTGGATGAGTTCGGGGATGCCGTCCATCACGTCGTCCGGGGTGAGGAGCGTGGCGCCCCAGCTCATGAGGTCCTCGACGCGCCGTCCGTCGCGGATGCCTTCGAGGACGGCGGCGGTGATCAGGGCGACGGCTTCGGGGTGGTTGAGTTTCAGGCCGCGGGCGCGGCGGTCACGGGCGACCTGGGCGGCCGCAAAGATCAGGAGTTTGTCGCGTTCGCGTTCGGTGAGTTGCATGCCGGGTGGACCTCCTGAGCGTGGCTGCGTGTGCGTCTGGGATTGCTCAGGGTACTCCGGCCCCGGTGGGCGGCCGCAGTTTGTGTAGACCGGACGGACCTGACCCGCGGCCCTGTCAGGCTGCCCGGTCAGGTCCGTCCGGCGGGTGCTCAGCGGTTGTTCAGGCCGTGGCGCAGCACCTCGGCAAGCTGGCGGGTGCTGTGGGACTGCAGTTCGTCGAGTTCGGCGGTCGCGGCGCGCAGCAGGGCGCGGTGCGTGTCGGCGTTGCGGGCGTCGGCGCCGCTGGCGCTGTGCACGGCGGCCTGCACGGTGAAGTGCGCGTCGGGCAGCAGGTTCAGGTTGCCGCGTGCCCCGGCGTGCCGCGCGCCGAGCAGCGCGCCGAGCATGCCGTGTTCCTCGCTGCGGCGCATCAGTTCGCGCTGGAAGGTGCGGTCGCGGATGCTGGTGATGACGTCCCACGCGGCATCGGACAGGGCCGCCTCGGCGCTGGCGGGGCGGGTCACCTCGACGTGCAGGGTGTCGCCCTGACGCCAGGTGCGGTGGTAGGCGTCGGCGCGGGCGGCGGTCCAGTGCGTCTCAAAGTCGCGGGCGTCCTCGATGAGGACCTTCAGGCGGGCGGCGGGAGTGTCGCCCGGGACGCGCCAGCCGTCGGGCAGGGCGCCCCACAGGCTCAGGCCGCGTTCGTCGGTGGCGCGCATGGCCTCGTACGCGGCGGCCAGCGCGGCCGAGCCTTCGCTGAGGCGCGCGGCGGGTCGGTCGTCCACGAGGAAGACGATGTCGCCTTCGTCCTGGCGCGCCTCGTGGCGCAGGTGGTGCAGGCCCAGGCCCCAGCGGGCCTGCGCGGCGCGGAGCGCCTCGGTCAGGGCGCGGTCGACGGTCAGCGGATCGGCGCCGCTCTCGACGAGCGCCTCGATCTGGCTGTCGACCGCGGCGGTGGCCATCAGGGCGTCGAAGCTGCGGTGGGGGGTGGGGGCGGGGGCCGCGTCGGTTTTGGTCTTGGGTCTGGCCATAGTGTCTATATTCTGCCCTGAACAGAGCGGATGGTGTGTTCCTGGCACACCATAGCGCGTCCCGGCACGTCCCGTCGCCTGGCGGCGGCGAGCCGGATTCGGTCCGGGCGAAATCAGCCGGGGAGGTTCCACCCCGCTCGCCCTTCACCTGTCGACCACGCGCGGGACCGTGCCTGCCGCCCAGACAGTATCGTTGGCGCGAGATGACCACCGAGCGCGGCGCTGCCCCCTGGACGGACCTGATCCGGGCCCTCACGCGGGCCACCACCCTGGATGAACTTCAGGTGGCCCTGGATCACGCCGCGCCGGTCACCGGCCTGCGTGCCCACCTCACGCCCTGGACGCCCGACGGTGGCACGCCCCTGCCCCGCGTCGGCGCGCCGGTCGCCACGCTGGACGTGCAGGGACCCGGTGCGGACGCCGCAGCCCTGACTGACCTGCTCGACGTGTGCCTGACCCGCATCGGGGGGGCGCTCCCGCCACAACTCGGCTCGGACGGGGCGGTGGGGGCGTTCCTGCAGGTCACCGGGCGCCTCGCGTCCGCACTGGAGTTCGGTGACCTGAACCGCCGGGTGTCCGACGTGCTGCGCGACCTCATCCCGGAGGTGACGGTCAGTGTCTTGGAGTGCGTCGGGACGCGCTGGGTGGTCCGGTTCGTGTCCGACAACGCCACCAGTGAAGTTCAGGCGCCCGTCCCGGACGGTCTGGTCGCGGAATCCCCGGCACTCCGCGCGGCCGAGGCGCACGACGGACCCGTGTTCATCGACGACTGGAACGCCGACGAGCAGCGGATCCCGGCCAGCGTCGCCTACCGCGTCGCGGCCCTTCAGGCCTTCCACACGCCGGAATGGCCGGTCATGGTCCTGAGTGCCGGGTGCCGTGACCGCCGCGCGTGGAGTGCCCGTGAACGCGGCGTGTTCACCGGCGCCGCCCGCGCCTACGGGCAGGCGCTCGACCGGGTCGCGCGGGCGCATCAGCTGGCCGTGGAGCGCGCCACGCTGCTCGCGCTGGTGGAGTTCAAGGAACGCGCCGCGCACTCCATGAACGTCGCGGATCTCGCCGGGCAGGCCGCGCAGGTGCTCGTCACGACGCTGGAGCAGGTCACGGTCGCGTACCTCGCCCCGGCGGACTCGCTGGACCGCTGGCGGGCCGGGACGCTGCACGGCGAGCTGCCCGAGCGGCTCGCGCAGCAGTTGCGGGCCGGGGTGCCGATCATGGGCGGTCCCCTCGCGTCCCTGTTCAGCGAGGGAGAGGCGCGGTTCATCCCGAACTTCACGGACGTGCCGTTCACGGTGCCGGGCCTCGACGCGTTCGGCGCGGTCGCCCTGTACCCGGTGCTGGACCAGGGGCAGCCGGTGGGGCTGCTGGCGATGGGCACGCGGCGCGCCCCGGAATGGACGGCGCGGGAACGCAGCGTGTTCCGCGCGGTGGGCCGCAGCCTCGCGCAGGCCATGGACCGCGACGCCCGCGAGCGTCGCCTCGCCAGCCAGCACGCCGAACTGCAGGCCCAGGCGCGGTCCCTGCAGGCCTTCGCGCAGCTCAGCCGGGACCTGGGCGCGCAGGAGGACCGCTACGCCCTGATCCGCCGCGCGCAGGACGTCACCCTGAGCCTGCTGCCGCCCGGATTCGCGGTGTACTACGAACCGGACGGCGGGCTGTGGCGGCTGCGGTCACAGGTGGGCAGCCTGCGCAACCCGGACCTGCAGGACGCCGTGGACCGGGGGCTGCCCCTGGAGGACGCCCGCAACCTGCTGATTCCCTGGCAGAGTGGCCTGCCGTACTACCAGGACACCTACGATCCGGCCACCGACGCGCTGGGGGACGCCGCCGACAGCGTGGGGTCCACCGCGACCGTGCCGCTGCGGCAGGCCGGTGAACCCATCGGGGTGTTCGGGATCGTGCAGTACAGCCCGCGCCCGTGGACGGCGACGGAACGCGCGCTGATCGAGGGCGTCACCCGCAGCCTGCAACTCGCGCTGGACCGCGCCGCGAGCGTCACGGAACTGCGCCGCACCTCGCAGGACACGGCGCGCAGCAACGCCGCGCTGCAGGCCGCGAACGAGGAACTGGAGGCCTTCGCGTACTCGGTCAGTCACGACCTGCGCGCCCCGGTGCGGCACATCGCGGGTTTCACGGACCTGCTGCGCCGGACCCTGGGGGACCTGAGCGGGCAGCCCAAGGCCGAGCGGTACCTGAACATCATCACCGAGTCCGCCGGGCAGATGAACGCCCTGATCGACGCGATGCTGGTCCTGTCGCGCGTCACGCGGCAGGAACTGCACCTGAGCGACGTGGACCTCGGGGCGCTCGTGCGGGGCGTGCAGGTCAGCCTCGCGCCGGAACTGGAGGGGCGCCCCCTGAACCTGCGCGTATCGCCACTGCCGACCGTGCAGGCCGACGCCGCGCTGATGCGGCAGGTCATGACCAACCTGCTGTCGAACGCCGTGAAGTACACCGCGCGCCGCGCCGACCCCCTGATCGAGGTGTGGGCCGACCCGCTGCCCGGCGCGTGGCGCGTGAACGTCCGCGACAACGGCGTGGGGTTCGATCCGGCGTACGCCCACAAGCTGTTCGGGGTGTTCCAGCGCCTGCACCGCGCCGAGGAGTTCGGTGGCACCGGGGTGGGACTGGCGAACGTGCGCCGCATCATCCAGCGGCACGGCGGGCAGGTGGACGCCGAAGGGAAGCCCGGTGCGGGCGCGACCTTCTCGTTCACGCTGCCGACAGCCACAGCCACAGCCACGGCCGCGTCCTGACGACGGACCGAGGGACTGATGACTCCGATTGAATGGCTTATAAAGCCGTTCAATCCGAGCGGATGCGACCCGTAGAACTGCCCCGCAGAGGAGGGGTAAGGCGGGTGGGCGTGGAGTTGGCACCCCGGCGCCGTTCCGGGTTGTCCGCGAAACAGACGGCGTCCGTGTGACCCGTGGGGGCCGGGGTCAGCCGCCGATGTTCACGGTGGGGCACCCGGCGCTGATCTGCCCGCCGTGCGCGGTGGTGTCCCCGATGCGCGCGGCGGGGGTGCCGCCGATGCGGACGGTGCTGCTGCCGCGCGTGATGGTGTCGGGCGGTCCGGCGCACACGCAGGGGTCCCCGAGGCGCGCGGCGGGCTGCCCGCCGATCAGGACGGTGGGCTGCCCGCCGGTGATGGGGCCGCCGACATGCGGGGTCCAGCCGCTGAACTGCGGGCAGGTGTGCTGATCGCCGAGGCGGGCTGCGGGGGGCATGGGGGTCAGTGTAGCGGGGTGTGGGGGCGGGGCGGGGCGCAGGTGTCGTCCGGACCGGGCAGCGGGCGAAACAGACGGCGTCCGCGGCGCGTGTCGCGCCCACGTTGCGGGGTGTCGCTGCTGGACTCGGCTGATACGGGATGAAATGACTTGCTTGCGACGTGATTGCCTTCCGTTGTCCCCTCTCCCCCTGTGGGACTCGGAGAGCTGCGGAGCAGAGAGGGAGGGACTCGCAGAGCGGCGCAGCAGTGGAGCGAAGCGACGGAAGGGTGTGGGGGCCACCGGGCGACGCCGAATGTTGTGGAATCACTTGAATGCCGGCTGAAACGGTTGCTGCAGACCATTCAACCGGCGGGCGCTTCGGCTATCGTGCGGCATGACCAGCGCCCGCCCCACCACTGCCGAACTCGACTATTTCGTCGAGGGCATGGACTGCCCGTCGTGCGTGCGAAAGATCGAGGGTGCCTTGCAGCGGCTTCCCGGCGCGAGTCAGGCCCGCACCAACCTCACCCGGCAGTCGCTGACCCTGACCCTCGACGAGACCCGCACCAGCCGCCAGACGCTGGAAGCCACCCTGCGCGGCCTCGGGCACATCCCTCATCCCCTCGGTGGTCCAGGCAGCGCTCCCCCCGCCCCGCGCCCCTGGTACCGCGCCGCGCAGGGTCAGCTGGTCCTGGGCAGTGGCGCGTTGCTCGCCGCCGCGTTCCTGCTGGGGCTCCTGACGCCCGCGCTGGCTCCCTGGGCGTACGGGGCCGCGACCGTGCTGGGCGTGGCCCCGCTGGCCCGCAAGGCCGTGGCCGCCGCCCGCGCCGGGGACCCGTTCAGCATCAACACCCTGGTCACGCTGGCCGCCGTCGGCGCCCTGCTGATCGGCGAGTACGCCGAGGCGGCGGTCGTCGTGTTCCTGTTCGCCGTCGGGGAACTGCTCGAGGGCGTCGCGGTGGGCCGCGCCCGCAGCGGCATCCAGGCGCTCGCGGCGCTCGCCCCGAAGACCGCGCTGCTGCTGCGCGGCGACCGGGTCCTGGAAGTCCCCGCCGACGCCCTGCGCGCCGGGCAGACCGTGCAGATTCAGCCCGGCGGGCGCGTCCCCGCCGACGGCACCATCCTGGACGGGCAGTCCAGCCTCGACGATTCCCCCGTCACGGGCGAGAGTGTCCCGGTGTTCAAGGGACCCGGTGATCCCGTGTACGCGGGCAGCGTCAACGCGGGCGGCGTGCTGCGCGTCCGGGTGGACCGCGAGGCGAGCGACAACACCATCGCGCGGATCATCCACCTGGTCGAGCAGGCCGAGGCCAGCCGCGCGCCGGTCGCGCGGTTCATCGACCGCTTCTCACGGGTGTACACGCCCATCGTGGTGCTCGTCGCCGCGCTGACCGCGTTCGTTCCGCCGCTGCTGGGCGCCTCCCTGACCGAGTGGGTGTACAAGGGCGTGGCGCTGCTGCTGATCGGCTGCCCCTGCGCGCTCGTCCTGAGCGTCCCGGCGGCCATCACGAGTGCCGTCAGTGCGGGCGCCCGGCGCGGCCTGCTGATCAAGGGCGGCGCGGCCCTGGAAGCGATCGGCACGGTCCGCACCGTCGCGTTCGACAAGACCGGCACCCTGACCGCCGGGCAGCCGCAGGTGACGGACGTCACGGGGCTCGGCCAGACCGAGGCGCAGGTGCTGACCCTGGCCGCCGCCGCCGAGCAGGGCAGCAGTCACCCGCTGGGCCGCGCCATCCTGGCCGCGCACGCCGCGCTGGGCACGCCGCTGCCCGTCGCCGAGGCGGCCCGCGCCCTGCCCGGACAGGCCGCGCTGGCCCACGTGGACGGCCGCGAGGTCGCCGTCGCCTCGCCCCGCTACGCCCGGCAGCAGGCCGACCTCGGCCCGCTGGAATCGCCGATCGCCGCGCTGGAGGACCAGGGCAAGACGGTCGTCGTGCTGCTCGTGGACGGCGCGGCCCTCGGCCTGATCGCCCTGCGGGACGAACCGCGCCCCGACGCGCGGGCCGCCGTGCAGGACCTGCGGGCGCTGGGCGTCACGCCCGTCATGCTGACCGGCGACAACGCCCGCACCGGGCAGGCCGTCGCCCGCAGCCTGGGACTTGAGGTGCACGCCGACCTGCTCCCCGAGGACAAACTGCGCCTGATCCGCGACCTGCAGCGCCAGGGCGGCGTCGCCATGATCGGCGACGGCATCAACGACGCCCCGGCCCTGGCCGCCGCCGACGTGGGCGTCGCCATGGGCGGCGGGACCGACGTCGCGCTGGAAACGGCGCACGCCGCGCTGCTGCGCCCGCAGGTGAGCGGCGCGGCCGACCTGATCCGCCTGTCGCGCGCCACGATGCGCGTCATCCGGCAGAACGTCGCGTTCGCGGTGGGCCTGAAACTGGTGTTCCTGATCACCACGCTGCTCGGCATCACCGGCCTGTGGCCCGCGGTGCTGTCCGATACGGGCGCCACCGCGCTCGTCACCGCGAACGCCCTGCGCCTCCTGCGCTTCCGCCCCGCGGATCAGGGCTGAACGGACCAGGGCTGAACCACACAGAGAGGGGGCCGCCTGGGCATGCCGGGCGGCCCCCCTCTGCATTCGGCGTCAGCGCAGCACGTAGCCCTGCGCGAGGTCGGTGTACGCGCGGACCTGTTCCGCCTGCCACGCCTGATCGCGGCCGAGTTCCTCCGCGAGGATCGCGGCGACCCTCGGGGCGGCCTCGATGCTGGCCTGGGCGTTCAGGAGCAGGGCGCGCAGGCGGCGCGAGAGGACGTCCTCGGCGGTGCGGGCCTGTTCGGCGCGGGCCGCCCAGCGGACCTCGGCCTCGGTGTAGGGCAGTTGCGGGTGCAGCGTGACGTCCGCGCCGGGCAGCGCCTGGACGCGTTCGGCGTCGGTGCCGTACACCTTCCAGTGGTCCGGGAGGTCCGCCTGGGTCGCGCCGTGCAGTTTCAGGCCCGCCGTGAGGCTCAGGCGCTCCGGGAGTCCGGCCTGCGCGGCGGCGCGGTTGACGGTGTCCTCGCCCATGCGGCGGTAGGTGGTCCACTTGCCGCCCGTCAGGGTGATCAGCCCGCCGTCGCTGATGCGGATGACGTGGTCGCGCGAGAGACTCTTGGTATCGGTCCCCTCGGCGGCCTTCACCAGGGGGCGCAGGCCGGCGTACACGCTGCGGACGTCCGCGCGGGTGGGGGCGGGGTCCATGTACTGCGCGGCGGTGCGCAGGATGAACTCGACCTCCTCGGGCAGCGCGCGGGGTTCCAGGCTGGTGTCGGGGACGGGCGTGTCGGTGGTGCCGATCACGACGTGGTCGTGCCAGGGCACGGCGAACAGCACGCGGCCGTCGTCGGTGCGGGGCACCATGATGGCGCTGTCGCCGGGCAGGAAGCGGCGGTCCACGACGACGTGCACGCCCTGACTGGGGGACAGCATGGGTTTGACGGCGGGGTTCTCCATGCGGCGCACGTCGTCCACGAACACGCCGGTGGCGTTCACGACGGCGCGGGCGCGCACCTCGTGCTCCTGGCCGGTCTCGTCGTCGCGGAAGCGGGCGCCGACCACGCGGCCCCCGTCCCTGATCAGGTCCACGACGGGCGCGTGGTTCAGGGCGACGCCACCGTGGTTTTCCAGGGTGCGCAGCAGGGTCACGGCCAGTCGCGCGTCGTCGAACTGCCCGTCGAAGTAGAGGATGCCGCCCTTCAGCGCGCCTTTCTTCAGGGTGGGGGTGCGTTCGAGGGCCTGGGTCTTGTTGACGTAGCGGCTGGCCTGCAGGTTCAGTTTCCCGGCGAGCAGGTCGTACATCTTCAGGCCGATGCCGTAGAAGGGCGCGGCCCACCACCTGTACGCGGCGATCAGGAAGCCCAGGTCGCGCACGAGGTGCGGGGCGTTCTGTTTCAGCAGGCCGCGTTCGTGCAGCGCCTCGCGCACCAGCGAGACGTTCCCCTGCGCGAGGTAGCGCACGCCGCCGTGCACGAGTTTCGTCGAGCGGCTGCTGGTGCCCTTGGCGTAGTCGTGCGCTTCGAGAAGCAGGGTGCGGTAGCCGCGCGTGGCGGCCTCCAGCGCGGTGCCCAGCCCGGAGGCGCCGCCGCCGATCACCAGGAGGTCCCAGGTGTCGGGGGTGGTGGCGGCGCTCAGGGCGGCGTGGCGGGGGTCGGGGGTCGGGTTGGCGGGGTGCGCGTCTGGGGTCATGGGGTCAACCTTCCGTGGGGATGAGGAGGAGGAAACATTCTCTGAACGGATGTTCGCACGGTTTGAACGTTTGTGCAGTGGCGTGAACTACACAGCGCCGCCGCCCGGTCCCGCTCAGCGCTCGTCCTCCCAGTCGCGGGCGCGGCTGACCGCCTTCTTCCAGCGGCGCATCAGGCGCTCCCGCTCGGCGACGTCCATCTGCGGCTCGAATCTCTTGCCCTCCTGCCACTGCGCGGCGATCTCGTCCACGCTGCCCCAGAAGCCCACCGCCAGCCCCGCCAGGTACGCCGCGCCCAGCGCGGTCGTCTCGGTCACCTGCGGGCGCACCACGGGCACACCCAGGATGTCCGCCTGGAACTGCATCATCAGGTCGTTCGTGCTCGCCCCGCCGTCCACGCGCAGTTCACGCAGCGGCTGCCCGGCGTCCTTCTGCATGGCCTCCAGCAGCTCGGCCGACTGGAACGCCACGCTTTCCAGGGCGGCGCGGGCCACGTGCGCCTTGGTCGTGCCGCGCGTCAGGCCGATCAATGTGCCGCGCGCGTACGGGTCCCAGTACGGCGCGCCCAGCCCCACGAACGCCGGGACGAGCATCACGCCCTCGCTGCTGCCCACCGAGCGGGCCAGCGCCTCGACCTCGCTGCTGTCGCGGATCAGGTTCAGGCCGTCGCGCAGCCACTGCACCACGGCGCCCGCGATGAACACGCTGCCCTCCAGCGCGTAGGTGCGCTGCCCGCCCAGCTGCCACGCGACGGTGGTCAGCAGCTTGTTCTGGCTGGGCACCGCCTCGGTTCCCGTGTTCATGAGCATGAAGCAGCCGGTGCCGTAGGTGTTCTTCGCCATGCCGGGTTCCAGGCACGCCTGCCCGAACGTCGCGGCCTGCTGGTCCCCGCCGATGCCCGCGATCGGGATGCGCGCCCCGAGCAGCCCCTCGGCGGTCTGCCCGTACACCTCCGAGGAATTCCGCACCTGCGGCAGCACGCTGCGCGGCACGTTCAGGATGGTCAGCAGTTCGTCGTCCCAGTCGCCGGTGTGGATGTTGAACAGCAGCGTGCGGCTGGCGTTCGTGGCGTCCGTGACGTGCAGTTCGCCCCCCGTGAGGTTGTACACCAGCCACGAGTCGATGGTTCCGAACGCCAGTTCGCCCCGCTCCGCGCGTTCGCGGGCGCCGGGCACGTGGTCGAGCAGCCACCGGACCTTCGTGCCGCTGAAGTACGCGTCGAGGACCAGCCCGGTCCTGGCCTGGAAGGTCGCCTCGTGCGCCGCGCGGATCTCGTCGCAGTACGGCGCGGTGCGGCGGTCCTGCCACACGATGGCGTGGTGGATGGGCTGCCCGGTGCGGCGGTCCCAGATCAGGGTCGTCTCGCGCTGGTTGGTGATGCCGATCGCGGCGACGTCCGAGGCGCGGATGCCCGCGCGGGTGATGGCCTCCTGCGCCACGCCGATCTGCGTGCCCCAGATCTCGTTCGCGTCGTGCTCCACGAGGCCGGGCCGGGGGAAGTGCTGCGTGAATTCCTTCTGCGCGCGGGCGCGCACCTGACCCTGGCGGTCGAAGACGATGGCGCGGCTGCTGGTGGTGCCCTGGTCCAGGGCGAGGATGAACTGCTCGGGCATGCGGGGAACCTCTGTGGGGGTGGGGGCGGGGGTGGGGCGGTCCCGCCCATCATTGCCCCGGGGCTGAACAGCCGTCAACACTCCATGAACAGATGTTCAGCGCTGTGGGCGTGGAGTATGCTCGTGGTCGTGACCGACCCCACCCCGGACGACACCGCCGCGCAGGCCGTGCAGGTCGCCCGCCTCTACTACCACCAGGGCCTCACCACCGACGCCATCGCCCGCGAACTCGGCCTGTCCCGCCCCAAGGTCAGCCGCCTCCTGACCCTGGCGCGCCGCACCGGCCTCGTCGAGATCCGCATCCACGACCCGCAGGCCGGGCCGCAGAGCCTCGAGGCGCAGCTGCGCGCCCGCTACCCCTTCCTGACCCCGCAGGTCGTCAGCGTCCCCCCCGGCAGCCCCGAGAGCGCCTGGCTCGACCGGGTCGCGGTGGCCGCCGCGCGGCACCTCGGGCAGCTCCTGCGCCCCGGACAGACCGTCGGCCTCGCCTGGGGCACCACCGTCGACGCCGTCTCCCGCGCGCTGACGCCCCGCCCCCTCGAGGGCCTGCAGGTCGTGCAGCTCAACGGCAGCGCCAACGCCCTGGACTTCCTGAGCGGCTTCGTGACCGACACCATCACCCGCTTCGCCGCGAACTACGGCGCCCGCGCCCACCTCTTCCCGGTCCCGACCTTCTTCGACGACCCCGCCACCCGCGCCGCCATGTGGCGCGAACGCAGCGTCCGCCACGTCCTGGACCTGCAGGAGCGGGCGGACGTGCTGCTGTACTCCGTCGGCGCGGCCAGCGCGCAGGTGCCCAGCCACGTGTACGCCGCCGGGTACCTCGACGAGACGGACCTCGATCAGCTGCGCGCGCAGGGTGTCGCGGGGGACATCGCCACCGTGTTCTTCCGCGGGGACGGCAGCTTTGCCGGCCTGCCCATCAACGCCCGCAGCAGCGGCCCCGACCTGGGTCTGACCCGCCGCGCGCAGCACGCCATCTGCGTCGCCAGCGGCCTGGGCAAGGTCGACGCGCTGCGCGCCGCGCTGGCCGGGGAACTCATGACCACCCTGATCATCGACGAGAGCACCGCCCGGTCCCTGCTGAACGCGTAGCGCCAGCAGGTCCGCGCGTCAGCCGTGACCGGGCGGCCGCCAGTCCGGCAGGGGCCGCGCGAAGTGGTACCCCTGCACGATGCAGATGCCCTCGCCCGTGACCGCGTCGAGATCCTGCGCGGTCTCGATGCCCTCGGCGACCAGTTCCAGACCCAGGTCGCGGCTGAGACTGACCATCGCCCGGACGATCGCCGCGCTCGGGCCGTGCGGGGCGTTCACCATCTGCCGCACGAACGACCGGTCGATCTTCAGGCCGCTCAGCGGGAAACGCGACAGGTACGCCAGGCTGCTGTACCCGGTGCCGAAGTCGTCCAGCATGACCCGCACCCCGTCGGCGCGCAGGTCCTTCAGGACCCGTTCGGTCCGGTCCGGATTGAGCATCATCAGCGTCTCGGTGATCTCCAGTTCCAGCTGCTGCGGTCTCAGTCCGGAGTCCCGCAGCGCCTGACGGACCGTGTCGAGCAGCTGCGGGCTGGCGAACTGCCGCGCCGAGAGGTTCACCGCGACCCGCACGTCGCCCCACCCGCTCGCGGCGCGGCAGGCCTCGCGCAGCACCCAGGCGCCGACCTCCACGATGTGATCCCCGCGTTCCAGGATCGGCATGAACGTCGCCGGGGACTGCAGGCCGTGCTCGGCGCTGTTCCAGCGCAGCAGCGCCTCGGCACTCACGATCCGCCGCTGCCGGGTGTCCACCAGCGGCTGGTAGTGCAGCTGGTACTCCCCGCGGGTCAGGGCGTGGGCCAGCCCGCTTTCCAGTCCGGCGTGGGCGTGCTCGCGCGGGTCGAAGAACCGCACGGTCTCCGCCTGCGCCTTGGCGTCGAACAGCGCCAGTTCGGAGGCGCGGCGCAGGCCCTCGGCGCTGCTGGCGTCCTGCGGCCACAGGGCGGCCCCGGCGGACACCGACACCCGCACCGACTGCCCGCCCAGCGATACGGGTTGCGCCGCGACCGACAGCACCTGTCCGAGCTGCGCCCCGGCGTCCCCGGTCGGGGCGAGCAGCAGCGCGAACTCGTCCCCGCCGACCCGCGCGACGAGGTCCCCGGCCCGCAGCGCCCCCTGCAGCCGCCGGGCCAGCACGCACAGCAGTTCGTCGGCCAGGTCGTGGCCGTACATGTCGTTCACCAGCTGGAAGCGGTTGACGTCCAGCGTCGCGAGCAGGAACGGCGCGCCGGACTGCGTCTGCTGCAGCAGCTGCGCCATGAGCATGATGCGGTTGGGCAGCCCGGTCAGGACGTCCGAGAGCCGCCCCCGTTCGAGTTCCTCGACCTGACGCTGCACGGTCTCCTCGGCCGAGAGGCGCAGCTGCTGCTCGTACTCGGCCAGGCGCCGGGCGTTGTCCAGTTCGGCCTTCTTGGTCAGTTCCTGGATGGTCTGCTCGCGCAGCGTCACCGCGCGGTGCTGCATGACCTTCACGAGCAGCGGGTAGAACTCGCCGACCTTCTGCCCCTCGCTGAAGCCACCGAACTGCACGGCCGTCTGCAGGCCCTGTTCGAGCAGGTCGCTGCGCGAGTCGGTCTCGCTGATGCGGATCACCTCGCGGATGTCGTCGGCCGTGACCGGCTGCCCGTCCACCTGCGCCAGCAGGATGATCGCGCGGCAGTATTCCTCGAGGTCGCCCGAGTCCAGGCCCATCTGCCGGGCCGCCTGCAGGTGCGTCACGGCCTGCGCCGTCTGCCCGGCGCGCAGCGTGATCTCCCCGGCGGTGTTCAGGGCGTGCGGCGTGATCAGCGCCCGGTACTCCGGCTGGTCGATCAGCCGCGCGATCTCCCGGCAGGCCTCCTCGTTGCGCCCGTCCCGCGAGACGCATTCGAGCAGGTTCACGGTGGCGGTCACGTACGCGGTGGGGTTGCCCTGCGCCAGGGTGAGGCTGGCGCAGGTCCGGAAGTACCGTTCGGCGGTCTCGAAGGCCTCCAGGTGGAAGTACACCATCCCGAGCACGTTGTTGATGGTGATGGTCAGCCCCGCCCCGTGATCGACCGTGCCGGGGGTGTTCAGGGCGTTCAGGGCCTCCTGCGCGAAGTTCAGCGCCTGGACGTTCTCGCCGCGCAGGGCGTGGATGTTCGCCAGGCTGACCAGCGCGCGCGCGCGGCCCGCGTGGTCCTCCCGGCGTTCGAAGACCTCCAGTGCCCGCCGGAACGACCCGGTGGCGGCGTCCGTGTCGAACAGGATGGCGTTGCAGGTGCCCAGCAGGATCAGCGCGCTGGCGTGCAGCTCGGTGTTCTGGGCGATCAGCGCCAGGGACGCGGCCTGTTCGGCGTCCCTGGCCGCCGGCTGGTGGCGGTGGGCGAAGTAGTGCAGCAGGGCGTGGGCGTAGAACCGGTGTTCCGGACCCAGGGGGGAGAAGTCGTGATGCTGGATGGCCTGAGCAGCTGCGTCTTGATCACCGGACTGGATGACCCGGATCAGCTGCTCGAAGTCTGCCGCTGGGTCGAGCATGCGTTGAGCTTACTCAATTGTGCCGAAGTTGACCGTGGACCACGCGCCGGTCATGGGCGTGCCTGCGCTGCGCACGGCGGCGTAGGCGCCGCTGACGCTCAGGCCCTGGGCGCTCAGGTACGCGAGCTGACCGGCGACGACCGGCGCGGCCAGCGAGGTGCCGGACCACTGCGCGGCGCGGTTGCCGGGGAACAGCGTGAACACGTCCTCGCCGGGGGCGAAGGTCATCGCCTGCGGGCCGGTGGAGCTGAAGGAGCTGACCTGACCGCCGGCGGTGACGCTGCCCACCGCGACGCCCAGGTTGTCCTGCGCGATCAGCGAGGCGGGGTACAGCATGCTGCCCGCCGCGTCGTTGCCGGAGGCCGCCGCGACCATGACGCCCTTCTGGCTGGCGTACTGCAGGGCCTGCTGGACGGCCGGGGACTGGCTGGTGGTGCCCAGGCTGAGGTTGATGACGTCCGCGCCGTGGTTGACGGCCCACACGATGCCGGAGGCGAGGTTCAGCAGGTCGCCGCTGCCGCTGGCGTCGAGCACCTGCACGGGCATGATCTTCGCGAAGGGCGCGACCTGCAGGGCCATGCCCGCGACGGCGGTGGCGTGGCCGTAGATGGCGCCGCTCTCGGCGCCGGTCAGGGCGGGCGTGGCGTCGTCGTTCGCGAAGTCACGCCAGTCGCTCTGGGAGGTCAGCGAGGCGCGCAGGGCGCTGTGGGTGACGTCCATGGGGCCGTCGATGACGGCGATGGTGGCGCTGCGCCCGCCGCTGGCCGCGAGGTGCGCGCGGTCCAGGGCCACGTTCCCGAAGGCGGCGCTGTTGCCGCTGAAGGGCAGGAAGGTGCCGCCGCTCCACAGCTGATCGGTGTGGCTGGCCATGGCGTGGAAGTCGCTGGCCGCGTAGCTGTTCACGGCGCTCCAGTCACTGATCGCCACGGGCCAGATGGCCTTGACGACGGCCGACAGGGCGCTGGGGTCATGCACGACCTGGGCGTTGGTCTCGGTCTGACTGTCGGCGCCGCTGACGCTCAGGCTGCGGGGGTTGCCGATCACGGCGAAGGTGTCGGTGCGCAGCTGCACGCTGCCGCCGTACTTCTGCACCAGCGCGGCGTCGCTGACGCTGGCGTCCACCGTGACGGTCAGCAGCGTGGCGGGGCGCGCGGCCTGGGTCTGCGGGGCACTGGTGGTGCCGCAGGCGGCGAGGAGGCTCAGGGTGAGGGCGGCGCAGGTGAGGGTTCTACGCATGATGGTGTCTCCTTGTGTGGTGCGTGTCGCTGAGTGTACAGGCTTGAGCGGATCTTCATGAAGACGTATTCAACGATGAAGGATCTGACCGGCGGATCAGGCTCCGTTCTAGCAGGAGTGTCGCCCGGACGTTCACACATTTCCGGCACATGACGGCCAGATGAAGACCTCGGGCTCCATGAGGTGTTCATGATTTGGGGGTTAAGGCGGCGGCGCTACGGTTCACCAGGCGCCGAAAAAGACCGACTGCCCGTCCACCACCGGGCGCCGTGAGCCGGTGGGTTACACAAGAGGCCCCGCGCGACGTCTGGCAAGATTGGACGACCGTCCGGTGCCGGGGGCGAGGAGCAGGCCGAGGGGCCTTCCAGGCACGGCTGTACTCCGGTGGAGCGGGACGCAGCGCTGAACCCGCGCGTCTGAGGCGCGCAGCACTGCATCTACAGCAGGCAGTGGGATGGGTGGCGTGCAGTCGGCACGCCAGCCCGGGCGGCGGGCGACACGGACGTCACGCCCGAGCGGAGCTCCTGACCCCCTGGGGGGGATGTGAAACTGGCGGGCATGACCGTGCCTACCAGATTGCCTCACTGGACACCTTTTTAACATTGTACCAAGTTCAGGCGGACGACACTTTTTCTTGACCTCCCCCCCAGGGGGTCTACGATGCAGCCATGACCACCGAACTGACCGTCACCGGCATGACCTGCGGCCACTGCGAGAAGGCCGTCCGCGAAGCGCTGGAGCAGGTGCCCGGCGTGCAGACCGTCCAGGTGGACCGCGCCGCCGGGCAGGCCACCGTCACCGGCGACGCCGATCCCCAGGCGCTCGTCCACGCCGTCACCGAGGAAGGATACAGCGCCCAGGTCCGCGCCTGACATGCCCGCCGCCTGTCACGCCGAGCCCACGCACCTGTGCATGCCCGAGGACGCCCGCAAGCGGGCCGCCCGCCGCCTGAACATCGCGCGCGGGCACCTCGAGAGCATCGTGCGGATGCTGGACGACCCCGACGCGTACTGCGTGGACGTCCTGCGGCAGATCAAGGCCGTGCAGGGCGCGCTGAGCGGCGCCGGGGAAGTCGTGCTGCGCGGCCACCTGCAGGCCCACGTCGCCACCGCCGCCCAGCGCGGCGACAGCGACGAGATCATCGAGGAACTCATGGAGGCCCTCAAGTACACCTGAAGCCGGGGGGGGCAGCTGCACAGCGCCAGCCTCATTCGGGCTGGCGCTGTTCTGCGAGGCTGACGGCCAGTTCCGCCAGGGCGAAGTGCTCGCGGGTGATCTCGGCGGCCGCCTGCGGGTCGCGGCGTTCCACGGCGCGGGCGAGGCGGTCGTGGACGTCCACCAGCGCGCCGAAGTGGGCGGGGTCGGCGTAGTGGGGGAGTCCGCTGCGGATCGAGCGGGCCAGCAGGGCGTGCAGCGCGCCGACGAGCACGCCGTGCAGCGGGTTGCCGGTCGCCCCGGCGAGCAGCGTGTGGAAGTGCAGGTCGTGTTCGATGAAGGCGTCGGTGCCCGGCCCGGCGGCCTGCATGGCGCTGACGCTGGCCCGTAGCGCGGCGGCCTGGGCGCCGGTGCGGTGCGCGGCGGCCTGCGCGGCGACCTGGAGTTCCAGGGCGCGGCGGACCTCCAGGATCTGCGTGGCGCTGGCGGCCTGCCCGAGCAGCGCGTGGTCCAGCACCTCGGTCAGGGGGGCCGGGTCGGGCGCGGCGACGCGGGGGGCGCGGCCGTTGGCGACGCTCACGACGCCGCGTGCGGCCAGGGCGCGGTAGGCCTCGCGGATCATGCCGCGGCTGATGCCGAGCTGCGCGCTGAGCTGGCCCTCGGACGGCAGGGGCGTGCCGGGGGGCAGGTGCTGGTCGCGGATCAGGGCGAGGAGGTGGGTCTGGGCCTGCTGCGCGCGGCCGGGTGGGGCGGGGTGCGGGCCGGTCATGCCCCTCAGCATACTGCCCCCCTTGACGGCCCCTCGCGGCGACCTATTAAATAGGTCATGACGACAGCGCAGGCAGACGTGATCGTGGTGGGCGCCGGATTGGCCGGACTGGTCGCCGCGACCGAACTCGCGGACGCCGGACGGCGCGTCCTGATCCTCGACCAGGAAGGCGAACAGAACCTCGGCGGGCAGGCCTTCTGGTCCCTGGGCGGCCTGTTCCTGATCGACTCGCCCGAGCAACGCCGCCTGGGCATCCGCGACTCGCTGGACCTCGCGCGGCGCGACTGGCAGACCACCGCCGCCTTCGACCGCCCCGAGGACCACTGGCCCCGGCAGTGGGCCGACGCGTACCTGAACTTCGCTGCCGGGGAGAAACGCGCCTGGCTGCGCGGGCTGGGCCTGCGCTGGTTCCCGGCGGTCGGCTGGGCCGAGCGGGGCGGGGCCGGGGCGGGTGCGCCCGGCAACAGCGTCCCCCGCTTCCACCTGACCTGGGGTACCGGCCCCGGCGTCCTGGAACCTTTCGAGCGGCGCGCCCGCGAGCACGCCCGCACCGGCCGCCTGAGCTTCGCGTTCCGGCACCGCGTCACCGGCCTGACCCTCAGCGGCGCAGCCGTGACCGGCGTGCACGGCGAGATCCTCGAACCCACCAGCGCCGCGCGCGGGGAGCGCAGCAGCCGCGTCGTGACCGGCGACTTCGAATTCGGCGCGCAGGCCGTGATCCTCACCAGCGGCGGCATCGGCGGGAACCACGACCTCGTGCGCCGCCACTGGCCCGCCGAGCGGCTGGGCCCCGCCCCGGCCTTCATGGTCAGCGGCGTGCCCGCCCACGTGGACGGCTTCATGCAGCAGGCCGCGCACGCCGCCGGGGCGAACCTCATCAACGCCGACCGCATGTGGCACTACACCGAGGGCCTGCGCAACTGGAACCCCGTCTGGGAGAACCACGGCATCCGCATCCTGCCCGGACCCAGCAGCCTGTGGCTCGACCCCACCGGGCGCCGCCTGCCCTACCCGCACATTCCGGGCGGCAGCAGCCTGGATACCCTGGCGCACATCACCCGCAGCGGCTACCCGCACACCTGGTTCCTGCTCAACCGCGCCGTCATCAAACGCGAGTTCGCCCTGAGCGGCAGCGAACAGAACCCGGACCTGACCGGCAAGGACCTGCGCCTGACCCTGCGCCGCGCCGGGAAGGCCGTGCAGCCCCCGGTGCAGGCGTTCATGGACCACGGGCCGGACTTCGTGGTGCGGGACACCCTCGCGGAGCTCGTGGCGGGCATGACCGCCCTGACGCCCGACCACCCCGTGGACCTCGCGACCGTGCAGACCGAGGTCATGGACCGCGACCTGCAGCTGCGCAACCCGGCCGGGAAGGACCCGCAACTGGCGGTCATCCGGGGTGCGCGCGCCTTCCTGAACGAGCGGCTGATCCGCGTGGCGAAACCCGCGCCGATCCTCGACCCGGCGGACGGACCGCTGATCGCCGTGAAACTGAACGTCCTGACCCGCAAGTCCCTGGGCGGCCTGGAGACCGACCTACAGGGCCGGGTCCTGCGCGGCGGCGGCGAGGTCATGCCCGGCCTGTACGCCGCCGGGGAGGTCGCGGGCTTCGGCGGCGGCGGGTACCACGGCTACCGCGCGCTGGAAGGCACCTTCCTGGGCGGGTGCCTGTTCAGCGGGCGCGTGGCGGGCCGCGCCGCTGCCGACGCGACCCGCTGAACGCGGGAGGGGAGGGGCCTACGCGTCCCAGCCGGCCAGGATCTTGTCCAGCGTGATCGGGAAGTCGCGGACGCGCACGCCGCTGGCGTTGTACACGGCGTTCGCGACCGCCGCGCCCACCCCGCTGATGCCCAGTTCCCCGACGCCCTTGGCGCGCAGCGGGCTGGACTGGTCGTCGAGTTCATCCAGGAAGATCACGTCCAGGTCGGGGATGTCCGCGTGGACCGGCACGTGGTACTCGCCCAGGTCGTGGTTCACGAACAGGCCCAGGTCGTGGTCCACGTGCAGGGCCTCCATCAGGGCGCTGCCGATGCCCATGGTCATGCCGCCCAGGCACTGGCTGCGCGCCGTGACCGGGTTCAGGATCCGTCCGGCCGCGACGACGCTCAGCGCGCGGCGCACACGGACCTCGCCGGTGTGGGCGTTCACGCCGACCTCGACGAAGTGCGCGCCGAAGCCCGCCTGCATGAACTGCTCGGTCAGGTCGCCGTAGGTCATGCGGGCCGTGGCCTCCACGCCCTCTTTCCCGGCCAGGTCGCTCAGGTCGGTGCACTCGGCCCCCTGCCAGACCTTCCCGCCGCGGAACACCGCGCTGGCGTGCTGGTACCCGGCCTTCTGCGCCAGGTCCCGCCGCAGTTCGTCACACGCGGCGTACACCCCGGCGGAACTGCTGTTCGCGCCCCACGAACCGCCGGACCCGCTGGAGGCGGGGAAGTCGGAGTCGCCCAGTTTCACCTCGACCTGCTGCAGGTCCAGGCCCAGCATCTCGGCGGCGACCTGCCCCAGCACGGTGTAGCTGCCGGTGCCGATGTCGGTCATCTGCGTCTCGACGGTCAGGGTGCCGCCGGGGTTCAGGCGGACGGTCGCGCCGGACGGCTTGACGAGGTTCGTGCGGAACGCCGACGCCACGCCGTACCCGATCAGCCACTCGCCGTCCTGCCGTTCGCGGGGCGCGCGGGGCCGGTCGTCCCAGCCGAAGGCCTTCGCGCCGGTCCGCAGGGCCGCCGCCAGCCGACGGGACGAGAAGGGCCGTTTGGGTCCCTTCTCGGGGTCGAACTGCACGTCGTTGTGCAGGCGCAGTTCGACCGGGTCCAGGCCCAGTTTCTCGGCGAGTTCGTCCATCGCGCCCTCAATGGCGAGCATCCCGACCGCCTCGCCGGGGGCGCGCATGCTCGCGCCCGGCGGCAGGTCCAGTTCGCTCTGACGCGTGCGGATCTGACGGTGCTCGCCGCCGTACAGGTACTTCGTCTGCTCGCAGGCGGGTTCGCTGTCCCCGCCGGGCAGGTTCCCGGTCCAGGTGTCGTGCCCAACGGCGTGCAGCGTGCCGTCCGCGTCGGCGCCCAGCCGGACGCGCTGGATGGTCGCTGAGCGGTGCGAGGTGTTGTTGAAGATCAGCGGGCGCTGCAGCGTGGTCTTGACCGGGCGGCCCAGCATCCGGGCGGCGGCCGCCGACAGCACCGCGTCGGAGAAGAACAGCAGTTTCGTGCCGAAGCCCCCGCCCACGAACGCCGCGACGACCCGCACGTCCTTCTGCGGGACGTTCAGCGTCAGCGCCAGCCCGCGCCGCACCCAGTGCACCACCTGATGCGCGGTGTGCACGGTCAGCTGGTCGCCGTCCCACTGCGCGATGGTCGCGTGCGGCTCCATGGGCGCCTGCGACTGGTCGGGCGTGGTGAAGGTCAGGTCCACGCTGACCGCCGCGTCCGCGAAGGCGGAGTCGAAGTCCCCCACGACGCTGTCCACGGCGTCCTTGGGTTCCTTGCCGCTGTCCACCGTGTCGGCCAGCGTGAACTGCCCGGGGGTCACCTCGTACTCCACCTCGATCAGGTGCGCGGCGGCGCGGGCCTGCTCGAAGGTCTCGGCGACCACGAACGCGACCGCCTGATGGTAGTGCCGGACCTCGGGACCGCTCAGCTGCGGGGACGCCTCGGTCTGCTGCGGGACCGGCGTGTCGCTCTTTGCCTGGGCGGGCATGTTCTCGTGCGTGAGGACCAGCAGCACGCCAGGCGCCGCCTCGGCCCGCGCGGTGTCGATGCGCGTCACGCGGCCGTGCGCGATGGCGGCCCCCAGCACGAAGCCGTAGGTGGGCGCCTCGGGCAGCCGGTACTCGTAGGCGTAGGTGGCCTGACCG